>CANQIY010000092.1 GCA_947624125.1 uncultured Bacilli bacterium | reverse complement strand
TAATTATTTAAATACTGACAAAATAAAAAAAGAACTTGCTTCTAGAACAAATTCTTCGATTTTATGATTTTATCCTGTCTAATTTAAGTTTTTCTTGCTTTAAAGAATAGATAGTGGTAAACTTAGATTAAAGCTTTTTAGCCCGTTGGTGAAGTGGTCTAACACACTGCGTTCTCAGCGCAGCATTCACGAGTTCAAACCTCGTACGGGTTACCATAGAAATTAAAGTGATGTAGGTATCACTTTTTTATTTACTAAAATTAAATTCCGCACCCATTAAAAAGAGGGACATATAATATACTAAGGTGATGGAAAGTGAATTTTGACTATCAATTTGGAAACCAATATTATAATTATTATTATCCATTAGGTATTAAAAGTGTTAAGTATAAAATAGTAGCGCCGGAGCAAGCTCAAAGTAAGCAACCAGGCATGGAATACTTAATGACACCTAAACCTATTTTTGATAATCCTAATTATAAAGGTAGTGATAAATTAAAAGATAAGGTAGCTATTATAACTGGTGGGGATAGTGGTCTTGGAAGGGCTGCCGCGATAGCTTTTGTAAAAGAAGGGGCAAATGTTGTTATCCCTTATTATAATGAACATGAAGATGCGAAAGAAACGAAAGAATATATTGAAAAGTTAGGTGGTAAATGCTTATTACTAGCAGGAGATATTACTGATAAAAATTTTTGTCATCATATAGTAGAAGAAACAATTAATAAGTTTGGTAAAATAAATATATTAGTTAATAATGCGGGAGTACAATATCAACAAGATGAATTAGGAGCAATAAGTGATGAACAATTTGACTGGACAATGAAAGTTAATGTTTATGGCATGTTTTATTTAACTAAAGAAGTCTTACCTTTTTTAAAAAGTGGTGACACAATTATTAACTTAAGTTCGGTAACGGCCTTTTATGGTGAACCGCAATTAATAGATTATGTTACAACTAAAGGAGCTATTGTTGGTTTTACTAGAGCTTTAGCTAGAAATCTAGCTCTAAAAAATATCAGAGTTAATGCAATTGCCCCGGGTTATTTTTGGACCCCATTACAACCAGCATGTTGGGTTAAAGAAAAAATACCTTCCTTAGGAAGTGATGCTGCGATGGCAAGATGTGCAATGCCTTATGAACTAGCACCAACATTTGTCTTTTTAGCAAGTGATGATTCTAGCTATCTTACTGGACAAGTTATTCATAATAATGGTGGTCAAGTAATGGGATAAAGGCCGTTTCTCTTTTTATATTGATTAATATATTATAAGTGGGAGGAATTTTTATAAAAGAATATCAATATAATGAGAGAATTCAATTAACAAAAAATTGGAATTCATATGAATTTCGTTGTCATGGAAAAAATCATACTCATAATACAAAAATTAATTTAGCTCTAGTTAAGATGGTTCAAGACTTTATGGATTTAAATGGTTATGATAAAGGAATTATGTCAAGAGGTTATAGTTGTGATGAATATAATAAAAGTATAGGAGGCGCTAAGGCAAGTAAACATGTAACGGAAGGAGCAATGGATGTTTCTTTTTATAAAAATGGTAAAATAGTTCCAGCAAAAGAAGTTTGTTGTAAAGCCCAAGATTATGGTTTTAAAGGGATATCTTATATTGATAAAAATTATGTTCATTTAGATAATCGGGTTAGTGGCTTATATCGTGGTGATGAAACAAGAGGTTATGCTAATAATGTTGGTAATGATTTTTATGCTTATTTTGGGATAAAGAAAGTTAAAACAAAATATAATGGGGAACTTCCCAAACTACCTCAAAGAGGCTATTTTGTTAATGGTGACAGAGGAGAAGATGTAAAAAAATTACAACAATTTTTAAATTGGGCTTTAAATACTAATTTAGACGTTGATGGAATAGTAGGCTTTAAGACATTAAATGCTGTTTTAGATTTTCAAAAATTAGTTAATATAAAAGAGGATAAATTTTTTGGTAAAGATACTTTAAATAAAGCCAAAAATTATCATAAATAATAAAAAGAGTAAATACGCATTTTGGTATTTACTCTTTTACTTTTTAGAATCATATTTCTTTCTTAATTCTGTATTTAAAATAATTTTTCGAAGTCTAATATGATTAGGTGTTACTTCAACTAATTCATCTTGATTAATATAATCTAGTGCATATTCTAAAGTGATAGGTCTATTTCTTTTTAAAACAACAGTTTTATCAGAGAAAGCCGCTCTTGTATTGGTAAGTTCTTTACCCTTAACAACATTAACAGCTAAGTCATTATCTCTGTTACATTCACCTACAATCATACCTTCATAAACTTCAGTATTAGGTTCAATAAACATTATACCTCGGTCTTCAAGACCACCAATGCTATAAGCTGTTGCTTTTCCTTGTTCACTAGAAACTAAAACCCCTAATTTTCTTTCTCCTAAATTAATACTATTAATTGGGCCATATTCTTTAAAGGCATGGTTCATAATACCATATCCTTTAGTTAATGTCATAAAATTAGTAGCAAAACCAATTAAACCACGTGATGGTATAGTATATGTAATGCGGGTTAGAGTACCGATATGAGACATATCATGCATTTCGGCTCCTCTTGTACTTAGTTCTTCAATAACAGCCCCCATATATTCATCGTCAACTTCAATTTGTAATTCTTCATATGGTTCACATTTAACCCCATCTATTTCTTTAATAATAACTTTTGGTTTAGATACTTGTAATTCAAAACCTTCTCTTCGCATGTTTTCAATTAAAATTGATAAGTGTAATTCACCTCGACCAGAGACTAAAAAGTTTTCTGAATCTAATTGTTCAACTTTTAAACTAACATCTTTTTGGGTTTCTTTAATTAATCTTTCACCAATTTTTCTGGATGTTAATAATTTACCATCTAAACCAGCAAAAGGAGAAGAGTTTACCCCAAAAGTCATTTGTAAAGTTGGTTCATCGATATGAATAATTGGTAAACGTTCATGATTATTTACTTCCGTAATAGTTTCTCCAACCGAAATATCAGGAAGACCCGCAATAGCGCAAACATCGCCAGCTTCAGCTTCTTCAATTTCAACTTTGGAAAGAGCTGTAAAACCGAATAATTTTTGAACACGGAAAGTTTTTTCCGTTCCATCTAATCTTAAACAATTTACCATTTGACCAACTTTAATTTTACCATTAAAAATACGGCCAATAGCTATTCTTCCAACATAATCATTGTAGTCTAATAAAGCTGGTTGAAATTGTAGAGTAGCATTTATATCTCCTTTTGGTGCTGGAATTTCATTTACAATTAAATCAAGAACACATTTAAAAGATTTTTCTTGCGTTGTTATATCACTATTTAAACTAGAAGTTCCATTTAAAGCCGAAGTATAAGCAACTTTAAAGTCTAATTGTTCATCAGTTGCTCCTAAATCTAAAAATAAACCTAAAACTTCATCGACAACTTCTTTAATTCTAGCTGTTGGTTTATCAACTTTATTGATAACAACAATCGGTTTTACGCCGGCATCAATTGCTTTTTTTAAAACAAATCTTGTTTGAGGCATTGGTCCTTCATAAGCATCAACAACTAATATAACGCCATCAACCATATTCATAATTCTTTCAACTTCGCCCCCAAAGTCGGCATGACCCGGAGTATCTAAAATATTTATCTTTATATTATTATATATGATAGAGGTTGTTTTAGCTAAAATCGTAATACCTCTTTCTTTTTCAATTTGATTAGAATCCATTGAAAAATTAGTGGCATCTTGATTTTCTCTAAATGTTCCCACATATTTTAAAATTTCATCAACTAAAGCTGTTTTACCATGGTCAACATGTGCAATAATTGCTACATTTCTAATTTCCATAAAATATCACCCACAAACCTAAGTATTATAGCATTATTTAATATTTAAAGCAAACAAAAGTGAAAAAAATGTCAATTAATTTTACGAAAAAAATTTAAATATAGGTATTGTTCATTTTGAAAATATATGTTAAACTTAGAATAAGGTGACATAGATGATATCAAAAAAGGAGATAAAACGAGACACTTTATTTGTCGTAGTATCTGTAATAATCCTTACACTCGTAACAATGAGTGTTTCTTATTCTGCCTTTTTTTCTGTGCAATCACAAGCTAGTGTTACAGAATGGACTGCTGGTGAGTTAAAAATTGTTGTTGATAGTAATAGTAAAGCAATGGATGGAACAGATTTTTTTCCAACTCCGGCGGAAGATTTACCAAATGGTGACTCAGATTATAATAATAGTATTAGTTCGGGAAAATATGCAACATTGATTTTAAAAAATGAAGGCAATCTTGATGCCGAATTTTCTGTGTCTTTAAGTAGTAATATCGACTATTTTAAAAAAAATGAAGAAGTTTCTGAAAATATAACAATAACAGAAAAAGATTTAGTTGATTTTAGTAATTTAATAATAGGTATATATGATGAAACGAATGGCAAGTGGGTTGACTTTGGTAGTGGTGAAAACCATGTTTATCATACGACTTTTGGCAATGGTGGTCTTGTTGCAAAAGATAATAAGAGTTATCCAATATTACGTGATTTTATTGGAACTAAAAATAATGCGGATAATACGGATGTTCTTGGGGATACTAAATATCCTTCAGAAAGAAAATATAAAATATATATATGGTTAAAAGAAAATACTCCGACAACAGAAATTGGCAAATGGGTATATTTAAAATTAGACATAAAGAGCACAACTGTTAATGGACAAGTTCAAGAAGATACAGTTATTGCTAGTAGTTTGGGGGAATAGATAATGGTTAAAACAGAAGAATTAAAAAGAAAAAAAATATTAGCAATTGCTTTTATGCTAATTATTGTATTGCTAACATTATTATTAATTATTACTAATTTTACGTCTGAATTATTTGGTAGCTGGCAAGAAGGTGGCAGCAAAATCAATGTTGATTTAGATGGTGATGGTTTAGCCGATGTTAATATTGATACAAATGGTGATGGTATTCCTGATTTAAATATTACTTATGGTAAAGATAGAAGAACACCAAGATTTAATATTGATACTGATGGTGATGGAAAGCCTGATAAGAATTTATTAAACCAAGATACCGATTATAATGGTAAATGTGATATAAACTGTGACCGAAATGGTGATAATAGACCTGATTATAATGTTGATATCAATGGAGATGGAAAGCCTGATGTTAATATTGATGTTAATGGTGATGGTAAACCTGATGTTAATGTTGATACGAATGGTGATGGTAAACCTAATAAAAATCTATTAAATCAAGATACTAATAAGGATGGTAAGTGTGATTTAAACTGTGATTTAAATGGTAATGGTTTTCCGGATATCAATGTCGATGTCAATGGTAATGGTAAACCGGATATCAATGTTGATACCAATGGTGATAGAGTTCCAGATTTAAATATCGATGTTAATGGCGATGGTAACCCTGATGTTAATGTTGATACCAATGGTGATAATAAACCTGATAAAAATTTAACTAACCAAGACACTGATGGTGATGGTAAATGTGATTTAAACTGTGATACCAATGGTGATGGTAAACCAGATTTAAACGTTGATATTGATGGTGATGGAAAGCCCGATGTTAACGTTGATACCAATGGAGATGGCAAACCGGATTTAAATGTTGATACGAATAAAGATGGTATACCTGATATTAATGTTGATACAGATGGTGATGGCAAACCTGATAAGAATTTAACTAATCAAGACACTGATGGTGATGGCAAATGCGATTTAAACTGTGATACAAATGGTGATGGTAAACCAGATTTAAACGTTGATGAAAATGGTGATGGTATACCTGATATTAATATCGATACAGATGGCGATGGAAAGCCTGATGTTAACGTTGATGTTAATGGCGATGGAAAACCTGATGTTAATCTTGATACGGATGGCGATGGAAAGCCTGATAAAAATTTAACTAATCAAGATACAAATCATGATGGTAAATGCGATTTAAACTGTGATACCGATGGTGATGGTATACCTGATGTTAATGTCGATTTATATGGTGATGGTAAACCTGATATTAATAAAGATGTTGATGGTGATGGAAAGCCTGATGTTGATGTTGATGAAAATGGTGATGGTATTCCCGATAAAAATCTATCAAATCAAGATACCGATGGTGATGGTAAGTGTGATGTTAACTGTGATTTAGACGGTGATGGTAAACCTGATATCAATGTCGATACCGATGGTGATGGCAAACCTGATATTGGTGTTGATACGAACGGTGATGGTATTCCCGATACAAATATTGATATTGATGGCGATGGAAAACCTGACGTTAATGTTGATACCGATGGTGATGGAAAACCAGACAAGAATCTAACTAATCAAGATACAAATCATGATGGTAGATGCGACTTAAACTGTGATAAAAATGGTGATGGAATTCCGGATACAAACATTGATGTTAATGGTGATGGCAAACCAGATTTAAATGTTGATACTGATGGTGATGGCAAACCTGATTTAAATGTCGATGTTAATGGTGATGGTAAGCCAGATATTAATGTTGATACCAATGGAGATGGTAAACCAGACAAGAATGTTGTTAATCAAGATACTAACGGTGATGGCAAATGTGATTTAAACTGTGATACCAATGGAGATGGTAAACCTGATTTAAATGTTGATGTTAATGGAGATGGAAAGCCAGATGTTAATGTTGATACCAATGGCGATGGTAAACCTGATAAGAATTTATCAAATCAAGATACCAATAAAGATGGTAAATGTGACTTAAACTGTGATACCAATGGTGATGGTATTCCTGATGTTAATATAGACCCAGATGGTGATGGTGAACCTGACCTAAATGTTGATACTAATGGAGATGGCAAACCGGATGTTAATAAAGATATTGATGGTGATGGTATTCCTGATATTGACGTTGATACTGATGGTGATGGCAAACCTGATAAGAATTTAACTAACCAAGATACAAATGGTGATGGTAAGTGCGATTTAAACTGTGATACTGATGGTGATGGTGTTCCTGATGTAAACGTTGATAAAGATGGTAATGGTAAACCAGAAATCAATGTTGATGAAGATGGCGATGGTAAGTGTGACTTAAACTGTGATACTGATGGTGATGGAAGACCGGATGTTAATGTTGATGAAAATGGTGATGGTGAACCTGACCGCAATGTTTTAAATCAAGACACTGATGGTGATGGTAAGTGTGATTTAAACTGTGATACCAATAAAGATGGTAAACCTGATTTAAATGTTGATACGAATGGTAATGGCAAATGCGATGTCAATTGTGATACCGATGGTGATGGAAGACCTGATATTAATAAAGATACGAATGGTGATGGTAAACCAGATGTTGACGTTGATACAAATGGCGATGGTAAACCTGATAAGAACTTATCTAACCAAGATACAGATGGTGATGGTAAGTGTGACTTAAACTGTGATACAAACGGTGATGGAATGCCAGATGTTAATATAGACCCAGATGGTGATGGTAAACCGAATATCAATGTTGATACCAATGGAGATGGCAAACCTGATGTTAATAAAGACATTGATGGTGATGGCAATCCTGATGTTGATATTGATACAGATGGAGATGGCAAACCAGACAAGAATTTAACTAATCAAGATACTAATAAAGATGGTAAATGTGATTTAAATTGTGATACCAATGGTGATGGAATGCCAGATACTAATATCGATACGAATGGAGATGGCAAACCTGATTTAAATGTAGATACAGATGGTAATGGTGTTCCTGATACGAATATTGATGTTAATGGAGACGGTAAACCAGACTTAAATGTCGATACCAATGGTGATAATAAACCAGACAAGAATTTAACTAACCAAGATACAAATGGTGATGGCAAATGCGATTTAAACTGTGATACCAATGGTGATGGTTACCCAGATACTAATATAGACCCAGATGGAGACGGTAAACCGGATACTAATTTAGACAAAAATGGCGATGGCAAACCTGATATCAATGTCGATACTGATGGTGATGGTAAACCAGATTTAAATGTAGATACTGATGGCGATGGCAAACCAGACCAAAATGTTTTAAATCAAGACCGTGATGGTGATGGTAAATGTGATTTGAACTGTGATACCAATGGTGATGGTTACCCAGATACTAATATTGATACGAATGGCGATGGTGAGCCTGATATCAATAAAGACGTTGATGGCGATGGTAAACCTGATGTTGATGTTGATACTGATGGTGATAATAAACCGGACAAGAATTTATCAAATCAAGATACAACAGGCGATGGTAAGTGTGATTTAAATTGTGATACTAATGGTGATGGTATTCCAGATACTAATATCGATACCGATGGTGATGGCAAACCAGATATCAATAAAGATATTGATGGAGATGGTAAACCTGATGTTGATGTTGATACCAATGGTGATGGTAAACCAGATGAAAACTTATCAAATCAAGATACTAATAAAGATGGCAAATGTGATTTAAACTGCGATACTGATGGCGATGGAATGCCAGATGTTAATATAGACCCAGATGGTAATGGTGAGCCAGATTTAAATGTTGATACCAATGGTGATGGTAAACCAGATGTTAATAAAGATGTTGATAAAGATGGTAAACCAGATGTTGATGTTGATACTGATGGTGATAATAAACCGGACAAAAACTTATCAAATCAAGATACGAACGGTGATGGCAAATGTGATGTCAATTGTGATACCGATGGTGATGGAATGCCAGATGCTAATATTGACAAAAATGGTGATGGTAAACCAGACCAAAATGTTGATGTAAATGGTGATGGTAAGTGCGATGTAAGTTGTGATACGAATGGTGATGGCACTCCGGATAAAAATGTTGATACCGATGGTGATGGTGAGCCAGATTTAAATGTTGATATTAATGACGATGGCAAATGTGATTTAAACTGTGATACCAATGCTGATGGTAAACCGGATACTAATGTGGATACTGACGGTGATGGTAAGTGTGATGTCAATTGTGATGTTGTGGAAGAAGAAGATAATGGCGAAGTTGATGCTTTAGTAACAATTTCTAATGCTAATGCTGTTAATCTTTATGTTAGTGCTGCTGATATGTCTAAGAATAAAGTTGGTAATAGTAATTATTATGAAATAAAAAGTCCAACTAATACTTCAAGTATTTCTCTTCAATCAAATGCCGATATTACGAGATGTACATATACAGTTACTTATAAGACTAAAGAAAATGATTTTGAAAATATGTACTTAAATGGCAAAAATAAAGCACAATTAAAAAATCAATTGATTTTATCATTAGTAGGATATAAAACAGTAAATAATGTTAGTGGTGTATTCAATTATAATGTTGATTTAGTTGATATTAAAGCTCAAGATTATGTAATAGGAGAAGTAACAATTGAAAATAATGCCGCAAATAAAAACATTACGACACATAATTGGAATTTATCATTGATATTTAGAAATTATCGTGATTATGACCAAACTAATAATTCTAATAAAAATTCAGTTGGTGAAGTATCATTCGAAGTAAAAGAATGTGTTAGAATAAAAAGTAATTAAGCAAAGAGAAATGTCTTTGCCTTTTTATATGGAAATATATGTTTTAGATTGAAAAAAAAGAGAAATTTTGATATTCTTATTATATAGGTAAAATAAAGAAGGTTGGTTTATGGCTAGTATAAGAAATCATTTTAAAATAAAAACGGAAAACCTCGTGGCAAATAGTAAAACTATTTTTTCAGGTGTTAACTACCGTATTTCTGTTTTAACCGATCGTTTAATTCGTTTTGAATATTCGACGAAAGGAGAATTTTATGATGGGGCAACTGAAATAGTACGTAATCGTAATTTTCCATCTCCTATTTTAAAAGTTGAACAAGACGAAAGTTTTTTAGTTATTACCTCTAAGTATTTTATTATTCAATATGCAAAAGAAAAACCTTTTAAAGGGCCATCTTTTGCCCCAGATTCTAATTTAAAAGTTAAACTTGTTAATACAGATAAAATGTGGTATGTTGACCATCCTGAAGCAAGAAATTTTAAAGGTAGTGCTTTTAGCATTGAAGATTTTGGAGCCAAAACAACTTTATCTAACGGTCTTTATTCAACTGATGGTTTTGCTATGCTTGATGATTCTCATTCTTTATTATTAGATGAAGATGGCTATTTAGTACCAGGTGATAAAAAAAGAATCGATTTTTATTTATTTGTATATCGGCGTGATTTTGGTTTGTGTTTGAAAGATTATTTTACTTTAACTAATAATCCGCCTCTTTTACCGCGTTATGCTTTAGGTATTTGGTGGAATAGGGACCAAATATATAGTTTTGATGATACGAAAAAACTAGTCGCTGCTTTTCAAAAAAATGAAATTCCTTTATCAGTTTTATTACTTAGTGAATTTTGGCATAATAAAGATAAAAATGATTATAATTTATATAAATCCGGTTATTCATTTAATCGAGAATTATTTCCGGACCCTCAAGAATTTGTCAATTATATGCATGAAAGAAAAATTAGAATTGGATTAAATTTAGATGGTACAGAGGGAATAAATAACATGAATGAAGGTTATTTACCGATGTGTGCTGATTTAAATTTTCCTACAACCAAAACAATTCCTTTTAAAGTATTAAGCAAAGAATTTATTAATAGTTATTTTGAAAATTTAATTGAACCTTTATATGCTTTAGGCATTGATTTTTTCTGGCTTGATTCGAAAGATGAATTAGTTACAAGAGTTCTTAATTACTATCATTTTAATGACTATAAAAAATTTAAAGAAAAAAGAGGAATTATTTTATCAAGAAATGGTGGTAAAGCAGCCCATAATTATCCAATTCATTATTCGGGGGAAACGAAAGTTGGTTGGGATACTTTAAAATATTTACCATTTTTTAATTCAACAGCAAGTAATATAGGTCTTTCTTGGTGGAGTCATGATGTCGGGGGATTTAAATATGGAATTGAAGATAGTGAATTATATTTAAGATATGTTCAACTTGCTACTTATAGTCCAATATTTCGTTTTAGTGCCAAAAGAGGTGCTTATTATAAAAGAGAACCATGGCGTTGGGATATGAAAACTTATACAATTGTTAAAGAATATTGTAAATTAAGACATCGTTTAATTCCTTATTTATATACGGAAAATTATAAATACCATGATACTTGTTTACCTATTGTTCAACCTTTATACTATTATTATCCTGAAATATATGATGAACCAGCTTATCGAAATGAATACTATTTTGGGACGGAATTATTAATTGCTCCGATTACAAAACCCAAAGATGTTGTTATGAATCGTTCTTTTGAAAGAATTTTTTTACCGAAAGGTACTTGGTATGATTTTAAAACAGGGAAGAAGTTTTTAGGTAATAAAAGATATATTGCGTTTTATAAAGATGAAGATTTTCCCGTTTTTGCTAAATCCGGCTCCATTATTCCGCTTGCTAAGTTAGGTGATAATTTAAATGATACTGATTCACCTAAAGCCTTAGAGATAAATATTTTTCCTGGTAATAGTAATGTTTATCATTTATATGAAGATGATGGTGTTTCTTCTTTGTATGAAAATGGAATATATACGATGACCGCAATTGAATTTAATTATAGTACAGATGATTATACATTATCAATTCAACCAATTGAAGGTAAGACGGGGATTATTCCGGAAGAAAGAGATTATTATCTTCATTTTCGTAATACTCGGAAACCGGAAAAGATAACTGTAGCTATAAGTGGTGTTAATGTTACGGATTTTGAAACAATTGAAGATGAAAATGACTATACAGTTATTGTTAAAAATGTTGATACGAAAAAACATTTAACAGTTAATTTGCTTGGTCAAAATATTGAAATTGATGCTGTACGCATAATTAATGAAGATATTAATGAAATTATTCATGATTTAAAAATAGAAACATTATTAAAAGAACGTTTAGCAGCTATATTCTTTAGTGATTTACCAATTAATAAGAAAAGAATTGCGGTAAGAAAGCTAAAAAGTGCGGGATTAAATGAATTATTTATTAGAATGTTTCTTAAATTGCTTGAATATATTGAAGAAATTTAATATAATAGGGGAAACAAATGAAGAAAGAGTAGTAATAAATAAATATTTAGAAAAGAGATTTAGTGGTTGGTGTAAACTAAAAAATATTATTTATGAACTTGCTTTTGGATGTTTTTTGGGTAGTTCTAATAAAGACTAAAAAGATAAAATAAAGGTGGTACCGCGGAAATTTCGCCCTTTTCGTTCGTATCATCTTTTTATTTTAGGAGGCTTACATGGAAAATATGAGTAAGATAGAAGCAGCAGGAATATTCTTTTTAATACTTTTAGTAATTGTTTTTTTAGTAGATTATCTATTTATTAAAAGAAGATATTTACGAAGAGTAAAAAAGAAAAAAAATAAGAAAAATAAAGAATTAACGGAAATAGTATATTTAGTATCTAAATTTAATTTAGATAAAAATAAATTACCAATGCCCTTATTATTATTTATTATATCATTAATTAATGCTTTTATTATTTCTTTAGTGGCAGTTGTAGTTATCTTATCAAATACTTATGTTGTTTTAGAATTATTATTAGGTTTTATTCTCTTATTTGCTTTAATTTATGCAATTTATGAGTTATTAGGGCGTTATTTAGAAAGACGAGGTTATAGTAAAAATGGAAAATAAAATAGTTGAACAAAAATGGCAAGAAATATGGGAAAAAGAAGGTGTTTTTCATGCCATAACAGGTAGTAAAAAACCAAAGTATTATATTTTAGTTGAATTTCCTTATCCATCAGGTTCAGGTTTACATGTTGGACATGTTAGAAGTTATACAGCTCTTGATTCTTATGCAAGATATATGCGGATGAGGGGATATAATGTTTTATTTCCAATGGGTTGGGATGCTTTTGGGGCTCCAGCTGAACAATATGC
>CANQIY010000091.1 GCA_947624125.1 uncultured Bacilli bacterium | reverse complement strand
CCTCCATTTGCGGGTTGGTAGATGTTAGGGCCTTATAGGCCATGTTAAAACCACGCCTTTTAGACGTGGTTTTTATTTAACAAGAGACTTAGATTTTAATGATATAAATTCTTATAATGATAGTGAAAGAACAGATTATGGTAATTTAAATGGAATAACTGATGATGGTGATACATTAATAAATGAAATGACAACCGGAACAGGATGGATACCTATTGGAATAACACAAATTAAAAGTTTCCAAGGAATATTTAATGGTAATAATAAAAATCTAAAAAATATATATAGAAATAGTGAAGTAATTCGAGATAGCGGGTTGTTTGGTTTTATATCAAATTCGATTATAAAAAATTTGAACTTATATGGAGAAATGAATACAAAAGTAAATTCAGATATTGGAGGACTTGCAGGTAAAGCTACGAATACGACAATAGAGAATGTAAATAATTATGCAAATGTAACTAGTATGGTTGGTGGAAATACTTTAGGTGGTATATTAGGAACTGCTTTAGGTGAGAACGTTATAATAAAAAATTGTGCTAATTATGGTAATATAACAAATAGCAATAATGCAGGAGGATTAGTAGGACTTAATTCTGGTATTTTAACAATAGAAAACAGTTACAATGAAGGGACAATTACTAATTCTTTAGGAAGTCATGCTGGTGGCTTATTAGGAAGAGATAATGCGCGACAGATACAACAACAATTTTAGATTCATACAATAATGGAAAAGTAATAATAGATGGTAATGATAGAGGTATATATGCAGGAGGTCTTATAGGAAAACTAAATGGTAATGTCTATATAAATAATAGTTATAATAAAGGTGGAATAAATGTTAATACTGCCTCAACAGTTAATCAAGTAAATGTAGGTGGACTAATAGGTTATGATGGAGGAAAAGCAATAATAACTAACTCACATAATGAAGGTAATATAATGGGTGGTAATCGAGTTGGAGGCTTAGTTGGAATTGGTTGGGATAAAAGTATTGCAATTATTGATAAAAGCTATAATTCCGGAAATTTATCTCCATCCGAAAATAGTAATTGGTCAGGTAATATTCATATTGGAGGGATAACTTCATATGCTTATAATGGTGCGCAATTATATTTATTTAACTCGTATAATTCAGGAAATGTTCAAGGAAATTCAACAAAAAGAGAAGGCTTTAGTTCAGGAATAATTGAAAATATTGATGGTACATCATTAGTTAGTATAATAAATAGTTACAATACAGGAAATATTAAAAATAGTTATATTGGACGAGGAATAGTTTTATTTAGTTTTGGTACAATTAAAATAAATAATGTATACAATATGGGTGATTTTGAAAGCGTCACAGTAAAGTATGGAATAGGTGAATTTAAAGGTACTGGTTATACTATAAATGAAGCTTATTACAAAAATAATGATAATATTTCAGGAAGTAATATAACAAATGAAGAAATTATAGGTAAAGACTTAGATTATATGCAAAGTGAAGCCTTTGTAACTGATTTAAATAATAACTTAAGTGGTATAAATATTTCAGAATATATAGATAATGATTTATTAACAGAATTTAAAACAACTACTGGTTATGATTTAACATTAAGTAAATGGACATTAAAAGATAATATACCTACATTAATATATTAAAATATAATAAATAAAAAAGAACTATTTGATTAATCATTTAGTTCTTTATTTTAATTTTTTAGCTTCTCTAGCACTAATTCTTACCTTTTTACCATCGATAGTTTTCTTTTGTAAATTAGGTTTTTGTTTTGTTTTAGTTTTATTTTCAGCATGGCTAACTAAATTACCTGTTAAAGGTTTCTTATTTGTCATTTTTTTGGCCATTTTAAATGCCTCCTTTTTCCTTTAAACTTTATCATATATTAAAAGATATGTCAAATTATTTTGAACCTGTGTTATAATTATTATGGGAGGGTTTTATATGTATATACCATTTAAAATAACAACTGATTATACACTTCTAAATAGTTTAATTAAAATTAAAGATTTAATTATTTTTTGTAATAAAAATAATATTAAAACTTGTGGTATATGCGATACCAATTTATATGGAAGTATAGAATTTTATAAATTATGTATTCAAAATAATATAAAACCTTTAATTGGTTTAGAAGTAATAATAGATAATAAAAGTATTTATTTATATGCTATGAACTATGATGGTTATAAAAATTTACTAAAGATAAACTCTTTAGTAGAGGATAATCTTGTTACTTTAGAAGTACTAGCTAAATATAGTAACAATATTATAGCCATTCTTCCTTATAAAAGTATTTCTTTTTATGAAAAATTATCATTCTATAAATATATATATTTAAGTTATCAAAATGATGAAGAATTAAGAAATGAACTAGTTAAAACAAATAAAGTTATTTATTTAAAAAATCTTAAATATTTAAATAAAGAAGATTATAAGTATTATAAATATTTAAAATTATTAAATGAAGAAAAAACAAGTGAAAGAGATGAAAATAGTTATTTAGAATTAGTTAATTTAAGTGATATTCAAAAAGAAGAATTAAATAATTTAGTAAGTCTTTTAAATGTTACTATTCCTTTTAATAAAAGATATATTCCATCTTATTTAAAAGATGGTGATAGTTTTACTTATTTATCTAATTTATGTCTTAAAGGACTTAAAAAAAGACTTAATAATGTTACTATTCCTAAGTATCTTAAAAGATTAAAATATGAATTAGCTGTTATAAAGAAAATGGGATTTGTTGATTACTTTTTAATAGTGTATGACTATGTCTTATATGCCAAAAAACATAATATTTTAGTAGGCCCCGGAAGAGGAAGTGCTGCGGGCAGTTTAGTAAGTTATGTTATTGGGATTA
>CANQIY010000090.1 GCA_947624125.1 uncultured Bacilli bacterium | reverse complement strand
AAGTAAATGCAATACTTATTCTCATTGTAAATGCAACTCACATTGTAAAAGTTGCATTTACTTCGAGAATTAAGATAAATAATAATTAAAAGTATATGAATTTACTTTTTGTTCTATACATGCTATAATTTTAGGGTAGAGGAGAATGGGAAAATGCATGATGTAAGTATATTATCTGATAATGGGGTTGATTTAGACTATGCTTTAAATCTCTTAGGAGACTTAAGTTTCTATGATGAAACTTTAGAGGCTTTTTTAGAAGAAAATACCACACGAATACCTAATCTTTTAAAATATAAGAAAGAACAAAATATGACTGATTATGCCATCTTAGTTCATGCTCTTAAAAGTGATGCTAAATATTTAGGTTTTATGTCTTTAGCTGATATAGCCTATGTTCATGAACTAGCTAGTAAAGCTAATAATATAGATGAAGTAAATAGTAAGTATGATGAATTAATGGCCTGTGTTGATAAATTTACCAAACTAGCCCATAAATATTTAGGAGATGAATAAAGATGAAAAAGAAAATTTTAGTAGCAGATGATTCAAAAATAATAAGTAATATAGTTGATAGAGCTTTTCGCGATGAATATGAAGTTTTAGTAGCCTTAAATGGTAAAGAAGCTATTGATATTGTGAAAAATAATGTTGATGATTCTATTTTAGGAATTCTTTTAGATTTGAATATGCCAGAAGTTGATGGTTTTGCTGTCCTAGATTATTTTAAAGAAAATAATTTATTTAAAAGAATTCCGGTGTGTATAATTACTGGCGATGTTCAAAAAGAGAGAATAGATAGAGCATTTAATTATGATATAGTTGATGTTTTAGCTAAGCCTTTCACTTTTGATAGTGTTCGAAGTGAAGTTGAAAAAATAATTAGTTTAAGTACACTTGATTAAAGTGTGCTTTTTTGTTGAAAATAAAGAATTTTTTGTTATAATAAGCATTAATATTAATGAAAGGATTTTTTATGGAATTAAAAAAAGATATTCAAAATATTTATATAGGCATCTATGACGATAATAAAATCGGTTTTTTCAAAAGATTAAAATGGGTTACTAATGATAATAAGAGTGCTGGTGAAGTATATGTAGGTACTCCTTTTGCCGGCTTAGATAATAAAATGGTTTCGAAAAGAACTTTTAAACCCGCTAATAATTTTCATTGGGATTTACCGGGAACATTTATTATAATTTATGATAGATTATATGTTGTAAATTGTCATATGAAGGAATGTATTAGTTTTGATGAAATGCGAAAAATATTATTTGAAAACAATAAAATACCTTTTTATGAATTAGGTAAGGCCTCTTTAGAAGAAATAATAGAAGTCATGAATTTAGCTTTTGATGGATTTACGCTAATGGAAGAAAATAGTATAGTTAGAAAAAGAGAAAAATAAATTAAAAAAATCATACCATTAAATTGATATGATTTTTTTTATATCTAATTATTATTGTCACTATCATTATCATTATTATCTTCGTCAGTTACTAAATCACCAACTGTACTATCGATAGTTTTAGTATGAATAACTAAGCCAGAACTCATATTATCTTTAAAAATAGAATAAGCTGATTTTACAACAAAGTCATATGAGCCTCCAGCATCAACTGTATAATTAAAGGATGTACTGTGAGTATAACCAACATAAGTTAGAGAACCACTTTTATTTCTTAAATAAATTTCATAACCTAATGTACCAATATTATTATTTATATAATTCAAACGATTTTCATAATACTTATCAGCATATTCTTCATAGTAAGTATTAAAATGTTCTCTTAAATAAGTAGGATTAATTGCATCCGGTGTACTTATACTATCCCAACTAATTGTAATAGTAGAGCCATTAAAAGTATAACGACCATTAATTGGATTATCTAAATCACTATATCTATTTGATACTTCGGTTGGTTCAACTCCCGCAACAAAGTATTCTGAAACACACATTGATGATGGAGTATGACTACTACATAAAGCTGGTGGGAAAGTCTCCGTTTCCACATTAACTTTTGTAATTGTTTTTGGAACTTTAAATTGTTCATTAGGTCTATGAATATTAGTAGCAAGTCCATTCATGATTTGTCTTCTTGCCGTACCACCTGTATTACTTGTTAAATAATATTTATTTTGGGCCATTTCCGCTGTAAGGCTATCATAACCATACCATAAAGCAACAGAATAACTAGGTGAATAACTAACTATCCAAGCATCCATAACAGCTCCACTTGGAAGACCATATTTTCTCTTTGTTTCACTATCTAAGTTAGTCGTTCCGGTTTTACCACCAATAGTTGTTCCACTAACACCACGTCCACCGTAAGCATCCATTAAAATACTACTAATCATATAAGCGGTAGATTCTTCCATAACTTTTTCTTTACTATAACTATAATTTATTTCTTCACCCGTTGCATTATTGATAATTTTTGTATATGAATAAGGTTCAATGTAATAACCACCCCGGCCAAATGTTGCATAAGCTGCAGATAATTGAAGTGGAGAAACACCGGTAAAAGCTCCGATGGAGAATGACTCATAAAGTTCAGAACCATAATCAATACCAACACTATGGACGAAATTTTCAATGATACTTTTATCTAAATTATAAACTTTTCTAAATGTTCTTAAAGCCGGAACATTTCTTGAGTCGGATAGAGCATAACGC
>CANQIY010000089.1 GCA_947624125.1 uncultured Bacilli bacterium | reverse complement strand
GAAGAAAATTTTCCTTTTCCAAAACAAAAAAGAGCTGAATGAAATTATTTCATTTCATTACAGCCCCTTCTTTATTATACATTTCCTTAATATGATAAGCATCAATATTATATTCTAATTCATAATTGTAAGAACGAAAAATAACAAAGAGAAAAATACTAAAGCCTAAGACAAAGACGGTAATAAAACTAATTAATTTTCCCCTACCGTTCTTCATCTTTATAACTCTTTTTAGCTTCCATCATGAACTCTGATATATTTGTTTCGATTTCATCTAAAGCATTTTTGGAAATATTAGTTAAGACAATTTTTTCTTTTACGGTATCAATTGTTATTTTACCCCAGATAAGACCATGGTATATTTCCATGTCATTGTATAAATCCGGGGTAATGGAATATAAGAAATTTCCCCATAAAATTCGTTTATGCCCAAGTAAAATTCTTTTATTTGTTAAAACAACAGCAAAAGTATTAAATATTTCGGTAAAATTATCATTTTTTTGCGCACAGAAACCATATAAAACCGTTTCCCCAGGATTAAGATAATCATCAATTACTTCTGCATGTTTTTTAACTCGCCAAGCAATTCCACCTGTATACTTCTGATGAAATTCTTTAATTTTTTCTAAAGCCATTCCCATATAATCACTTCTTCCTCAAACTACCTATATTATAAAATAGATTACTAAATAAAACTAGCATTATTTTACTTTATAAGTATATAATCTTTGAATACGGGGACTTTTTCTATATGTATCTATTTCTTCAACAAATTCGAAACCAAACTTTTCATATAAATTATGATGGCTAGTATATAAATAAAATTGGGGAAAATTTAATGATTTTATTCTTTTAACAATATCATTTATGAGAATTTTGCCATAACCTTTACCACGGTACTCTTTTAAAATATAAATGTCTGCAACCATGGGATATATATCCACTCTTATATCTAAATCATTATATATAAGATGATATAGCCCAATTATTTTATTATCAATAAATAAACCAAAAGTCATTGGTAAACTATCTTTGTTAATAGCGTGTTTAACATAGCATTCGACCTCTTCATATAAATAACCTTCATCTTTTCCCCACCACTCATATAACCATTTACTTATAATATCTAAACTAGAGTCATTTTTATTAGTAATTTGTTTAATTGTAATATTCATACTCATCACCATATTAATAATAACAAAATAATCTTGCAATTGAAATAATTTCTTGTATAATATTTTTTTAGAGTTTTTAAAAGAAAGGAAAAAAAATATGAATTATTATTTAAATGCTAAACAAAATATAAAAGCTGCTTCAGTTTTTTTAAATGTTTTTAACTTAAAATTAGAAAATAAAAAGAATATTAATCGTTATTTACATCTAAAAATATATGCCGGAGAAAAGCCCGTGGGAGTTTTAACTTATCAAGAAGGAAAAATATTAATGAATGCTAAAATAAATGATTATATTTTAGAAGCAAACTATGAAATACCTCTTATAAGCGGAGCAAAAAATGCCCATAATACTTATTTTTTATCATCTAGTTGGTGTACAAAAATTAATTATAAATTATATCAACAAGAAAATAACTATATTGAAGGAACCTTTGATTTAGGTTGTCTTCACAGTGCTTATGATAATAACCATATTATTTATCAGTCATCATTTCATTTAATTAATGATAAAAAACAAGTTTTAAATGTTAATATTAATAAGCATTCTTTATTAGCACTTGAAGCAAATAGAAATGATACAAGTGACACAATTATTATTAATCCTGAAAGAACTAAATTTTTTGTTCATATTCATAATAAACTTGATAAAAAGAATTATGAAAGAGAATATATCGAAATAACTAATGATGAAGAATTAAACCCAAATCATGTTTTCTATTATAAAGAATATAACAATATTAAATTAGATGAAGTAGATAAAGATTTACCTCATACTAACGCTTTTGATGAAGATAAGAATTTTACAAAGGGTCGTCTTATTCATAAATTAAGTCCTCAAACTTTCCCATTAATTACATCCATCAATACTTATTTAAAAGAAAATTATATGAATATTTTAAGTAATTTTATAGCTCTTTCCTTAAATAATTATAGTAGCGAAGATATTATTAATTTATTAGGAATTAATGATAGTAATTTTGCTAATTATGATGCTTATAATTTAAATGATTTATATTTTGACAATGATTTTGAAACAGTCAAAACTCGTAATTTAAAAATGCATTAATCATTTTCTATTAAAGTATTTAATAATTCTTTGTTATAGTCATATAGAGTATAACTAACATCTTCACTATTTAAAAATAAATATGGTTCATAATTTAAAAGTGCAATTATTTTTTCATCATGATAAAGTTCTAAAGTATATTTAAGACCAATAGCTAAAAATTCTTTTTGATTACTTAATTTAGCTTTACTAATAACCTCTATTAATTCCTTTATTTTTTGTTCTTCTGTAATTTCTTTTATTACATGAGTCGTATTCCAATTTTTAATAACTATTTTATTAGTTGTAAGTAAGGAATTTGCTAAATTAGAATTCATATTACTTAAAGGAAGATTATATTTTTCTCGCATTATATTATATAAAAGAAGGTCATTATCATCATCAAGTCCTAAATGGAAGAAAGTATTTATTCCATCAATATTAAGAGGTGAAAAAGACACATCAGCGATAATGTTTTGGGCATTATCAATAAATCTAAATAAATATCTAGTATTGGTATTTGATAAGTTGACTAGATTACTTTCTTTTTTTATATGGGAAAAAATATTAAGTAATTCTTGGATATCTTTTTCATCTTCAATAGTTTTAATAATACCAAAGCTACCTTCCTTACTTTTCATATTAACCTCACATTCCTTTCACTTCGTTCAAGGCACACATAGTCATGAAAACTTGAACAAAATTTATTTT
>CANQIY010000088.1 GCA_947624125.1 uncultured Bacilli bacterium | reverse complement strand
ACTAAGTTTTATCTTTGTCTACCTATTATTGTATTATTCATTAGCATCATCATCAATTGTACATTTAAATCCATCTAAGTCTATAGATACCTTAAATGATTTATCAGCCATATAATTTTGTTCTTCAGAAGTATTTGTAACTTCTAAATATCCTTTTAGTGTTGCTTCAGTAGTTGTCCCTGATAAATTAAATTTTACATCAGATATTGTCTTTTCTTGAGATGCGGCTTCTTTTAAATCCTTTAAAGTAATATCTGTTGTGGTTCCTCCAAGACCATCAATATTTGTTGGACCTTCTAAATGTAATTTACCATCTTCAGTAACAAAACTTGGTAATGTCGGGCTTTCTTCAGCAGAACCTAGCTTTGTTTGAGCTTCTAATTTAACTTTTACATTTCCTGTGCAAGTGTATTTAGTTTTTTCTTCACTTCCTGTTAAAGTAAATTTAGCTAAATCATATTTAGTTAAACTATCCTCATGATTTTTACCTCCACTAACTGTTGAATAATATTTTTTTTCATTACCAGTAGACATATCTGTTGCAGTTAAAGTCATTTGTAAATCTTCTGTACCTCTAGCTATTGTTATTGCACCAATTTTATCAGTTGTCGTCGTTATACCAGTTGTAGTATATTGATTTGTATTACTTACACTAAAATATGCAAACGTCGCTCCTACTACTGCTACTAATAATGTTGCTACTGCTATTACTGTTAATAACATTGTATTTTTTTTGTCCATTCTTCTTTCTCTTTTTTCTTTTCTTCTCTCCTTTTTTTCCCCCCTCCCCACCTAAGGTGGGCCTCTATTAAATCCATTAAAAAAAAAGAAGATTTCTCTTCTTATAATTTTGAAGTAATATTTATAAAAAATTCACTACTCCAAACATTTAAACTATCAACATTTGTTATAAAAGGTATAACATCATTTTTAGCTTCGTTATAATCAATATTTTTAAATTTTTCAATTAATAAATTCTTTAAATTATCTATATTAAATTCTTTAGTAGAATCAATATAGTTAGAATTAATTAATTTATTTTTTATCAATTCTAAATTAACTTTAACATTATTAGCTATAAAAAAGACATAATCATATAAATCTCTTCCCTTTGTTCTTGTCTTCCAATTACGACAAAGTATAGCATGTATTTTTCCTGCTAATAAAGATTCTTTATCATATAATTTTATTTGATGAGGACTAGGTAATAATTTATATTCATCAATATATGTTGCTCCCGGAGGTGGATTTATATCTACTTCTAACTTAATTTTAATATCTTTAAACATGTGATTAAATTGTTGATTACCTTCATTAGGAAAAAATTTTAAAATATGTTCTAAAGTATCTCCTTTTAAAAAAGCTGATGTAATATTAGAATCTTTATTTTTTTCTTTCGTACTTACTTCTAAGTTTAAGCCATAAGCTTTTAATTCTTTTTCAATATAATTAAGATATTTATCTAATTTAAAATTTTTATCTGCTTCGATTAAAGCAAAATCTAAATCTTCAGAAAACCGGTCTAAATTATAAAAAATTCTTAAAGCTGTACCACCATAGAAGGCTGCTTTATTAAAGAAACCTCCTCTTGCTAAGCCTTCTAAAACTAGTTCTTGAATGATTTCCTTTAGGGCATTAATTTCATCATTAGTATTATTAATTTCATAATGACTAAGCATTTGTTCAATTATATTATTCATCTTGATTTCTCCTCATATATTTAGCAAGTAAATTAACATTAGTTGAATGATATAAATTACTTAACTTTTCTATTATTTCATAATTAAGTTTTTTAAATTCTTCTTCATCTATTCTTAAATCAGCAAATAACATCTTTTCTAAATTATAATAATTTTTTAATGGTGATAAAGTATATAATTTATCACACAAAGCTTTCTCAGGGGTAGCAATTTGATAAGTATAGTCCCCTTCTTTTTTTAAAACTATTGCTTCGGGGTAAGCTAGAGATGGAACATCTCTATAAGTAAATATACCAAACTTAGTATTATATTGTTTCTTTTTTCTTTTAGCAAAAGTGGCATTAGTAACAGTACTTACTCTTTCGGGAATAAGTCCATAATAGAATAAAGCATATTCAAAAGAAATATATGATGGGCCATAAATACTTCCCGCTAATAAATAGCCGGGAGTATTTTCTTCAGTTTCATATAAACCATTTATTATTTTAAATAATTTTTTCATCTTTACTTCTCTAGCTAATTTACTATTTTTATTAGCATAATCTTTATAATTATTCTTAGCCATCTTATTAGTAATTATCACATTTTCACCTCTTTTTATCATTATACAGTAATTTGTGGTGAAAATCAATGCATTTTTATTATATTGACACTTTTTTATACTGTTATAAAAAACACGTTTATTCTAAAAAAAATTAGAATAAACGTGTTAAAAAAAAGAAGTTATTTCTAACCTCTTATTCTGCAACAGTATCGCAAGTGAAATTATCGCCTTTTATTTCAACAGTGAAGTCTTTTCCAGCAAGTCTTTCAGTTTGGTCTGCATTTTCAGAATCGTCACCATCTTTTTGTTTATTAGTTATTGCTAAATATCCATTAATGTTTTTTGTAATAGTATTACCATCTCCAGTAAATTCAAATGTTACTGTACCTGATTTTGTATAACCACTACTAACTAAAGTTGACAAATCTATTTCTGCAAATAAATCATTAGAAGTTACACCAGCATCTCCACTTAATTTTAATTTTGCGTCGCCTTCTTTAAATTGTATTTTACGCCACTAGTTCCGCCATTTAATGTTGCTGTTGCTATGGGTTTTAATGCACTATCTCCTTCTTCATCTGCATGGTCTTTTGAAGATGTTATAGTAGAGTAGTATGTTTTATCACCTGAATTTGATGCTTCAACACTCATATCTTCTGCATTTATATTAAGATGTGGATGTTCTCCACCTGTACTTAATGATATAGTTCCTACGCTTTCTATTTTTCCTCTAACATTTGTTGTACTAGTTCCTCCGTTACTTACACTAAAATATGCAAACGTCGCCTTTC
>CANQIY010000087.1 GCA_947624125.1 uncultured Bacilli bacterium | reverse complement strand
TGAAAGTACTTTAGATTGTTGCAGGTGTATTTATACACTTGGTAGAAGTTTTTCAAAAGGAAGAGTTTTACTCTTCTTTTTGCTTTTATTAAGTTATCATAAAGATGATTTAGAAAAATTACTTATCGAATTTTTATTCCAAAGTGTTAAAAAAACTAAAAATTGACTAGATAAGATAAATAATTTATAATGATTATAGAGGAATAGAATGGAAAAAGATAAAATAGAACAATTTAAATTACAAATTCCTAGTGAACAGATTTGGCAATTATGTGTTAATAATGGAACAATTAATTTTTTGCAAGAAAATTTATCTCAAATAGATACATCTGTATTTCCTAATTTTAAATATCATAATATAACTCATGCCATAAATGTAGCTATTTTATCTTTAGTGTTGGCTAATTTTTATGGTTTAAAAGGTCCTGAAAAAAAGGTCTTAGTCGATGCTTCATTACTTCATGATATCGGGCGCATTGATGATGTCTATGATTATCGACATAATTATATTGGTTCCGTTTTAGCTGAAGATGTTTTAGATAAAGAAGAGTTTTATAAAGATGAGAAAGTTTTAAATTTTGTCAAAATGTTAATATTTGCCCACAATAAACCTATAAATGACCCGACTATTTTTAAGAGATATAACATTGATTTTAAAGAAGATAATTTATTACTTTTAAAAATATTAAAAGATGCCGATATTTTAGAATTAACAAGAATTACGGAGCTTAGAGTCGATTTAACAAAATTAAATTTAGAGATTTCCAAATATTTATTTAATTTTAGTAAATATTTAAATAACAATTTTTTAGCGCAAAAAGTATTAGAGGGGAGTTTAAATAATGAAAGAGGAAATAGTTAATAGTATCGAAAATTTATTGAAAAATTATCGTGATTTATATACAAAAGAGGAATATATTTTTCTAAAAAAGGTTAGTTTAAGTTGTCAAAGAGAAAATTTTGACTATGAAAAAATAAGAGAAATTACATTTCAAATAAGACCTTTTTTTACAAGAGTATGGCAACAAGAATTAACTGATTTTAATAATTATAATGTAGGAGATAAATTTAAATTTGTCATTACTTGTCCAACTAAAGATGCTAAAGATTATGATATTAAGAGAAAAAGTATTTTATCATGTTCACTTATTACTGATAAACACATGGGAACATTTAATCATCTTAATTATGGTCTTGTGTGTGATGTTAATGAAAACAATTTAATTGCTACTAGTTCTTATGATGTTCATAGTGTCTTAATTAAAAATAACAATGCTCCTGCTTATTATTACATAAGTTCTCTTAAAAATGGTTATAAAATATTTAGTGAAAAATATGTTAATCCTTTAAAATTACCTAATCAAATTGAAATGGATTTAATTAAAGAAAATATAAAAGTTAATGGTGATTTTATCAAAGAACGTTTTAAAAATGTTTATAGTGATATAACTTTAGATGCTACAGAAACAAATTTTTTAGGTGTTGTTCTTTTTGAACCATACACAGAAAGAGATTATAATGAAGCTTATGAATTAGCCCAAAAATATTCATTAAATGTTAAAATTATTCCTAAAGATTTATATTATAAAAAAATATCTATTTCGAAAGAAAATGAAGAAGCTCATTACTATGATATAACAGCTCTTGAAACATTAATTTTCATTATTGAACATAGTGATGATATAAGTAAAGAATATAGTAATTTAATTATTGAAAATGGTTTTAGTTTAATAAATATTAAAGAAGAAAGTGGCATTGGAAAATTATCTATTAATAGAGAACTTGCTTTAGTTAATATTTATTTAAAAGACGACCTGCATTACTATAAAATAGATTATAGTAATGGTTTTAAATATTTACAATTTTTTATCGATAATGTTCTAGTATCAAAAGAAGAGTTTAGGGATTCTTTAGCTAAAAATGCCATCTCAATGAAACACTAAGACTATTTAATAAATTTTCTTAGAGTATTAATACTCCGATTATAAGCATAATTTTCATCTGTTAATTGATATTGAGCTGATAAAATAACGTTATCTAATATTTTGGCATTTTCTAAATCATCTAAAACAACATAATTATCTTCCTGATAGATTTTACTTTGTAAAAATTGTTGTTTTTGTAAAAAACTTCGGAAATATAAATATTTTGTTTTTAAATCATCTTTTTGACAAATAGAAACCGTTGCTTTGGTTTCATTATAGATTTTAGGATTTTCTATTTCAAAAGCATATAATTTTAAAAGATATAATAAAAAGGGCTTTTTTTGAGTATGATTAGTTTCTAAAGTATAATTATTATCTAAGCAAAAAATAATCCAATATGAAAGAAGTAAAGAGGCAAGTCCTTTTCCTCTTACAGAAGGATTAATATAAGTACCTATATATTTACTATTTTTATTTATTTCATCAAGATAAAAGTAAATATATCCAAGACAATTTAAATTACCATTACTTTTTAAATTATATAATTTAAAAAAATAGTGAAAATTTTGTTTTTCAGGAAAATATGATTTAGCATAATATATTCGATAGACTTCATCATTATACCAAAATGAAGTAACTAAAGTATGTTTATTTTTATCAATTAATTTCATGTTTAAAAACCGCCCTTAAATCCAGCGCTCTATTTTAACAGAAAAGATATTATTTGTCAAAAAAATCTTTATTTTATGTTATTATTTTGTTAGTTTTAAAGTATGTAAATTACTTTTTTCTAAATTAGTGGGAATATTTTTATTGTTAATAAATTTAAAATTAATAAAGAATGAATTATATTTATGCATAAGAGTTAAATAGCCAAAAGGCATCTTAATAACTTCATAATCCGTCTCGGCATATACATCTTTATCTTTAGTACTATTATAAAATTCATATTGAACATTACCAATCATATTTTTAAGACCTATATCATCAGCATTAATCCCATTTTTTAAATTAACTTCGATATCAGTAATTAAATGGTGATTAACAAAACTTTCTTTTCGAAGCATTAAATTGCCTTGTTCATCAAAATGAAAATGATAAATAGAGTTACCCACACTAATATTATCTAAAATTCTTCCCTGAAAATTTTGTTTATTAATGGCATTTTTG
>CANQIY010000086.1 GCA_947624125.1 uncultured Bacilli bacterium | reverse complement strand
CTCGGCATAGCAAAAAGTTTAAAAGACTTATTGACCGTGATAAAATTATTGGGCTCTTTCAATTTTATTTAGTGTAATGTTAATTTTTATTGTTTTTAAGCTCATAGTTCGTTATAATTGATATGGGAGTGTTTTGCAATGAAGAAAAATATAAAAAAAGAAAATCCATTAATTAAAGAAAAAAAAGTTAATTTTAAAAATACTAGCTTTAGTAGCGATGAGGATGAAAATGTTATCAAAAAGTTTATTATTATTGTCTTAGTTATTGCCGTTTTAGCATTTGGTGTTTATTTATTAACAGATTTAATAAACAAAAAAGATGATAATACCGAGGAAGCTGTAACAAAAGGAGTAATCAATTACAATAGATTATCAATAGGTATGCTTTTAAATCGTCCTTATGATGATTATTATGTTATGCTTTATGATGAAAAAGACCCTGAAGCTGTTAAATATTCAACTCTTTTAACAAATTATATGAATAAAAGTAAAGATGAAAATCCGAAAAAAATCTATTTTTGTGATTTAGGAAATGTTTTGAATGCAGCTTACTATAATGTAGGAGAAGATGACATAAGTAATCCAAATGCTAAAAGTATTAACGAACTTGATTTAGGTAAATTAACATTGTTAGAAATTAAAAATGGACAAATTAGTAGATATATAGAAGATTATAATCAAATAAGAGATGAATTAAAATAAAAAGAAATTAGGTTCCTAATTGACATCAATTAGTGATAATGACCTTTTCTTTTTTTTTAGATAGTGATAAAATTAAAAATAGGATGTGGTTACATGAAAAAAAGCGCTGGCTTTAGTTTAGTTAGCACAATTATAATAATTATTGTGACATCTATTATAACAACCCTAGCAACAGGTATAATTATATACAATAATGATGATAAAAGTATTGTTAGTGGTAAAGAAGATAAAGAATTACAAGAATTTATTGAAGTATATGAAACTTTATTATCGAGATATTATAATGATATAGATAAAGAGGGAATGCTTAATGCTGCTGAAGAAGGAATGCTTAATTTTTTAGGTGATAAATATACTACTTATTTAAATGATGAAGAATATAAAGATATTATAGATGAATTAGCAGGAACTTATGAAGGTGTGGGCATTGAGGTTATTGGTAATAAAATTGTGGGGATTGTAAAAGATTCTCCTGCAGCAAATTCCGGTTTAAAAGAAGGAGATAGTATTATTAGAATTAATAGTATTAATGTAACTAATATGGATAGTAATGCGATAGGTAATCTTATTAAAAATGACGCTACCGATAGCATTAATATTATTATTGAAAGGGATGGCGAAGAATTAGATTTTAATTTAAAAAAAGCGACCTTAATCAATAAAGTAGTTAATTATAAAGTATTAGATGGAACCAATATTGGTTATTTATCAATAAGTATTTTTGCCGAAAATTTAAGTTCACAAGTAAGTAAGGCGTTAAAAGAATTAGAAAAAGAAGGGATAACTTCGCTTATTATCGATGTTCGTGATAATGTTGGTGGTTATTTATCAGCTGCTGAAGAAGTGTCATCTTTATTCTTAGAAAATGGGAAGACAATATATTCATTAAAAACAAGTAATACCGAATTTGCCTATAAAGATAAAACCAAAGAAAAAAGGGATTATGATATTATTGTATTAATTAATGGTAGTTCAGCATCAGCTTCCGAAATATTAGCTGCAGCCTTAAAGGATAGCTATGGAGCTACATTGGTTGGGGTTAAAAGTTATGGTAAAGGTAAAGTCCAACAAGTTGTGGAACTTGACAATGGGGACTCTGTCAAATATACATCAGCTGAGTGGTTAACACCAAATGGTGTATGTATTGATGGTGTTGGTATTATGCCGGATTATAGTGTTATTAATTCTCGAACGGAGGATTTACAATTAGCTAAAGCAATTGAATTATTACAATGAGATTATCGTTCTTATTTAGAACAATAATCTTTTTTAATTGTTTTACGTAAACATTTATAGTATAATTTAAGTAAGACTAAGGTGATACAAAAGTTAAGAGGTAAAATATATTATGCATAATTTTGGTGATAAAATACAAATTCATTGTTATAAACATAATGGTAAAATTCATAGAATATGGGATGATTCGGTTGTTATTTTAGAGACAGACGATTATTTAGTTTGTGGTAATTATAAGACGAATGTTATTGAAAGTGATGGACGTACGCACAAGACAAAAGAACCAGCCATTATTTTCTTTTATAAACATAATTGGTTTAATGTTATAGCTCAATTTAAAGATTTTGGTTTATTTTATTATTGTAATATAGCATCTCCGTATGTTTGGGATGAAGATGTTGTTAAATATATCGATTATGATTTAGATTTAAGAGTCTTTCCTGATGGAGGATATCGCATTTTGGACCGAAATGAATATAAATATCATAAAAAAATAATGAATTACTCTGACGATTTGGATTTTATCCTTAATAAAGAACTTGAAAAATTAATAAATATGAAATTAAATAAAGAAGGTCCTTTTAATTTTTTGACGGTTACTGATTTTTTAAAACGTTATGAAACTTTACGTAAATAGAGAATAAAATATTAAAAGAGAACATAAATTTATTATTGTAATAGGCCGAAAATGGGGAAAAAAGTAAAAATTTTGAAAATTTTGCAAAAAATGTAAAATTTTTGTTGACAATTGATTTTCAATTTGGTATATTACTAGTGCACAGCGAGAAAAGGTGCAGAAAATGATCTTTGAAAACTAAGTAAAAAGTCAATTTGAGTAGCTTAGGAAAAAACTAGTAGATAAGATTATAGATATATAATCATTTTTATTGAGAGTTTGATCCTGGCTCAGGATGAACGCTGGCGGCATGCCTAAGACATGCAAGTCGAACGGGATGGCCCAATGAGATTTATTGAAAGTGGAGTGCTTGCACAAAGCCGGATTTATTTTGATTTGGATTTTCCATCTAGTGGCAAACGGGTGAGTAACACGTGGGTTACCTACCTCCAAGTTGGGGATAACAGTTGGAAACGATTGCTAATACCGAATAATCTCTACGGAGAAAAGGTGCCTTTAAAGCATCGCTTGAAGATGGGCCTGCGGCGTATTAGCTTGTTGGTGGGGTAATGGCCTACCAAGGCAACGATGCGT
>CANQIY010000085.1 GCA_947624125.1 uncultured Bacilli bacterium | reverse complement strand
GATATTTATATCAAACCGGACATTTTAATTTGTAAACCGATTCAAAAAAGCGGACATTTTAACTTATAAATCACATAGTCAACAAAAATTGTTGACTTAGATAGTAGTTAATGTTATACTAGAATTAATTAAGAAGGAGGAAGTAAAGATGGCAGTAAAATTAAGATTAAAAAGAATGGGTGCTAAACAAAAACCATTTTATCGGATAGTAGCGTCAGATAGTAGAAGTCCAAGAGATGGTCGTTTTATTGAAACACTTGGAACTTATGACCCTATTAAAGGTAGTGAAAAAGTAGTTATTGATGAAGAAAAAACGTTAAAATGGTTAAATTGTGGGGCTGAACCTACAGATACAGTTAGAAATATATTATCTCATCAAGGAATAATGAAAAAATACACTGAATTAAAAAAAGAAAAATAGAGGTAAGAAATGGATGTAGTAAATTTTGCTGAATATTTAGTTAAAAGTATAGTTAAAGATAAAGATTTAATTAAAGTTTCCTTATTTGAAGCAGATGAAGATGTAACAATTTTAGAAATCTTAGTACCAACTGATGATATGGGAAGAGTAATAGGCAAAAATGGCAAAACATCAACAGCCCTTAGAACTTTAATTCAAGCTTATGCGGCAGTACACAAAATGCCAAAAGTAAAAATAAATATTGATTCTTTTTAGAAATAGTTATCTATTTCTTTTTTTGAATAGGAGAATTTTATGAAAAAGAAAGAATTATGGTCACAATTAAAGCTCACTTTATATGGTAAAAGAGCTTATAATATCTTAATAAATTTAGATGAAGATATAAGTGATGAATTATTAAAAACCGATTTAGTAGAAGAATTTAATCATAAAGATTTATATTATATAATAAGTCTTACTAATTCCTTAAATGATTTAAAAAACATTATTAAATTATATCAAGAGCATATGCATAACAGTTATATTTTAAGTATGTTAAAAAATGAAGAAATATTAAAATTAAGAATTATTAATAATACCATTAAAACATACGAAGTAATAGATGAAAATTTAAAAGCCGAAGCTTATGCTATATTAATGAATAAAGAAACGATTAAGAAAGGAATAAATTTAGTGGGAGTATATTATTTACAAAAATTACCCCTTAATAAAGCTAGTTATGTGAAAAGCATGTTTACTCATCCCGTTATTTTAAAAAATAATTTATCTTTTCTAGGAATAACTTTAATTGAAAAAATAGATAATGAAAATATATTAAATTTAATAATGTCATCTTTAGTATCAGAGTACTTGAATAACAATAATATAGCTTATGATACAGCTTGTATTTTTAGTAGAGTTAAAGAAGAATATTTAACTTATTTTATGCCTATTTTATTTAAAGATGAATTAATAAATAATAAAAAAACTATTATTTATGGTAATTATTTATTAGAAAATTTAGAAGAAATAGATAGATATAGTTATAAAGATGATAATGGTTATAAAAAAAATTATTTTACTTTAATTTTTTTAAGTCCTGTTTTTAATGATTTAGATGTTGTATTAAATGTTATAGATATATTATTAGATAAAGAGAGTGAAAATGATTTAACTAAATTAAAATTAATCATGGCTAACCTTTTAAAAAAAGTCATTATCTTAGAAGAAATTAATAATTTTATTAATAATATTTTGGATAATGAAATAAAAGAAAAGTTTAAAAATTTATTTGATAAATTTTTAACTAAATTAAATTTAAATGAAAATTTAAATTATGTTAATACTGTTAAATTAGTCAAGAAAAAATAAAAGAAATTGCATAACAAATATTTTTTTGTTAGAATAAACTTAGGATGTGGTAATAAATGCAAGAAAATGAAAAAATAAGTAATAAAGATAAAACCAAAATAATGTTGATTTCTCTAAGTTTATTCTTTTGTTTTATTGGTTTTAGTCTAGGTTATCTTCTTTTTGATAAAGTTATAAAAACAAATGAAGAATGTCAAAGGGAAGGAGTAGATATTTATAGTATTGAACCAATAGTTAAAGAATATCTAAGTATTAATAATAGAACAGTTTATTTATATAATACTAATGAAGTTAAAATAATAAATGGGATTAATAAAATTTCTTTAAAAGATTATTTAAAAACTTATCAAGACTTAGATAAAGTGTTTCAAGATTTAGATAGTTATTTAGAAGTTGATAAAGAATTAAAAGATGGGGGAACTATTATTTATAAAACAAAAAAAGATAGATTATTTTTTGACCGTGATTTAACTATTATAAAATGTAATACTAAAGATGGTAATAAAGATGTATATATTGGAGAATATATGAATACTTTAACTGCTTTTGAAAATGGGGCTTGTGGTAAAGATTTCTTTACCGATGCTGAGTTTACAAGAGTTTATAAAATCACTAAAATATTAGAAAAAGATAAAGTAGATAATTATCATTTAGTTCTACTTACCATTGATGATAAAAATGGAAAAAGTATTACCATAGAGAGAAAACTTACTGATGAAAGTTTAAGTGTTTTAAAGGAAAATGAAGATTTTATTTTCTATTTTGAAAATAAATATCAAGAATTAATTAAAGAAGATATTGAAGAAATCTTTAATAAGTGTACTTTAACCGGGGTTGTTCCTAATAAATAAGAAAAAATAAAAAAATTAGCACTTAACTCTTGCAAGTGCTAATTAAAAGTGCTATAATTAAAATTGTAAGAGACATAAAAATGTCTTTTATGGGTATTATACATATATAGAGAGAAAGGAAATGATTAATATGATGATGATACCAAGAAGAAACAATTTTGATTTATGGGAGGAATTATTTAATGACCCATTCTTTAATGAACACGAAAGTAAAGTAATGCGGACAGATATTGTTGAACAAGATAAAAATTACAATATTGTAATTGATTTACCTGGATACAACAAAGAAGATATTAAAATCGATGTTGAAAATGGCTATTTAAATGTTTCTGCTAAAATGAATAGTAGCTATGAAGACAAAGAAGATGGTAAATTCGTAAGAAGAGAAAGATATTTTGGTGAATGTTCACGTAGCTTCTATGTAGGAGACGAAATTGAAGCTGAAGATATTAAAGCATCATTTAAGAATGGTACTTTACAACTAGAAATTCCTAAAAAAGATATGAAAGAAAACAAAAATAATAGGAAATATATTCAAATTGATGATTAAAAAATGTTGGCTTGATGCCAATATTTTTTTATAAACTTTTTTTAAATTTTTAATTAATATAAATTTAAAAAATTAACATTTTTTTGAGGGTTTTACCTCTTTTTTGTCCCAAAACTTGACTCCGGGGGGGGTATTATATAATAACAAATATAAAATAAAGGGAGAAAAAAGTAATGCAAGTTATTAACATTATTAATAGA
>CANQIY010000084.1 GCA_947624125.1 uncultured Bacilli bacterium | reverse complement strand
TTCTCCCTTTATTTTATATTTGTTATTATATAATACCCCCCCCGGAGTCAAGTTTTGAGCAAAAAAATAAGTGGAAACCCACTTAAATTTAAATAACTAAATTACCATCTTTCATAATTGTTATATGACCATCTTTAGTATCGGCCTCGACTGTTAAATCTTCACTACCTATCATAAAGTCAACATGATTTTTTGATGGATTTAGTCCCAATTCTTTTAATTCTTCTTTATCTTTCTTATTACCATTTTTTATACATTCCACAAAACCACTACCAAGAGCAATATGACAAGAAGCATTTTCATCAATTAAAGTTGTTTTAAAAACAATATTAGTTTTTGAAATAGGTGAATTATAATCAACTAAAGCAACTTCTCCTAAATAAGCAGAATAATCATCACTAGCAATTATTTCTTTTAAATCTTCTTCTCCTTTTTTAGCTTTAACTTCAACTACTTTACCATCTTTAAATTTAACATAAAAATCATCAATTAATTTACCATTATATAAAAGAGGTTTTGTACTATAAACAATACCATCAGCCGTTCTATAATCAGGAGATGTAAATATTTCATAACTAGGCATATTGACAAGCCACTTACTACTACTAGCACTACACCATAAATGTTCAGGTGATAAAGATATTGTAAAATCAGTTCCTAACTTATTTTTATAATATAATTTGGTTATTCTTAAATCATTAAGTTTATTTTGAATAATTTCTTGTTTTTCTATATATTCTTTCCATCTTTTAATAGGATTACCCTTATCAAACATACAAAGTTGCGCTAGTATTTGCCAAAATTTATTTAAAGCATCTTCTTCTTTAGGAAATAAATCTTTAGCCCAGAGAGAGTTAGGAACACAAGCAATACACCATGGTATTTCTCCTCGTAATTGTTTTTCATTATAAACATTTTTACTAGTTCTTTTTAAATAAGAAGATATAGCTATTTTTTCACTATCAACATCATCCATCAAATGAGGTATTTCACTAGTAAGCATTAAAAATGCAGCCTTTTTTTTCGCATATTCATTCCAAATACTAGCATCAAACATTTTATTATGTTCTAATTCTTCTTTTCTAGAATTTTTTAAAATATCATGAAGTTTATCTGAATCTGTTTCATCTAAATAAATATCTTTAACACCCATCTTTTTCGCATAATCTTGTACTTTTTTTACAAAATCCTTACTAATTTTATCATAACTTATAAAAAGAGGGGTCTTCTCATCAACTTTTAAACATCCTACTAATAATAATTCAATATATTTATCTAACATTTTCTTCACCATTATTATTATAGCATACCTTATTCAAAAAATTTGTCAATTCTTACGTCTAAAACAATAGAAATACGATATAAAGTATCTAAAGAACAATGAACTTTACCTTTTGTAAATTCTAATCTTCTAGTAAAATCATAAGACCTTTCAATATCAACTGCTAATTGTTCTTGGGTTATATGCCGCATTAAACGATATTTTCTAATATTTTTAGCAATATTTTCATGATAGTTAGAAGGAAAGGTAAAATTCCTTTTAAAAGTTGCCATTTTCATCACCATCATCATTTTTACATTTAAAAATTATAATGTCCGGTAACTATTATGTCCGGTTTGTGATATAATATACTTAGATTAGGAATGAAAACGTATGAATTTAATAGAATATTATCGAAAAAATATTTACCCTCTTGAGAAAAAATATAATCGTATTTGTGCATTATATAACTTTTTACCATGTCAATATTTTCACAATAAAAAAACATTGTATAATAACATGTTAATAATGCATTATAAAATGTTAAAAGCTAATGATTTACAAACTTTAGCTAAATATTTTAATGTCTATTTTAATTTAAAATAATATTCTTTATTACGGACAGCTAAAATCAAGTCTAATTCTTTGGTGTCTTTAACTTTGTTACTTACTTCAAAAACTAATTGTCCTTCTAAGTTAGTTGGGGTTACATTTTTAGCATCTTCATAAACCGTTTTACTACCATCTAAATAACGAACTTTAAAAAATCTTTCAGCTAAACTTTTCATATCCGTTGTATTATTATAAAATGGTACGGTTTCATCTAAAGTATATTCATAATCTAAAACAATTAATATTTTATTATTTTTTGTATAATCGATATTTATTTGTCTTTTATATTCATTACATATTTGAACAGTACAGATTTGATAAGTATAAATATGTTTATCAGTAATATTTAAATTACTAAATTTAACAATTGTATTACCTAAATTAGAGTTTTGTAACGATACAGATGTTCCTAACTCATATTCTCCTTCTGATACTACTCTATCTAACACAATTGGCGAAATATTAACAAAGTTATAACGGTCTTTTTGACCTTTTTTACTATTAACTACCCCATTATCTATCTTAATTCGATAACTTTTCTTAAGTTTATTATTATCTATTTCATAAACAAGTGATATAATTCGGTTACTTTTAGGTTTTAAATCCATACCATAATATTCTTTGGCATAATCAATAAAATATAAAGATTTATCTTGCACAGGATATAAATATTTATTATCAACTTCTAAACGAAAGCGATTAAAATCAAATGAATAACTATTAACACCATTATTTTCAACATATAAACGCACAACTAAATAATATTTATCATCACTGATTTTATTACCTTTATAATCTAAATTAGTAAGAATACTATCTTCAACATTATAACTAATTCCTAATGATTCGAATATATCACCCTGACTATATTTTTTATCAAACACTTCGGGAAATGACTTATAAACAAAAGTTACTAAAAAGGCAAATAAAACTAAACAAATAATGATAAAGATAAAACGATTTTCTTGAATATAATAACCAAATTCCCTAAAAAAACGATGAATTCCTCTTTTTAGTTTAAAAGTATCCCCTTTAATAGTTATTTCGATTTCTTCACTATCTTCTTCTGATATCTCTAAGTCTTTTAAATCTTTTTTAAAATCAAATTGTTCAATATTAAAACCTAAACCGCGAATAAAGAAGAAAATAATAAAACCTAACTGGGGAATAATCGAGATTAAAGCCAAATCACGGTAAACCCTAGCTGTTTCTGCTTCAAGTATATTATCAGTTAACCCCCCTAAAAGATTTTTGACATAAAATAATAGAATAAAAAAGACAATATAATAAAGAGCACTAATAATGTAAGCTTTACTTGGCTTCTTTTTATAAAAAAATAAAAGAATCATTCCCCCAATACCAACTAAAATAACAAAAATAGCTAGTAATAATAATGAAGATACATATTCATTTTCAAACCCTGGATAGAAACTACCGGAATAATGACTAGTTATGTATTCACTAAAAAAAGAAACAATGTTATAAGAACGATACATTACATACATAGCTAATGCCGCTAAGGCTAAATTAATTAATTTAAAATATTTAATTAAAAATGCATACGGTCTTTTAAATATCATATCTTATTCTCCTAGTATAATTTTAACAAAAAATAAAATAATTGTAAATTAGCTATCTATTTAAAAAAAGAAACTAGATAATATCTATACATATTTCTAGTTTAATTATTATTTTTTATTAACAAGTAATTGACCTGCCATTAAATAAATGGTCTTACCCAAGTTTATCACTTGTTAATAAAAAAAGTTTTGCAAGTAGCATAAATACTTGTTTTTTTATTGAATTTTAACTTG
>CANQIY010000083.1 GCA_947624125.1 uncultured Bacilli bacterium | reverse complement strand
ATAAAAATATTGACTAAAGCTATTATATATTACCCCCTCCGGAGTCAAGTTTTGCCAACAAAAAAAGAGTTAAAACTCTTTTAGAACCAACAACTAGAAACATCACAACTATTACTTGATGGAGTTGGTGTTGCTAAATCTATTTTAGTTATTGTTGGAATAAGAAAAGCATTACCAAAAGTTAAACAATTTCCTGTTTGTAAATTTTTTATTTTTTCAATCATTTCATCATCAACATAAGGTATCATAGCTTTAATATATTCTATATCAGCAGGATGAGATATTTTAAATACTAAAAAATTACTACATTGAGATAATACTGTTTGAGATAACTCTGAAGGTCTTTGACTAATTAAATTAATTAACACCGCATATTTTCTTCCTTCTTTAGCTATTCTTTCAAAAATATTATAGCCAAGAATTTCAGTATCTCTATCATTTTGCACATAACGATGGGCTTCTTCTAAAACAATATGGACAGGATTTTTTCCTCTCTCTGAACTAGATTTAGCATAATCAAATAAAAACTTAGAATATATTTTAGCGATTATTTTTGCAAAACGGTCATCAACAGCATTTAAATTCAAATTAATAACTTGAGCTTTTTGATTATTATTAGTATTATGAGTTAACATATGATAAAAATCATCTTTAGTAAAATGTTTATCAAAATCAAAGAATTTATAATTACCACTGTCAATTAAAGAAGCAAGTCTAACTCTTAATTCATTAGCTAAACTATATACTTTATCATCATTTAGAACACCTTCATCAATAAGGGCAAAATCAAAAGCATATAATAAATCTTTTAAAGTATAGATAAATGACCCATCAGGTAGTGATAAATTCATTTCTTCTAAAACAAAACTTTGTAAATATTTAACTACTAATTCTGTATCTCTAATCTTACCAGTTGTATCAATCATTAAACATTGTTTTAAAGGTCTTGTATAACCCGGTTGAACAATAGGTGAATCTAAGTTTAAATCTTTCGTATTATATCTTGTTAAAACAGAAAAAATTTGGTCTCTAATTTGAGCTGGTGTTTTACCATTAATAAAAATATCTAATAAAGATTTAGCAATAATCGAATTTTTATATTTAATAACACTTTCTTCAGCTCTACTGAAAATATTAATAATTTTTAAAGCTTTTTCAACAATAGGAATTTGATTTTTATTATTTACTTCTAATAATAAACATATATCATCTAAAGATAATAACCATAAAGGTATTTGAATTATTTCTTCATTAGCATTTAAATCTGTCGTATAACTTTTAAAACAAAATTCTTTATTAACATAATCTATCATACTAAAAGCATTTTTATATTCGCCATAAGCATCAATGATAAAAAAGGTAGAATTAATAGCTTTAGCATCTTGTTTATAAAATAAATTTTGCATAACACGAGCCATACCACATGATTTACCACTACCAGTATTTCCTAAAACAACTAAATGATTAGCAAATAAATTATTTATATTAACATAGATAGGATAATCTTTATAAAGAGCACTTTTACCTAAATATAAAGAAGTACTAGGACTATATTTATTACCCCCAAATAAGATATTTAAACTTTCTTCTTCTAATAATGTTACAACAGCATCAAAAGAAGGTTTTTGACTAACACCATAGATAAAATTATTATTAATAATTTCCCCACTTAATTTAATTTCAATTATTTCTTTAGAATAAGAAACTATTTCACCAATATAAATTTTATCTTTATCTACTATTTTAACAAATAGATTAACAATATTTTGTAAAGTATTTTCATTTTTTTTCAGAATAACTATATTATTCCTAATTTCTATTATCTCACCTAACATATCAAACCCTATATCCGTTTCCATTATAATTATACAGAAAAAAACACTTAAACACAATATTATTGTGCAAGTGTTTTTTTCTATTTAACAACTATATTAACTATTTTATTAGGAATAACTATTTTTTTAATTATTTCTTTACCTTCTAAATGTTTTTTAACATTATCATTTTCTAAAGCTTTATTTAAAACGCTATCTTCTTGTTCATCTTTATTTATAATAATACTTCCTCTTAATTTACCATTTACTTGAACTCCTATTTCCATTGTATCTAAAATAGTTTTACTTTCATCATAACTAGGCCATGAACTCTTACAAAGCATTTCACCTAAATTATTAACTTCATTTAATTCTTCAGTTATATGAGGAGCAATTGGATTTAAAAGCATTAATAGAAGACGATAATCATCTTTGGTAATACTTGCCATTTTTTCATAAGCCCCGGTTAAAATCATTAAAGAAGATACTACTGTATTATATTTCATATTTTCAATATCATAACTTACCTTTTTAATGGTTCGATGGGCTAAAGAGGCATCACTATAACCTTTCTGGTCATTTAACTTATTTTGAAGTCTTTCTACTCTTTCTAAGAAACGTTTACATCCTCTTAAAGATTCGATACTCCATGATGCATCTTTTTCATAATCACCAATAAACATTTCATAACATCTTAAAGTATCAGCTCCATATTCTTTGACAATATCATCCGGATTAACAACATTACCTTTACTCTTACTCATTTTTTCGCCATTAGAACCTAGTATCATTCCATGAGATACTCTAATATCTATTGGTTCACTATTAGGAACTAAACCAATATTGTATAAGAATTGGTTCCAAAAACGAGCATATAATAAATGTCTTGTCGTATGTTCCATACCACCATTATACCAGTCAACTTTACCCCAATAATTTAGAGCTTCAGGACTAGCAAAACATTCATTATTATGAGCATCCATATATCTTAAGAAATACCAACTTGAACCAGCCCAGTTTGGCATCGTATCTGTTTCTCTTCTAGCCATTTTTCCACATTTTGGACATGGTGTATTAACCCATTCTGTGATTTTAGCAAGAGGACTTTCTCCATCTTCAGTTGGTTCATATTCGGCAACATCCGGAAGTACAACTGGTAAATCTTCTTCTCTTACAGGTACCCAACCACAGTCATTACAATAAACTAAAGGAATTGGTTCACCCCAAAATCTTTGCCGGGAGAAAATCCAGTCTTGTAAACGATAATTAACTTTCTTATTACCCTTTTTCTCTTTTTCTAAATAAGTAATCATTTTATTAATGGCATCTTCTTTATTAAGACCATCTAAAAATTCAGAATTAATATGAATACCATCGCCAACATAAGGTAATTTATCATCTTCACCCTTAATAACAGGAATAATAGGAATATTATATTTAATTGCAAAATCATAATCTCTCTCATCATGGGCAGGAACAGCCATAATTGCCCCGGTACCATAACCCATCATAACATAATCCCCAATGTAAATTTCAACTTCCTTACCATTAACCGGATTTATAGCCATAAGACCATCTAATTTAACACCAGTTTTTTCTTTTTGAAGTTCAGTTCTCTCAAAAGTTGTTTTTTCTCTAGCAAATTTTTGATATTCTTTTACCATTTCCATATTAGTAATTTTATCTTGTAATTCTTCAATAATAGGATGTTCCGGAGCTAAAACCATAAATGTAGCCCCATATAAAGTATCACAACGAGTTGTATAAACTGTTATTTCTTTATCAGTATCTTTAATTGCAAACTTAACTTCTGCCCCCGTACTTTTACCAATCCAATTAATTTGTCCTAATTTAATTTTATCAGCAAAATGAGTATCTTTTAAGCCATCTATTAAAGACTCAGCATAATCACTCATTCTAAGCATCCATTGTTCTTTTTCCTTTTGAACTACTTTTGTGCCACATCTCTCACAAACTCCCCCAGCAGCATCTTCATTAGATAATCCTGTTTTACATTTTGGACACCAATTAATATTTTTTTTCGCTTTATAAGCTAAACCATGTTTATAAAATTGTAAAAATTGCCATTGGGTCCATTTATAATATTCCGGGTCAGTCGTAGCAAATTCTCTTGTCCAGTCAAAAGAAATACCTAATGACTTAATTTGATGCTTAAAAGTTTCGATATTTTCTTTAACTGCTTTAGCTGGATGAATATGATTTTTAATCGCATATTGTTCAGCTGGAGCCCCGAAAGCATCCCAACCCATTGGAAATAAAACATTA
>CANQIY010000082.1 GCA_947624125.1 uncultured Bacilli bacterium | reverse complement strand
AAATAAATTTTGTTCAAGTTTTCATGACTATGTGTGCCTTGAACGAAGTGAAAGGAATGTGAGGTTAACATGAAAAAAAATGGTTTTATTTCAACGACGCTTATTTATACCTTTTTTGTAGTCTTTCTTTTACTAATGGTTTTCTTATTAAATAATTATTCAAGAACAAGGTTTTTATTAGATGAGTATCGTTATGATATTAAAAATAGTTTTAAAGATAATAATGCAAGTGATGTTGGTGTATTTATTAAAGTTTTAAATGGCGAAGATTATGAAGAACGGGGAGAAGTACCAGGACTTGGATATTATTTAGACGAAGAGGCTAGTTATTGTTCACCTGAGGGTGAGAATGCTGGAACTATAGCTTATAAGAATGGTAATCTTATTATTGATGCTAAAGGTAAAACAACTTGTTATGCTTATTTTAAAAAATATGATTTTGATATCAATTTAGATATTTATATTAAAGATAATGCCTCGACTAATTGCAAGACAAATCCAGATAAATGTACAAAAGTTAATGATGTACCTAATTCAAGTTATAAATTTGTAGCGGAAAGCAGTTCTTGTGATAATGGCTCGCAATTAATTTTTGATGAAATGAATCGTAGTTTTAATGTTTCATCAACCTCAAGAACAACTTGTACAGCCGAATTTATGCGCCGGAATATGGATATAAATATTTATCTTTATAAAGAAGATAATAATGGAACAATTGTAGATAATAGCGGTAATTCTTTAACTAGTGGCAAAAAATATAAAGAAGTTACAACTATTCCTGGTTTTAATTATATTTTTGCATCTTATACATGTGAAAAAAATAATACAATTCTTGCTTTTAATAGTTCTACTTATGAAATTGATGTTAATTCAAGTGGTCAAGATATTTGTCGTGTATATTTTAATAAAGAAAAACAAGCCATGCAAACCGAAATAATTATTATGCAAGAGACTGCTCTTGGAGAAAATGGAATAACTGCTAATAAAAAATATAGTAGAGCTTATTCAATTCCGGGTCTTGGTTATAGATATGCTGGCTATAGATGTGAAGATGGAACAACCGTTTTAAGTTATAGTGGTGGTGTCCTACAAGCAAATCCTAGTACCAGTGATACGGTATGTTATGCTTATTTTGAAAAAACTTCAAATAGTGTATTATATAATTATTATATTCAAAATAGTGATGGTAGTTATGATAAAGTAGCAAATCTTCCAAGTGGTGGTTATGTTTATAATACTACGAAGAGTAAGTGTGAAAATTCATCAACACTATCATTCTATAACGGTATTTTAACAGCTGATACAGCGGGAGAAGATACATGTAATATTTATTACGATAGGGCTAAAGAAGATGTAGCTATTAATGTTTATGTATGGAATAATTATACTAATGATTATCGTTTATCAGATGTTCCAAAGGGACGTTATATTGAAAATCAAGTATGTACTAATGGCAATAAAGTAATATATAGTACAGATGGTACTTTAAGTCTTGAAAGTCCAACTCCAACTATATGTGATGTATATTTTAGATAGAGGTTATTATGAAGCTAAATAAAAAAGGAATTTCTTTGATTGAATTGATATTGAGTATTGCTTTAATTGGTGTTGTTTTAACCTTTCTTTTCCAACTTCTTACGGATTTAAGAGGAGAAAGAGAAAATAGTAACTATGCTTATGATAATCAATTAAATCGGATTGAAGCAATATATGCTGTTCAAAAGGATTTATATTCTCATGACTTAGTTGGTGTTGAAAATGCTTCGGTTAATAATAATTTCATTATTAAATTTCATTTTTCAAATAATAAAACAACGACTTTAGAAACAGAGAGATTTGAAGAAAGAGGATTATTCTCTGATGAAAATCATTACCGTTATGATTTAAAATATACTAATTATAATGGAGAAGTATCGACTTGGAATATGAAAGGTGTTGAAATTGACCCTTGTGGTAGTTTCTATTATTACAATGCCTCTACCTCTAATTACATTTTCTTCCGTTTAAATTTTTATGTTTATAATTATCCTTATAATGAAAGAAATAGTCGGGAAAATAATAATGCTGTTGATGATATTGAAATATCATTTGCAGGAAATAAACAACCTGTTTTTGAAGAAAATAATGAACATTATATAACGAATTTAAAAAATATGTACGAAAGCAAGATAGGTAGTTGTAGCTATTAAAACTTGCTTTAGGCGACCTATAAAAAAGTTAGAATATTTGATATTAGTATTAGATAATAAAGATAATACTTGGGTATGAATAGAAAGCCCACCAAAAGAGATTATAGAGATAGCTATAATCTCTTTTATAATACTTAAACTATTTAAAGTATTTAACATATTTAAACTTTGGGTTATTTCTAAAAGACCTTTTACAATTATTTCGCCATAGGTATTTAAAGAAAATATGTTTAAAAAAAGATTACTTATTATCATATAAAAAGTAATAGTACCTAAAATCATTAACATTGTATTAAAACTTTTATTGATAGCTTGTGGTAAAAGTTTAAAGATATTATAGTTACTAGGATAAGTTACTGTTCTTTCAGTTTTTGTCTTTTCTTTAGAAGAAAAAAGACCTATTATAAAATTAGCTAAATAATGAAAGAAAATAATTCTTAAAGTTATAGTTGTATTAAAAGTTAATTTTAAAATATTATATAAAAATAAAGGATTACTAAAATAAGAAAAACTTAGAAGTTTATTAGCGTCATCTAAAGTTATTCTTTTCTTTAATAAGTTTTCTTTAATAATAAAAGTACTAGTGGGTGTTCCACTAAGCATGGATAAAAGAAAGACTTCGACTGAGGCGTTTGTAGTATGAAATAATTTATTAAAAGGTTTACTTAATATTTTTGTTAAGGGTTCTAAAGCATTGGTTTCAATAATAAAATCATTAAAAATAAACATAATAAAAAGAGAGGGAAATACTTTGGTAAGCCACATTAAAACGGCATCAATAACCGATTTATTTAAAATATAATTAAATCTAAATAAAAGATAAAGTAGGAAGAAAAAGAAAATTATGGTGAAAATTTTTTTAAGCTTATTCATAAATTAACCTCTTAGTGCTATAATGAATTAGGTGGTATATTAATGTTTAATAAATTATATGAAAAAATAAAAAAATTTATCAAGAATAATATATTTTTTTTGATATTTATGGTTCTTTTAATTGTTTCTTTATATTGGGAACTTCCTTATATTATATATAAAAGTGGGGGAACAATCGACCTTAGGGATAGAATTGAAGTAGCTAAAGAATATAAAATGGATGGTGATTTACAAATGAGTTATGTAACAGCAATGAAAGGAACACCAGCTTTTATTCTTCTTTCCTTTATTTTACCGGATTGGGATTTAATTCCTCTTAATGATATTACTAATGAAGAAAGTTATAATGAAGTTTTAGAACAAGGAAAAGTTTATTTAAATGAAGGAATAGATAATGCGATTATCGCTGCGTTTAGAGAAACAGATTATGAACTTACAATTACTAGAGAAATTAATGCTATATCAGTTATTAGTGAAAAAGCGAAAACAGATGTCAAAATAGGTGATGAAGTTATTAGTATTGATGATATTATTATTAATAATTTAGATAATGTAAAAAATTATATAAATACTTTAAGTGATGGGACAGTTGTTTCAGTTAAAGTAAGAAGAGATGATAAAGAATTAGATAAAATGGCAACAGTTTATTATGAAGAAGCAGATGATAGTTTAAAAATAGGAATTGCTTTTAATAAACATTATGAATATGAAACAGAAATTCCCGTTAAAATTAAGATGAAGAAAAATGAATCAGGTAGTAGTGGTGGTCTTATGATGAGTTTAGCTATTTATAATGCTTTGACTGATGAAGATATTACTCATGGTTTAAATATTGTTGGAACAGGGTCAATTAATAGTGATGGAACAGTAGAAGAAATAGGTGGCGTTAAATATAAAGTTTTAGGGGCAGTTAAAGATAAAGCCGATATATTTCTTTGTCCTGTTGAAAATTATGAAGAAGCTTTAGAAATCAAAGAAAAAAGAAATTTAAATATTGAGATTAAAGCTGTTTCTAATTTAAAAGAGGCTATAGAATATTTAGAAAGTTTAAGTTTAAGAAAGTAACAAAATATTGGCAAAAACCAATATTTTTTGTCAGGATAAAATCATAAAATCGAAGAATGTGATAAAATATCTACGGAAGTAGGTATTTTAAAATGGCAAAAAAATCA
>CANQIY010000081.1 GCA_947624125.1 uncultured Bacilli bacterium | reverse complement strand
CCAGTAACTGTTCCTTTAAAATAACTATTTACTCTTTTATATAAATCTTTGGCTTTACCAACATAAATAACAACCCCATTTTTATCTCGCATTTGATAACTACCGGGTAAATGAGGTACTAATTTTAATTTTTCTTCTAGCATAAAACCATCCCTTTAAACTTTCATTTTAAGTATATCATGATTTTATTTATTGGAAAAGAAAAAGTCCCAACTGGGGACTTATATCTTAATTTATTCAGCTAAGCTTTCAGCATCAGCTACTACTTCTATGGTATAAGTACTTTCGTTACCAACTTCATCAGTTAGAACAATAGTATAAGTTTTTGGTTCTTCACCACTTTTTGGTTCTTCACCACGAATTTCTGTAACTTCTTTACCATTAACAACTATTTTCTTAACACCATGTTTGTCGGTTGCTTCAGCTGTAAAGCTACCAACTATTTGAATTTTTTCTTCTCCATTTACTTTAACACCATTAACGGTTAAGCTTGGACCAGTTGTATCAATAGTAAATGTTACAGTTGTACTATTACCTGCTTTATCAGTAACAGTTAATACGTAATCACCATCATCAGTAATAGCTCCTTCTGTATATTCTATTTTTTGACCATCTTTAGTTAGAACAATATCATATGGATTAGCATCCGTAATAACTGGTGTAACTGATTGATTAGTTATTTCTTCCGGAATACCAGTAATAGATGGCGCTATTGTATCAATAATTATTGTATATTTACTTGTATGTTGTTTACCATCAGTAAGTTCAATAACATACTTTCCATCTGCTTCGCCACTAAATGTAACTAATTCATCTTCTGTAATTTCTACTTCTCCACTATTTAATTTAGCACTAGTTACTCCATTCATATCATCAGCAACAGCTTCAAAGGCTTCTGTCATATAAATTACGTTATCATCACTTGTAGGTTTATGTTCTTCACCATTAATTGTTAATGTTGGACCAACAGCATCAACACTAAATTTAACATTTACTGAATTACCAACTTTATCAGTTACAGTAAGTTCATATAAACCATCTTGAGTAATTTTAATTCCTTCTTCGCTATTATAAGTTATTTCTTCACCATTTAAAGTAACTGTATCAATATTCTTTTCTGTTATCTTAATTGTAAGAGCCTCATTAGCTTCTTGTCCATTTGTAACACCGCTTATTGTTGGTGTATCTATATCAATAATAACAGTATAAATACTTTCATTATCAAATTTATCAGCTAAAACTAATTCATATTTTCCTTCTTCAGTTTTTCGGAATTCTAATGTTTCCATTAAATCTTCCCAAATATCATCATCAGGTTCAACTGGAGCATCATTTTCAACTTTTCTAATTTTAGCACTCTTTAAAGTACTTAAATCTTCAACTACTTCACCATTAAAGAAGGCATTTACATAAATTGGTTCATCAGTTGGTTCATGTTTTACACCATCAATTATTAAACTTGGACCAATCTTATCAATTGTAAAGGTAATGCTTGCTTCATTAGTGGCATCATCAACTACTTTAATTTCATATTTACCTGATTCAGTAAATTCAAGTGTTGTCTCAGTGATAACTTCTTGTTCTCCATCATTTTTAATCAAATACATTTGATTAGCATCACTAACTTCTAAAGTAACATCTAAGTTAGTTATTTCTTCATCAGTAACACCCTCTATTAATGGAGCCGTTTTATCAACTGTAAACACTAAACTTGTTTCATTAAATGCTCTATCTATTACTGTTACAGCATATTCTTGTTCTTTCGTAAAATCTAAATCTTTTTTATCAACTTCTTTATCATTTACAAGAATTTTATATTCATTATCATCACTTATAGAAAGTAAAACATCTTTATTTGTAAATGTTCCATCTTCTATTCCTTCGATAGTTGGATTAGTTGTATCACTTAATAAAACTTCAGCTTCATCTAATGCAATGGCTAAATTTTCTTTTAATGTTTCAAATGTTAATTCGTCTACTTTCGTTTGAATATCATTATCAGCTAAATAAGTTCTTGCATCATCCATTTCTTTTTTATTTTGTGCATTAAATGTCAAAGCATATAATGTCTCAACTAAGTCTCTTGTTGATATAGCTTTAGAAACATTATCTACACGAGCTTGTAATTCATCTTTTTTAGCTTTTTCGCCCACTTTAGTAACTAAATCTTGTGCTTTCTTTAAAGTATCAGCACTTAATTCACTTTCAGCCTTTTTAACAGCTTCTAAGGCTTCATTATAATAATTTTTAGTATTACTACTAGTACTATTCCCTTTATTTTCTTCTTCCTTATCTTGAACATCACTACCTGGGTTTTGCTCAGGAACTTTATCTTGTTGAACTGGTTGATTTTGATTATCAGGTTCTGGCTCTTTATCTCTTGTAAAAACAAATAAAGTAACGCCGGCAATAACTAACAAAATAGCGATAACAATAATAAGGGCTTTTTTGTTTTTCATAAAACCTCCTACCTCTATTTCTTAACACATTTCGCAATAAATATAAGACGAATATTACATCTATGCTACTCTATTTAGAATTATAAAATAATAATTTAGCATTGTCTATATAGTTGACAAAAATTTTACATAAATTAATTTAACATAATTAATACCGTATATTTACAAGTAAAAACCATTATGTTAAAATTTTTAAAAAAAGAAGGAATGGCTATGTTAATTAATACTTATACTTTAGAAATTAAAAAATCGAAATTTATAGCATATTATTATCAAGTTAATAGTGTTGAAGATATAAAACAAATTCTTGAAACTTTACAAAAAGAACATAAAAAAGCACGTCACATTCCTTATGCTTATAAAATTGATAATATTATTAAGAAAAGTGATGATAAAGAACCAACTAATACAGCTGGTACTCCTATTTATAATATTATTATGCAAAATAATTTAAATAATGTTTTAATTTGTGTTGTAAGATATTTTGGGGGAACTCTTCTTGGAACTGGCTTACTTACAAGAAGTTATCTTAATGCTAGTAAAGAAGTTATTAAAAAAATTAATTAATTTATTATAAATGGGTCATCTATTTTACCATTTCCATCTATTAATTTGAGATTATTTTTTAGATAAAAGACGGGTCTAACTAATGATAAATTATTGGGCGCCCAACTGCCTATCGAACCATTCATAAGTACAATAATAGATGCTAAGCGAGCGGATGTAATTGCCAAACCATACCGTGTCATGGTCCATTCATTTTGTGTGGAATTTTTATTATCATTTTGGGAAAAATGTATCCATCCTGTATTACAATTACCATCATTTTTACAATTAGCATCATTACTCACTGATAAATAATAATCGCTTACGTTCATTAAACCAATTTTAGCATTTACTTCATGTGGTAGTAATGTTTCATTCCATTTTTCAAAATGTTGGATATAATAATATTTTTCCCCTGTATTGTCACCACTTGTTGCTATATATTCTTTAGCCACCATTCCCTTATATACTTCATCTTTTTCGGCCTTCTCATTCCATATTGCTTCTTTTATACCACTTTCTATTTTGTATACTTCAATTCCATTTTGATTTGCTCCATTAACAGAATTATTATCGTTTATATTTCCAAACAACCAATTTTGATTGTCTATTTTATCAATCCATTCGGGTGGAACTAATTCTGTATTTTTTAAAAATGTTGTATGATTTATATGGTCAAAAACTAATGTTTCGTTCCAATGTTTACTAGTATACATATCTGTCCACCATTGGTCTGTTTTTCCTAATGCTTCTTTTTTGATTACTTTTATTCTTCCACTTTCTTCAATTCCTATTATTCTATACATATATTTATCTTGATTATTTAAACATTCATCTTTATCATTCGTTCCAAAACATATATAATTTTCGATATTATCACTTTGTTGTCCCTGAAATCTATACATCCCTGTCCAATTTTCATCACTATTTTTTATATCTAAATTTAATCCTTTAGGTTCCTTTCCTATTATTTCTAAACCTGCTCCTTTATCAAAATATAAATAACAACTTATACTTTCAGTAGTATCAACAATTAATTTTTTATTTTCATAATCATAACTTAATATATTATTTATTATATTTCCATCTATACTCATACATTGGGATTTTTCTTTATTAAATATATAACCATCTTCAGGAATTAAATCTTTTTCTTCATAATGAGCTTCACTTTGTTCGACATAAATTGCAAATAAATTATTAATATCTTTTATATCTAATTTAACATCATCTAATACTACTTTTTCTTTATTAAATAATTTATATAACCCAAATATAAAAATACTTAAACATATAAAAATAACAATTACTTTTTTGTTAATAACTTGCATTACTTTTTCTCCCTTTATTTTATATTTGTTAT
>CANQIY010000080.1 GCA_947624125.1 uncultured Bacilli bacterium | reverse complement strand
CAAAGCTTGCCTTTGGTTCTTACTAACTCATTTGCATAGCAAATGCGAAAAACTGACATTTTCAAAAAATCTTAACACATAAATTGCAAATTTTTGCTATTAATTATCAAAATGATATATATTTATACTAGGACTATTAAATAATCTAAAATTAAATTTTTCATAACCTAAACCATTACTAATAAATAATTCTTTATTATAAACATTATAGTAGTCATTAATATATGTTTGGGCCCCATTTTTTTTGAATAAACCTCCATAATAAGGAATATTTATAATTCCTCCTAAAGAATGCCCCACCAAAATAGTAGGAATATCATAACTATTTAATTTATCAATAATATCCGGTTTATGAGTTATAAGAAGAGAATATTGATATTCAGTATCAGTTTGAAGTAATTCATCAAGTTTATCTTCGTGTCTAAGCCCAATAATATTAATGGGAGTATTATCTTTATAAAAGAACAATTTATTTTCATCATCTAAAAGAATAAAATCACTTTTATATAAAATATCTTTATATTCTTCTAAATGACTCTCATCATTATCTCCAACCACGGCAAATTTAAAAAGTTTAGCGTCCATTTTACTAAAAATATCAGCTAATAAATTATAATCTTCTTCATTATATTGTTTATCACCTTTTAATAAATCCCCAGTAAAAATAATAACATCTGGTTTATATTCATTAATTTTAGCAACAAGTTTATCTAATAAATTCTCACTATAATTTTGCTCATATAAAACATCACTAAAATGAATGATTTTTAATTCTTTAAAACTATCCGGAATATTTTCATTATAAATAGTATAATTATGAATTTTAAAATTATTGATTTCAATATAATGACCATATAAAAAAATCAAAACTAAACTAATAAAAATTATAAATAAAGCTTTTCTCACAAATATCACCTCTATAAAAATATAACGATAAGACCAAACAAATTGTGAATAAAATGAAACGTGATATTAGTCCAAACGTTATTAGAATTACTATAAATTAAAGCTAGTGTTGAACCCATAATACCATAAGGTATGATATAAAGTAATTCTATTAAATTATTATCTAAATTCATTATAACATGGAGTAAGCCAAAGATAAAACCTGATAAAAAAATATAAGTATATTTATGGAAATCTTTTTTCAAAATAACGCGAGTTAATAATTCTTCGACTAAAGGCCCAATAAATAAAATAGTAATTACAGAATAAAAGGTATAACTAGCTAATAATTCTTCATTTAGTTCTTCATTAATAGAAACACCAATAAAGGATGATATAATACCATTAGTTAAAATTAATAAAATAAAACCTAAAAGGTAGAAGGGAAAATTATCAGCTAAATATTTTTTACCATTTTTTAAAAAGTCTTTAAAATCTTTCAAAAGAAGATGACGAAACAAAAAAATAAAAATAATTAAAATTATTAATTCAATTAATAAATAAAAAATATTAGCTATAACTACATTAGAACTAGTTAATTGGTTAAAAAATAATAATTGTAAGCCAAAAGACAGGGCAAAATACATAATAATTAATGCTAATTCTTTTAATAAACATAATAATTTATTTTTCATATTCATCCTCTATATTTAATATATCATAAGTTAAAAAAGTTATCAATCTAACTTGATAATAGATACACATTATGATAAAATCTTAATTATAGAGAGTAGGTGTTCTTTTATATGTTTAGAAATATAAAAAGAATTGTGTTAAGCTTGACATTGCTTTTAAGTTTTTCATCAACCGTAAAGGCTGCATCTTTATGTTCTTATGAAGAACAAGTAAATTTAGGTCAAAAAGCAAGTAATGTTCAAGTAAGTTATGAAATAAAGGAGAAAGAGTTAAAACTACCATTAATAAATGGTACTGTTAAGTATATTGTTATCAATATCTTAAATATAGATGATGATATTTATATTACTTTAAAAAATGATTACAATAGTCAAACTTGGACTTTTGATAGTTCTAATACGAAAGATGGAATGGCCACGATTGAATGGGAAAATGTTGACCAAATAACTAATTTTACTTATGAAATTCATGCTTCAGCGAGAACAAAATGTCCCGATGACAGATATAAAACAGGTTATTTAACATTACCAAGATATAATGATTTTGCTGATAGAACAATGTGTACATATAATCCTGAATTCTATATGTGCCAAACATTTGTAACTTTTAAAGAAACTGATGAAAAGACATTTTTAAGTCAATTAGAAAGTTATAAAAATGGTCTTATTGGTCCAACTGGTGAACCAATCGAAAATCCTACTTTATTAGATAAGATATTGACATTTATCAATAATAATAAATGGTACTTAGTTGGTGGCCTAGTCTTAATAGGTGGCGGTTTAGTAGTGATATCTATTAGAAATAAAAAAATGAGGGATTTAGGATTATGAAAAAGAGTTTTATTAATAAATTATTTATATCAGCACTAGCTTTATCAACAAGTATTAATGTTGTTAAAGCTGTAAGTTGTGAAGATATTGTTTCCGGAATAAAGAAATCTAGTGAATGGGGTCAAAATAGTGCTGGTTTTAGTTTTGGTGAAGATACAGAACATTATGATGCAAATGGTAATTATTTACAAGAAAGACAACTTGTTTATCAAGTTGAAATAAATGGTAAAACCTATAATGCTTATTGCCGTAATCCTTCTGTTTCACATGGAACGGGTACTAATTTCAAATGTTCAGAAAGTACCGGTGGTAATTTATTAACCGGAGCTAGTGATAGTACTAATGCTTATGAAGCCGGAATGTTAGAAATTTTGAAACATGGTTCAGCTCCTAACATTGACCAAACCGAAAGAAATGCTGTTGACTTTGCCATGCGGGTTTATGAAATGTATTATTCCAAATATGGTGATGATACAGTTGGGGTTGGTATGACTAATAAAAACTATGATTATGAAATTAACCAATCTTATCGTTATTATGCTGATTTATGGGCTGACGAATTAGGTGTATCATCAACACTTACAGGTTATAAAGGATTTGATGCAAGTGAAATTCATGACCCAAGTGATACAATGAATTATACTGGTGGTAATGTTAATGATGTTTTGGATAGAGCGAAAAGCTTATTAGCTAGTGCTTTTAATACATCATCAGGAGTTAAAGAAGGAAATGTTAAAATTCCAACTGTTGATGTTAGTAAAACACCTAAAGTTGAAAGAAAACCAGTTGATAAAAGCAGTAGTCCTGTTCAATATGAAGTTCGAATGACTTATACAGTTAATATTCAAAATCTATCAGAAGGTTCAACTGCTACAGCTGAATTTAGTTGTCCAGAATGTGAAAAATATGGAAGTTCTGTTCAAGCAACACTTGAAGTTAATGGCTCAGAAGCTGGAAGTGGTGCAGTTGATTTATTACAATATGCTGAAGGTGGAAGTGGAACAGTAGAGTTAACAGTTGTATTTAAAGCAACTAAACCTGATTATGATTGTGCTCCGATTCCATTTGAATTAAAAGTAAAATATAATGCTGCTAATTTAAATAACAATGCCGTATCAATAACAGAAGATAATTGTCCACAAAATAACTGTCAACACTTTTATGTTGTTTTAGACGATGAAGCTGGTGAACAAGAAATTAATATTGCTGGTAATGCTGAAATTTGTAGTGAAGATTGTGAAGTAATCGAAGAACAATGTCAAAAAGATGGTGCTGGCTCAGAAGCATGTAAAAAGTTTGAAGAACAATTTGGTGGCAGTTGTGAAAAAGTAGAATGTGTATCTTACATGGGTGGTGGTGCATGTTCAGAAAGTGATTCTAATTTTGAATTTTTAGAAGGTTATTCTGGTGAACCATGTCAAAGACCAAGTAAAGAAGATTTAAATGTTAAAGGTTGTGTTGCAAAAACAGGTAGTCAAGATGCTGCCGGAAATAGTTATCAATTTAAGGATACAAATGTTCCTGAAGGTGGCGATGATGATTATTGTGGTATATTCTGTATGGAAGAGTATCATTTTGTTTTACCGGGAATTAAGGAATCCAATAGTGGTCGGTACTTTACTTTAAGTGCATCAATCGAAAGTGGTAAAAAATTATGTTATACTGACCAAATAAAACAAGATAAATTTAGTAAAGATTATTATGCATTACAAAAAGAGTTAGTTGTTGACCATAATGACTTAGAAGCCTTTAAAGGTATTGAGTCAAGACAAGCAGTAGCGGGATATAATACGCCAAAAGTTCATAGTTGTTCTATAGTTGTTGGTGATGTTTATGGAAATAATAGAACATTATATCAACCAGTTCAAGCTACAGACTATAAATATACATGGAGAGTAGAAAATGTTGTTTCTCAAGATTCAGTTACATATATTAACCCATTACAAGTAGTAGTAGAATCTGCTAAACCAGGAAATTCCGGAGATATTTCTATTTATGCTGAATTAGAACATGGCTCTATTTCTTGTACTGGTTCTAGTATGCTAACATGTACTTATGA
>CANQIY010000079.1 GCA_947624125.1 uncultured Bacilli bacterium | reverse complement strand
GCGCCAGACATGTCCCAGTTGCTGGCAGACCCTGCGCTATTCACAACATGCGCAGTGAAATTGCCCCAGTGGACGTTCCAACCATAACGCGACATGGTCCACTCGTGTCCATTAGGTGCCTTAGTATCATTTTGTGATAAGTGCATCCATCCTGTATTACATATATTTTCATATGTTTTGTTATCATATTGGCAATTTGCTTCATTACTTATGGATAAGTAATAATCACTTACGTTCATTAATCCTATTTTAGCATCTACTTCATGGGGTAGTGTTGTATCTGTCCATTTCTCATTATGTCTTATATAATAATATGCTGTACCTATATGGTCACCAGCAGTAGTTTTAAATGGTATTGCTTGTACTCCTTTATAACTTTCACCCTGATTTGCTTTCTCATCCCACATCGCTGCTTTTTGGCCAGTTTCTAGTTTATACAATTCAACTCCACTTTGTCTTGCTCCCTGAGTTTGGTTATTACTATGCATACTTCCAAATAACCAGTGATTTGTGTCTATTTTACTTTTCCAACTTTCTGGAACATAATCAGTATTTAGAAAAGTTGTTTCATTTATATCATTATATACTTTTGACTTTGTCCAATGTTTACTCGTATTATAATCTGTCCACCATTGGTCTGTTTCTTCTAAGGCCTCTTTTTTAATTAATTTAACTCTACCATTTTCTTCAATACCTATTATCCGGTACATATATTTATCTCTTGTATCGTTACTAGCATTACAATTTTCCGTTGTTCCAAAGCAAATATAGTTATCTACTCCATCTTTTTGTTGTCCCTGAAAACGATACATTCCGGTCCATTCATTACTACTACTTGTTGTAGTTAAATTTAACCCTTTAGGTTTCTTATCTATTATTTCTAAACCAGCCCCTTTATCAAAATATAAATAGCAAGAAGCAGTAGCGCTAGTCTTAACTGTTGCTTCTTTTGTTTCATTATCAAATGTTAAAGTATCTTTTTCCATTTTAACTCCACTACTATTCATACATCCTGATAAATCTTTATTAAAAACATAGCCTTCTGGCCAATTATCTTCCTTATAATTTTCATAATTACCATCACTTGTTTCAACCATGATGGCTAAATTATTTCTGTTATTTTGAGTTACTTCTAATTTTACATTATCCAGTTCTACTGGTTCTTTTCCCTTAAAGAAGAGAAACGAATAAATAAAGACCACTACTAAACTTAAAAAACCTACAAAACTAAAAAAATACTTCTTACTACCTTTCATTCTTAACCTCTTTCTAACCACTTGTTTTTAGTTTTTTCTACTTTTAATAATAAAAGTATTTAACAAATTATAAATAGATGGTATAGTTTTTTTAATTACTACTCTTTTAATTTAATTATGGATTTTAATCCATCTTTTTATAATTTCAGAAAATGCCGCATCATAGTAGACACTTTAAGTATTAAAGTAATGCAAGGTTCTACTTTTGGTGTCTACTATAACTACATATTAATGCAAATAAAATGCAAAATAAATATCAAGACATGCGAAAAAAATCGGCATTTGCAACACTTTCAAATCTTATCTCATATTTCCAATAAAATGAACTTGGTGGTCTTACAAAATGATGGAAAGAATGAAAGAGATTCGCGAAGGATACGATAAAAAGCAAAGAGATGTTGCCATAGCCATGCATATAAAAAGGTCAACATATGCCGTATTTGAAAATAATCATAACATCATTCCCTTAAAAAGACTAAATGATTTTGCTAATTATTTTGATGTTTCCATCGATTATGTTACCGGTCTTAGTGACCAAAAAAAATATTTATCTTATAAAAAAGAAATTGATATGGAAAAAGTTAGGGAAAGATTAAAATATATTCGTAAGAAACACAAATATACTCAACAAAAATTAGCTAAATATTTAAATACTTCACCTTCAGTAATTAGTGATTATGAAAGAGGTAGATACTTAATATCAACGGTTTTTATCTATGAATTTGCCAAAAAATTTCATGTTTCAATTGATTACATTCTTGGCAAAATTGATTAGTGAGTCTCTAACATATTTTAAGTGATATAATTATCACTTTTTTTCATTTAAACTATGGTTAAAATCATTGTATAAAAATAAAAGTTATAGTATAATAATAAAAGTAAAGGTAAAAGGGATAACGGTGATACTTTGTGTTTAGAGAATTCGATTATGACAACAAACCCATTGTAGATATTGTTAATGACATGATAATTGATGCCGTTAAAAAGGGTGGCTCCGATATCCACTTTGACCCCACTGAAAATGATTTAAATGTTCGGGTTAGAATTGATGGTTCCCTGCTTGATTATGCCAAAGTACCAAATATAGTTAAGAAAAATTTAATTACAAGAATTAAAATTATTTCTGGCATGAATATTACTGAAACTCGTCTTCCTCAAGATGGCGCAATTAAAGGTTTAATTGAAGATATGGATGTTGACTTACGGGTATCTTCTCTTCCAACTGTTGATGGCGAAAAAATCGTTATTCGTATTCTTGACTATAGTATGAGTTTAAGTGGTCTTGAATCAATTGGTTTAACAAAAAATAATTTTGATAAAATAAATACTTTAATTAAAAAACCGAATGGAATTATTTTAGTAACCGGAGCAACTGGTAGTGGTAAATCAACAACTGTTTATTCAATGCTTCAAGTATTAAATACTACGGAAAGAAATATTATTACGGTTGAAGACCCAGTCGAAATGAAAATTGTGGGCATTAATCAAGTTCAAGTTATGAGTGAAATAGGTTTAACCTTTGGTAATACTTTAAGAAGTATTTTAAGACAAGACCCCGATATTATCATGATAGGTGAAATTCGGGATGATGAAACAGCTAGAATTGCCGTTCGGGCTTCCATTACAGGTCACTTAGTTTTATCAACTATTCACACCAATAACTCTCTTAATACAATTGAAAGATTACTCGATATGGATGTTGAAAGATACTTACTTGGAAGTGCTCTATCCGGTATTATTTCTCAAAGATTAGTTAAAAAATTATGTCCTAAATGTAGGAGTGCTAAACCTACTAATAATTATGAAAAAACTTTATTTAAAAAAGTATTAAATATGGATGTTAATGAAATATATGCCCCGGTGGGATGTAGTGAATGTATTAATGGTTATAAAGGAAGAATTGCTATTCATGAAGTTTTAGAAATCGACCAAGATATTCGTGATGCCATCGTAAGTAATACAAGAAAAGAAGAATTAAGAGAACTCGTATATGGAGAAAATGCTAATACTTTACTTAAAGATGGTTTATTAAAAGTAATGGAAGGTTTTACTTCTATGGATGAAATTCTTCGGGTTATTGATGTTAATGATGACTTCGGTGCTGATGACCAAGAATTAAAAGATGCCTTTATTGGTAAAGTTAGTACTAATCAAAATAATAATCCATTTAGCCAAAATAATGATATTGAAACTTTATAGACTAGCAATAGTCTTTTTTTTAACTTAAAAAGAAGGCTTAACTTTCGCCTTCTTCTAACATCTTTGTTATAAATAAACCATAACCAGTTAAAGGATTATCGACAATAACATGGGTAACAACACCTACTATCATATCATTTTGGACAATAGGTGAACCACTCATTCCCTGAATAACGCCCCCTGTTTTTTTAAGTAACTCTTCATCTGTTATAGCAAAAACAATATTTTTCGTATCACTATTTTCTCTAATACTTGTAATTTCAATTTCATATTTTGAAACAGTCTCCCCTTCTAAAACAGTATAAATATAGGCTTTTCCTATTTTAATATCGTCTTTACTTCCTACTTTAATAAGTTGTAAATTATTTAAACCTTTAACATAATTACCAAAAATACCATGCTCAGTATTTTTAGTTATATTACCATAAATAGTATCAAAATAATATTTAGCATTTTTACTACCAGCATGCCCAACTGCTGATTTTTCAATGGATGTTATATAATTTTTAAAAATATTACCTGTTTTTATTTCAATTAAACTCTTACTATTACTATCAATTATTTCATGACCTAGAGCTCCATAAATATTGGTACCAGGGTCAATATAGGTAAGTGTTCCAATTCCGGTAATACTATCTTTAACATATAATCCCGTTTTATAAACACCATTATCAAATATTAAAGGTAATTCATTTTGATAAATTTTTCCTCCTCTTGCATAAGTAATATTAACTTTTCCTTCTTCCGCATATTTTTCGATTTCTCTTGTTAAATCATTTAAATTATTTATTTTAACACCATTTACTTCTTTAATATAATCACCTACTTTTAATTTGGGAATTCCTTTATTATATTCGCCATTTACTTGATAAAAACCAACAATTAAAATACCATCACAAGCAATATCAATACCTAAGGTATTACCACCTAAATAGATGTAATCGGAATAAGCCCAAACATTAAGAGGCATTAAGAAAATAAATAAACTTAATAATAATTTTTTCATATTAACCTCACATTCCTTTCACTTCGTTCAAGGCACACATAGTCATGAAAACTTGAACAAAATTTATTTT
>CANQIY010000078.1 GCA_947624125.1 uncultured Bacilli bacterium | reverse complement strand
ATCCGATTTTTTAGTTGCTTTTACTTTTGTCTTTTAATTGCTCAATTTACTGGTTGCATTTACTTCGAGAATTCACCTAATTATTATTTAAATAAGTCATCAATACTCTTTCTAATTCCATCTTATCTATTGGTTTTGAAATATAGTCATTGAAACCATTTTTTAAATAATTTTCTTTCATGCCAGCAATTGCATTAGCTGTTAAAGCCACAACCGGAATATGGAAATCTTTATCTTCTTGTAATTTTTTTAATGTTTCCATTCCACTCATTTTAGGCATCATATCATCCATTAAAATTAAATCATACTTATTACCATCTTTTATTTTCTTTAAACATTCAAAGCCACTTGATACCAATTCAGTATTCAAATTATAATTTTGAAGAAGGCGATTAGCTACTTTTAAATTAATCAAATTATCATCAACAATTAAAACTTTTTTACCTTTAACATTTAATTTTTTTGTTTCTTTAACAACTTTTTCTTCTTTAATTGTTTTAGGTTTATTAACTATTTTTTGGTCAATTGCCACCGTAAAATTAGAACCCTTACCATAAACAGAGTCAACAACTATTTTACCATTCATTAACTCCACTAATTTTTTAGTAATAGCAAGTCCTAAACCTGTTCCTTCTATTGTAATATTTTTATCTAATTCTAATCTTTCAAATTTATTAAATAATTTATCAATATTCTCTTTCTTAATACCTATGCCTGTATCTTTAACACTAATAATTAATCTGCAAACATCATTTTTCTTAACAGTACTTACATTAAATTCAATATAACCCGTTTTAGTATATTTAACGGCATTAGTTAAAAGATTTAAAATAATTTGTTTAAGACGAACATAATCACCATCTAAATATGGTGGTAAATCTTTATCAATATTTACTCTTAATTCTAAAGGTTTTTCGCCAATTCTCGCTTGAGTTAATTTGATTAATTCATTAAAGATTTTCTCCGGCTCATATAAAACATTGACTATTTCCAGTTTATTAGCTTCAATTTTCGATATATCTAAAATCCCATTTACTATTTCTAATAAATTTTGAGACGCTGCCATAATGTCTCTTGCTTCTTCTTTAATAACATCAATATTTTTTTCTTCTAATATTAATTGACTAAAACCATCAATAGCGTTTAATGGGGTTCTTATTTCATGACTCATATTAGATAAAAATTCTGTTTTAGCATGATTAGCTTTCTCCGCTTGATTTCTGGCTAAATTAAGTTCATTAATAAGCTTGATATCCGGATTTTCAATGGTAAAATACATTAAAAAGGTAACAAAAGTATCAACAGAAGTGATTAATAATAATTCAGGATACATTCTATTTAAATACACAACAATTAAACTAAATAACATAAAAACTAAAATAGGGGTATATTTATTCTTATGTAAATTTTTATAATTTCTTAAAATAGCTATAGTCCAAACAATTGAGTAAATAGTTGTTAATATATAAGCTACACTAGTAGATGGTCCATAAGAATAAACTTTATTGTTTTCATTCATATAATAAAGAGGTAAAACATATATTAAGATGCTACATATAACATAGATAATTCCCGTAATTATGTATACTCTCTTTATTTTCTTAGCAAATTCTTTTTTCGTTAAATTTTTCGAATTGTATGATATAACAAAAACATATAGAGAAAAAATAGATACCCAAGTTATTAAATATAAAATATAAGTTTTAGATATTATATCATTTAACATGCCTAAAGCATCACTTTTAGTTATACACATATAACTTAGAATAGCTAAAATAACTCCAAAAAAATTAGTTATAATAAGCCATGAATAAATTTTATTTTCTAAAGAATTCCATCTTTTTTTTGAAAAAAAGACAATTAATAATAATAATATATAAAAACCACTACAAATTGTAAAAAAATTACCACGCATTCTAACACCCTACATTCTAAATAATTATATCAAACCAAACTTTAAAACTCAATAATAAGCACTAAAAAAAGAATATAAAATTTATACTCTTTTTCTAACCATTTGTTTATCTAATTCATAATTTTCTAACTTTTTAAAGTCTACTTTACCATTAGGAGTCATAGGCATTTCATCTAGTACAATATATTCTAAGGCTACATCTCTTTCCGGTAATTTTTCTAAAGACATCCTTTTTAACTCCGTAATAATTTCATCAACTTCACCTTCATGTCCTGGTTCAATTGTAATAAAGGCAACTGGAATACGCCCATTTTGTTCATTTTTATCTTTTAAACCAACACAAGTACATTCTTTAATATAAGGATGAGATACCACAACATTTTCAATAAAGACTGGGAAAACATTATGACCATCCGGTCTAATAATCATTCTTTTTAACCGGTTTAAAATGTAAACTAAACCTTCTTCATCAACATGACCTATATCTCCAGTATGTAAATATCTAATACCATCAATTTCGTCAACTACCTTTTCGGTTTCTTCTCTATTATTTACATAACCTTTCATAACACTTTTACCAAAAATTAAGATTTCACCATCTTCATTAACTGGTAAGGCTTCTTTTGTTTCTGGTGATACTACTTTAATATGATTATATAAAGCTGGAATACCAACTGTATATAACTCATTTTCCTCTGTTGATTCACCGATATAATATTGAGATGTTGACATTCCGGCATTTTCTGTTAAACCATAACCAACTCTTATTTTATTTGGACAATTATGCTCTTGTAAAAAATCATTGGTTCTTTTTTTCAAATCTGGGTCCATGGTATCACCACCGGCACACGGATTTTTAATAAAGGATAAATCAGCTTTTTGCATCTTTTTATCAGCTAATATATATTGATAATAAGAAGGTACACCCGCAAAATGCGCCGCTTTATGTTTTAAAACTAAACTTGGAAATTGTTTAGGATTAAAGGTTGGAATAACAACATTTTTAAGACCTAAAGTAAATGGCATATGTGTTCCTAAGCCCATTCCATAAGCTAAGAAATTTGGCATAATACCTAAGAAACTATCCCCAACTTCAAAATTAACATTCGTATTGATATAATTATAACCAATGGCATTAAAATTCTCGTTGGTAAGCATTACACCTTTTGGTGTTCCCGTTGTTCCGGATGTATTAATTATAACAGCAACATTATCTTTAACACTTTCTTTTGTTTTAACTTCTAATGGTTCATAATTTCTTTCTTTATCTTTATATTGTGATACAAGAGCTGGTAAAGGCTTATAAACATCATTAATTGGACAATTAGGTAAATTCTTTCGATAATTTTCAATTAATGTTTTAGCACTTTGTAAGAAGTTTAAACCAAAAGGAAGAGAATCACAAGCTGACAAAGTATAAACTTCTCTCACATCGGTATCTTGAATTATCTTCGCAATTTTGGGATATACTATATCAAGCATAATAAGTTTAGTCGAACCTGTTTGACTAATATATTGTTTAATTCTCTCTAAATTATTTCTTGGGTCAATTAAATTAGCTACAGCTCCGATTTTATTTAAAGCATATATAGTATAAAAAACTTCTGGAATATTAGGGCTTGTAACACTTACAATTTCTCCCTTTTTAACTCCCATATTTGTAAATGCGGAAGCATAATCAGCTATTTTATTTAAAAATTCTTCATAAGTAATTTTTCGTCCATAATATTCTATAGCAGGAGAATTATGAAATTTATTATTCATAATTCTTCCATATATTAAACCATACATGGAAATATCAGGAATATCATAATTAGCTAATTCTTCTTCACTATAAAATTGAAGATGACTATCATCTAAATGAGGGTACCCCGTTTTATTTTTATGCTCTATTGCATTTCTTCTTAATTTTAATAATTCTTCTTTTGTCATAATACTCTCTTTCTATACTTACATATCTTAAAATAAAAACATAATATAGTCAATTAAAATTGACACTTTTAAATGTCAATTATGATATTTTTTTAATACTTCTAAAATTCCCCTGTAAGGAAGAAGAGCACAATGTTTCCGATTATTTTGTTTATAAATATCTTGTAAAGCTAAAGCTTCATTTAACATATTCTCATCATACTCTTCTTCATTACACATATGATAAAAATTATCAATATATTTAATTGCTTCATCTACGCTTTTACCTATTAAATTTTTTATCATAATCGAAGTTGAAGCCGTCGATATAGCACAAGCTTCCCCCATAAATTTAATATCTTTTATTATATTTTCATCTATTTTAATATAGATATCTAAATTATCAATACAATTGGGATTACGACTATTGACTTTAATATAACTTTCATCATTTGTTGTCTCTTTATTAATAGGATTTTGAAAATGTTCTAATAATATTTCGCGACTCAATTCTTTATCCATAAAATCACTCTTTTCTTTTCCTAATTTAGCGCATAATTACAAGAGTGTCAATATAAAAATCACCTCTTTTTAAGGAAGTGATTTTTATATTAAAGCATTTCTTTTAATATTTTATTTTTATCTTTTAATAATTCAATTAAATTATCAATTTCTGATTCGGTATTATAAAAATATAAACTTACCCGAAGGGAATTAGCAACTCCCACAACTTCTTTTGTTAATTTAGCACAATGATTTCCAGCCCTTACACAAATACC
>CANQIY010000077.1 GCA_947624125.1 uncultured Bacilli bacterium | reverse complement strand
CTGCATGAAGGCCATACCAATTATTGGTTTTGGCATAACTTAATCCACAGACCGTTGTTCCTTTTGTTGTAGCACAAGAATCGGTAACTCCAAAGTTATAAAAATTAAAATAATTTTCATAACCACTATAAACACCACTATAAAGATTATATAAAGCTGTTCCATTACCTAGTTCTTGTAAAATTCTTGATGCAATAAAAATAGGACTAACATTTAATTCTTTGCCAACATCATTAATAATATTACCCAATTTATTACCAATATTATAATGATATTTATAAAATTCAGCCCCATCTATAACATCAGTTGTAGCATCAATATATAAATTTTCAAAAGCTAAATCATATTTTAAATATTCAAATTGAAATATATATTGTTCGGTTAAAAAATTACGGGGGTCCATATAATAAGCAACTGCCGTTGATGATGCTGGGTACCAAGTACTAGAATATTGATTAATACATGATGGGTCGATATTCGCAGGATTACTTGAGGCAATATAACTTTTATTACAAGAACTTTCATTGTCAATAGCACTACTCCAGTCAAGACCTGTTTGCATTGCTTTAAATTGCCATTTGGGATGAGCATCTTTTAATTCACAAATACCTGGCCAATATGTTGAAGGAAAACCCTGTTCACTTAATTCTTTCTCACATTCGGTTGTTGGGGTAGCATTATAAACAAGTGTTGTTAGTGAAACATAATCACTACAAACATACCCTTCACTATTAGCGTCATAATAAATTTTATACCATCCATTAGCGCAGTCTTGCTCACTTTTAAAAAGAGTTTCCGAGGCTAAATTAAAAGCACTACCTAAACTAAGAGATTTTATAACTTCATAATTAGTTCCGGGGCCTTTTCTTAAATTAACATCACTACCCATAATATGAGCTCTATATATATCAGCATAACAAAATTTCATATTAAATATGAATAAAAGAAAAAACATGAGAAACAATGCTAGCCGTTTTTTTTGCATATTAACCTACTTTCTTTATTATTCTATCATTTTTTAACTCTTATTTCTAGAAATTAGGCCTAATATATACGATATAACGACAATATTTTCATTAAGTTGACATATTAATCTATTAATTTTATTAAACATATATTATAATAAAGGCTAAGGAATGGGTAGGTATGCATAGAAATTTTGATCCAATAGATTTATTTTTTATTGTTTTAATCTCTATTTATTTTGTTGTTTTATTTATTTTTGTTGGTGTTTTCATCATTAAATTTTTTGAAGAAAAAAATAATAAAAATGAACTAATTAGAGAAGAAAAAAAGAAAGTTAAACAAGAAAAAAGGAAAAAAGAAAAGAAGAAAAAAGAAGAAAAAGAAATAAATAAAGATATTCCAACAAAAAAAGGAGAAAAACCAAAAACTAATTATAAACCACGAGCTAATAAAACAAAGAAAAGACGGAAAAATAAACCCAAGAAAAAAAGTTCTTAAGAACTTTTTTTAGTTTAAATCATAATTATAAATACCATGAATTTTTAATAAATCATCTGGAGTTGGTTGACTTACCACATACTCTCCATCTTCTTTCATAACAGTAAATGTAATGGTATACTCAATTCTATCCGTAGTGTCTTTCATCTTATCAAGTTTATAATCCATAAACTTATCACTATCATATTCCCCATCTTCATCTAAAAATAAACTACGATTATTTTCTAAATAAAGATGAGCATCATTTTGAACTTTATATAAATCATATACTTCTATTTGCACAGTTACATAACTTACTTCATCATCATATTCTTCTTCTAATATTTTATAAGCTAAATCTTTATATTGTTTCTTTAGAATATCCCGATATTTTTCTTCTTGATTTTTTGATAAATTTTCTTTGTCTATCACATCTTCTAAATCAACTAATACTTCACTATCTAATGTTTTATATTTTTTTAAATAAGTTTCCACAACATTTTCTGGGCTTTTACCACAACCTGTAACCATCATAAGGACAAGCATTAAAGCTAATATTTTTTTCATTAAGCACTCTCCCCTTATATTATTTAACACTTTCTTTAATTTATACATTATTATATGAAAGTTTAATTAATTCATAAATTTCATATTCTCTTTCCGTTAATTTCTCATTTAACTTTCTAAGCATTCGCTCTTTCATTTTTTCAATATTATTTTCTAATTCTAAAAACCATTCTAAATATAAATATTTAAGTTTACTAAATTCTTTCTTTGCATACATTGTTTCAATTTCCATCGTTATAATTTTTTTTATTTTAAGGTCTTGTCTTGTTTCTTTCAATAATTTATTTTTTTTAATAACATCTATTTTTATTTTTCTTACATTAACATTATACATAAATTCATTAATATTGATTTCATCTTCTAATAAAAGACTACTTTTATTAATACTTATTCCTTCATCATTAAATTCTATAGCTAAACTATTTTTACCATCACTAAATAAAGCCGTATACTTTAAATAAGTATTTTGTTTTAACTTTGTTTTATTTTCTATTTCTAAAAGAATATTTTCTTCAATTTTAATCACATTTTCAACCATATTAGTTAACGTTTTACTATCAATGTGAAAAACAGGAATTTTCTTAATAAATTCAATATTATCATCACTATCCCATTCATAAAAAGCAAAATATTGCTCTTCTAAATTTAATAATATATCATAATAATAATCCATCTTTTTTCCTCCTTTTTAAAGACCAAAAAATTAAAAATAAGCCTAGAAAAAATACATCACAATAGATACTTCTAATAATAAAATAAACAAATTCTAAAAAAGTATACCCAATTACAAAAAGATTTAAATATAAAATTATAAAAAATAAACCTATAATAGCTAAAATAAAACCAACTATAAATAAACATATATTTAACATACTTATCTCTATATTTTATTTATAATTTTTAAAAAATATTATATAATTAAATAGGTGATTATATGAATTATATTACATGTTTAATTTTAGGACTTATTCAGGGGTTAACAGAACCACTACCTATATCTAGCAGTGGACATATATTCTTATTTAAAAATTTATTTAATACTAATATTTTTGATAATTCTTTTAGTTTTGAAATTATTTCTAACTTTGGCTCTTTCTTAGCTATTTTATTTATTTTTAGAAAAGATATTATTAATTTAATTCAAAGTTTTTTTAAATTTATATTTAAGAAAGATACAAGAAAAAAATATAAAAATGACTTTATGTATATTATTAAATTAGTTATTAGTACTATTCCTGTTGGTATTACTGGTATTATCTTTAATGATTATTTAGAAAGTAATTTTAATTCTCTTAAAATATTAGCTTTAACATTCTTATTTACAGCTTTAATGTTATATATTGTAAGAAATATTAAAGGTAGTAAAGATGATGCAGACCTTACTTTTAAAGATGCCATTATTATTGGGTTATTCGAAGCAATTACTATTCTACCGGGGATAAGTAGAAGTGGAACTGTTTTAGTAGCATGTCTTCTTTGTAAATTAAAAAGAGATACAGCTTTAAAATATACTTTTATGTTATATTTTCCGGTTAGCTTAGGAACTATGTTATTAAAAGTACCTGATTTAATTAATACACCAACTTCTCTATTATTACCTTACTTAAGTGGTTTTATTATTGCTTTAGTTGTTACTTATTTATCTTATCGTTGGTTATCAAATATTGTTAAAAATGGCAAACTATGGAAGTTCTCTATTTATTGTTTATGTTTAGCATTCTTTATATTTATTTATTTTAGATAATAATAAAACTGATAGTGTTCATTCATTATCAGTTTTATTATGTCTTTATGACTAGTGTATATAATCTTATTTTACAAAAAAAGAAGAGCTTTGTTTCGCTCTTTCATTTGATTTTATTTTTTTGTTATTACTTTGCAGCCACCTTCGGCTAATTTAGATGTTAAGGTAACTCTGATATCTTGGCCTGCTAAATCACTTTGGTCTTTTGTAGCACTATTAACAAGTTTCATACTGGCTTCAACTGTTGTACCATTATCAGCCTCATTACCCGCGCTTACAATTACAACAGTATGTAAAGTCTTAGTCTCATCTTTAAGCTCAAATAAACTGCTAATATCGTAACATCCTCTTTCATTTTCAGTACACTTCGCATCACCTGCATGGCTTGTGCTTGTAGAACTTTTCTCCATCAAATAACTATTAGTACTATTTTCCCAGTCAGTTATTAACGCATTTGTTTTGCTTTCACTATTGGCTGTATCATCTCCATCCGCTGGTTCAGAAACTAATACATCTCCGTCTTTGGAATATAAGTATAATATTAAGTCTCCTTCTGTTAATTCTTCAACCTTATCTTTAACTGTAAGAGTTATTGTAATAGGACACTCATATTGTAATGTATCATTCTCACTAGATGTTGTTTCAGTAGCTTTAATGTTAAATAAATCATATTTAACTTCACTAGCACTCCAATGATAAAGGTTTGCATCTTCATTTTTCCCACTTGATGCATTTTCTGGGCCTTCTTCATCTCCAGTATACATTGCCCATCTAGCACCAGGATTATTCAATGCCATATCGGTTGCTGTTACTGATATACCAAAATTTGCTTTTCCTGCTGTCATTGTTATTATCGGTAATTTTTGTGCTTGCGTATTTACCACTGTTGTACTTGTAGTAGTGCCTGCTGTACTAATTGAAAAATATGCAAACGTCGCTCCTACTACTGCTACTAATAATGTTG
>CANQIY010000076.1 GCA_947624125.1 uncultured Bacilli bacterium | reverse complement strand
TATTTGCTACCAATGTATTTAAACCATCAAAAAAGAATGATGATTTTTCTTTCATCACTCCTTAATGTTTAAGAACCTTTTAAGGTTGGCTTTGGCCAATTTTTTTGTTAAAAAAATTATTGTGGAAAAGTAAGCAGTTTTCCACAATGAATAAATTTGTTTTTTTAATAACAATATAATGTAGGTGAAAAAATTTGAAAAAAATTATAATCATATTATTTATATTAATTGTTATTTTAGTTGGGGTAAGAGAAAAAAATAATCTATTTATTCCGAAAGAGGCTATTCGTTTTCGTATTATAGCTAATAGTAATGAACAAGTTGACCAAAACTTAAAACAAACCATTAAAGATGAAGTTGAGAATGAACTTGAGAATATTACTAAAGATGCCCAAAATATAAAAGAAGCCAGAACTTTAATAAATGATAATTTATTTAAAGTTGATAAAATTATCCAAAAGTACGATGTTGATTATGAAATAAACTTTGGCCAAAATTATTTTCCTCAAAAGGAATATAAAGGTCTTACATATGATGAAGGAGAGTATGAAAGTTTAGTAATTACTTTAGGAGAAGGAAAAGGTAAAAATTGGTGGTGTGTATTATTTCCTCCTTTATGTCTTTTAGAAAAAGAAAATTTTAGTGAAGTTGAATATAAATTATATGCACAGGAATTAATTAATAAATTTACAAATAATTAATATATTTTATTAGGTGATATTTGTGTCTATTATAATTTCTTTATTTCTTATTGGCTTATCTCTATCTATGGACACATTTTCTATTTGTCTTTCTATCGGAGCTTTTAAAATTACCAAAAGACAAGTAGTTTTTTTATGCTTTTTAGTAGGCATTATGCATTTTTTAATGCCTCTTTTAGGCTTTCTATTAGGTGATAAAATCGTTACTTTCTTACATATCAATGTTAATTTATTATTAGGTTTAATTTTGATTTTTATTGGAATAGAAATGGTAATTGATTTATTTAAAAAAGAAAGTAAAATATTTGAACTTAATATCTTAAATTTATTTTTGATTTCCATTTCGGTTAGTTTAGATAGTTTTTCAACGGGACTAGGAATAATGGCTATAACTAAAGATATATTTTTAGCAGGGCTTATTTTTAGTGTTTGTGCGGCATCGTTTACTTTTTTAGGATTATTAATCGGGCGATATTCACGGGAAAAACTGGGGATTATTGCTAATATTTTAGGCATAATTTTACTTTTCCTAATCGGTTTTTATCATCTCTTTGTATAAAATTTTGCCTTCTTTTACAAAATATAATTAAGTGGTGATATTTTGAAAGAAAAAATATTAAGTATTTATGAAGAATATAAACAAGATGGTAAAAGAATAAAGCGAAAACTTAAAAGAAAATATAAAAAATTTAAACAAGAAATGCAAGAATATTATTTGGTTTTAAAAGAAAAAATAAAAAATGATTTAAAGAATCCAAAAACAAGACGAAAATATATAGCTATTACCAGTTTTTTACTTATTTTAAATCTTTTAATAGTAAGTATTTTTTCATCTTATAGTTATTATAATAATGCCATATCTTTTCCTTTAGTTAAAGCCCAAGTTGGTAATATTTTTTTAGAAGACTATGATTATGTCTTATTTGTCTATTTAGAAAATGCCAATGAAAAGGGCGAAGGAAGCAATACTTATCATTTAGCTGATGAACTTCCTGTCTCCGGATATACTTATAGTGGTTATAAATGTCAGAATGGTTCAACTCTAAATTTTGATGAACAAACCTTAACAACAAGTGTTACTATAACCGAAAAAGAATTTTGCTCCATATATTTTGATATAGGTAACAACCTCGATTTAACTGTTAATATCATGTTAGAAGATAAAGCCGGTAGTGACACTTATACTCTTAGTTCAAAATTACCAGCTTTTGGTTATCTCTATAGCCATTCTGAATGTACTAATGGCGGAGAAGTAACGTATGATAGTGAAAGACATAAACTTCATTTAGAAACAAATCAAATGGATTATTGTAAGGCTTATTTCAAAAAGGTTAAGAGTGATATCTCGTTAAGATTATATGTTGAAAATACTTATGGTAAAGGTGATTATGTGGAAAGGAATGCTATCCCAATGGGACCAACATATTCCCTAAATACCCAAAAAAGTTATTGTAATAATGTAAATAATGAAAGGATGGATAATAGTATAACCTATGAAGATGGTTATATCATGACAACTGCGAAAGAAATAATTTCGTGCAGTGCCTATTTAAATCGAAATGAATAATTATATTACTAAGAAAATGTTTATTATTATTAATGTTATTTTATTTTTAATCGAAGTAGGACTAATATATGTTACTATTAATTCCTTTTTAAGCAAAGATTTTATTAGTCCAAGTGAATTATCAACATTAGAATATATCAAAACAAAAATCATTAATATTATGTAGGGAAGCTAAAAGCTTCTTTTTTAATACCATTTAGTTACCAAGAAATAATTATTTATATTGACAAAATTCCATAAATAAAGTACGATAAACTTAGTATTAATTTACTATTAGTAAATTGTATAAATAGATATTTATATGGAAATTATGATTTAATTCTTATTAGGGAAGCAAAAGCACAAAAACCTAGAAAAATCATAAATAATAATAAAAGATAGTTTTATCTTTGGTTTAAAAAAGAAGGTATAAGTATGAAAAGAATTATTATTGAGGGTGGGTACCCATTAAAGGGAACTATATCTATTGGGGGAGCTAAAAATAGTGCAGTAGCATTAATTCCTGCTTCCCTTTTAGCCGAAGGAATTAGTAAAATAGATAATATTCCCAATATAACGGACCGTGATGCTCTTTTTGATATCATTAAGCTTCTTAATTGTCAAATTAAACAAAGTGGTAATACGATAACAATAGATACAAATAATTTAAAGAATACATTAATTAACCAAGAATTAAGTGTTAAATTAAGAGCGTCATATTATTTTATGGGAGTTTTGCTTGCTAAATATAAACATGTTGAAATATATTTTCCAGGAGGTTGTAATATTGGTAATAGACCTATTGACCTCCATTTGAAAGGTTTTAGAGCTTTGGGAGCTAAAATAACGAAAAGAAAACATAAATATATTTTAGATGCTGATGAATTAAAAGGTACTACAATTAATTTAGATTTTCCAAGTGTTGGAGCAACGATTAATATCATGTTTGCAGCAACCCTCGCAAAAGGAACAACAATAATTAAGAATGCAGCGAAAGAAGTTGAAATCATCAATATTATGGAATTTTTAAATAAAATGGGGGCCAATATTAAAGGGGCTGGAACCGATACAATAACTATTGAAGGTGTCGAAAAAATGCATAGTACTGAATTTACAGTTATGCCCGACCGAATTGAAGCCGGCACTTATATCATGATGGGAGCTCTTTTAGGTGATAATTTAAAAATTGTAGGTTTTAATCCTCATCATAATGAAGCTTTACTTAATCATTTAAATGATATGGGGGTAAAATATGAACTAGAAGATAATGCCATTATTATTAGTAAATGTGAAAAATTAAAACCTATTGATATTAAAACTTTAGTTTATCCAGGGTTTCCTACAGATTTAGGTCAACCAATGAGTGTTTTACTTACCCAAGCCGAAGGTATTTCCCATATGGAAGAAACGATTTGGGAAAATCGAGTAGGTCATTATCCATATTTACAAAAAATGGGTGCTAATATAGAACTTGATGGTTTAAAAGCAACCATCAAAGGCAAAACGGAATTAAAAGGAACAGAGATAAATGCCACAGATTTAAGAGGGGGAGCGGCCTTAATTTTAGCCGGTCTAATTGCAAAAGGAACGACCACTGTTTATGATATCGATTATATTTTAAGAGGTTATGAGAATATCATTAATAAGTTAAGTGATGTTGGTGCTAAAATTAAAATTGAAACAATATAATGTAGAGAAATCTACATTTTTTTGAGGTGTTTTGGTGAAAAAATCGCATAAATTATTTTTAATTATTTTAAGTAGTATTTTTGTAACCTATTTTATTTATTTTCATAATCGGGATGTTAAAATTGGTCTTGTTGGTTTAGGAGATGGTATTGCTAGTGGAGAAACCGATTATAATATTGATGGTATTAGTTATAATGATTATATGCAAGAATATTTTTCAAAAAAAAATTTATTAAAATTTTATAATAGTGATTTTGCTTATAAAAATTATCGTTTACATGATTTAATAGATGATATAAATAACAATGTTCATGGTGCACAAAGTGATTTAGAAATTAAACAAATTATATATAAAGCTGATATTTTAACATTAAGTATAGGAGAAGAAGAATTAGTTAAAAAAAGTATAACTAATGATTTAAATAAAGAAGTAATAACTCAATTCTTAAAAGAATATGATAGTCTTTTAATGTTATTAAAAGACTTAACTGATGGTAAAATAATTATTGTCAGTTTTTATGAAAATAGTTATTTAGATAAAAGTAATGTTATTATTTTAAATGCTGAATTAGCTAATTTAGCTAAAAAATATGACTGTATCTTTATTAATATTAGTGATTTAATGTTAAATAGAGATTATTTTGTCAGTAATAAAAGTATTTATTTTAATTATAAAGGTCATGAAAATATTATGAAAATGATAGTCCATTCGGTATAATACTGTTAAGATTTTTTGAAAATGTCAGTTTTTCGCATTTGCTATGCAAATGAGTTAGTAAGAACCAAAGGCAAGCTTT
>CANQIY010000075.1 GCA_947624125.1 uncultured Bacilli bacterium | reverse complement strand
CCATCCCGAACAGAGAAGTTAAGCACTAATACGCCGACGATAGTGAATGCGAAAATAGGTAGTTGCCTGCTTTTTTTTTGCTATAAATTTGCTTATAGGCTTAATTTTCCTAAATAAATAACTTTAAGACTTGTCTTAGGCAATTATTTAATTTATAATTAAAATTGGTGATAATATGAATTTTAAATATGTTTCAAAAAATATAGATGATACTTTAACTTTAGCCGAAAACATTGAAAGTGAAAAATTTCCTAATATGGTTATTTGTTTAGATGGGGAACTTGGAAGTGGAAAAACTGTTTTTGTCAAAGGTTTTGCTAAAGCCTTAGGAATTGAAGATAATATAACGAGTCCAACTTTTAATATTATAAAAGAATATCCAAATGGCGAATTACCGTTATATCATATGGATGTTTATCGGTTAGATGAAGTTGATAATGATATCGGTATTAAAGATTATTATAAAAAAGGTGGCGTTACAATAATTGAATGGTCAGAAATTATAAAAAATAAATTACCAAAAGAGAGATTAGAAATCGTATTTAAAATTGTTGATGAAAATACCCGTATTCTTCTTTTTAATCCCATTGGACAAGAATACGTAGATTTATGTGAAACGGTTTTATAGGAGGCTAAAATGGTTTTATTTATTGATACTCATTTAACTGATATAGTTATTATTCTATATCAAGATGGACAAATACTTAAGAAAAAAATAATTAACAATGAAAAAGAAAATAGTAAGTTATTAATGCCATTAATTAAAAAAATATTAAAAAAGAAGGAGCCGGATTCGATAGTTGTCGTTAACGGTCCTGGCTCTTTTACTGGTGTTCGTTTAGGCGTTACGAATGCTAAAACTTTAGCTTATACTTTAAAAATACCAATTAGAACCATAACGTCTTTAGAATGTTTAGCTGTTTGTACCAATGTTCCAGAGAAAATAGTTGCATTTAGTGATAAAAACGGTTATTATATAGGAATATTTGATGAAAATTATAAGTTAATAGGAAATTATGAATATTTATCAAATGATGAATTTACGGAATATTGTGCTAAATATGAAGTTATTACTAATGTCAAACTAGATTACAAGAAAATCATTGCTTATGCTTTAGAAAAAGAAGTTGTAAATCCGCATGAAGTAAACCCTATTTATGTAAAACAACTAGATGTTGAAAAATGATAAGAAAAGCTCAAAAAAAAGATATTAAAAGAATTGAAGAATTAGGTAATAATTATAAAAGTAATTTTGCACAAACTTATTTATTAGAACAATATATCGATGATAGTAATTATATTATTTTAGTTAGTGAAGATATTGTAGTTAATGCTTTTTTACTTATAAGTATAACTTCATCGTCTTATGAATTAGAGTTTTTATATGTGGATAAGGACTATCGCAAAAGGGGAATAGCAACTGAATTAATCAATTATTTTTTAGAAAATTATAAAGATACGAGACCTATTTATCTAGAAGTTGCATCTTGTAATAAAATAGCAATAAACTTATATAAAAAGTTTGCTTTTGAAATTATAAATATCCGTAAACATTATTATGATAATAATATTGATGCCTATGTTATGAAAAGGTGATTTAATGAAAGATGTTTATATACTAAGTGTGGAGACTTCTTGTGATGAGACAAGTATAGCCATTGTAAAAAATGGTGAAGATGTAATAGCCCTTACAATTTTAACGCAAATGGATACTCATGCTAATTTTGGGGGCGTAATTCCGGAAATTGCTTCAAGAATGCATACGGAAAATATAACGATGGTATTAGAAGAAACATTAAATAAAGCCCACATGGAAGTTAAAGATATGGACGCTATTGCAGTAACGTATGCCCCAGGATTATTGGGTTCTTTACTAGTAGGAGTTGAATTTGCAAAAGTATTATCTTATGTTTATGATAAGCCTTTAATTAAAGTTAATCATTTAATTGGCCATATATATGCTAATAAGATAAATAATAAAATGAAATTTCCGTGTCTTGCTCTTATTATAAGTGGTGGACATACCGAACTTATAAAGATGAAAGATGATTATGATTTTGAATTATTAGGCGAAACGCAAGATGATGCAATTGGGGAAGCTTTTGATAAAGTAGCACGTGTTCTGGGCCTTAAATATCCAGGTGGTCCTAATATCGAAAAATTAGCTTTAGAGGGGCAAAATACTTATAAATTACCAAAAATGGTTAATGATAATAGTTATAATTTTAGTTATAGTGGTTTAAAAAGTGCTGTTATAAATTTAGTTAATAAAGAAAAAAATAAAGGTTTAGAGATAAATAAGGCGGACCTTGCTTGTTCATTTCAAACAGCGGCAGTAGATGAACTTACGCGGAAATTAGAAATTGCGTTAAAAGAAACCAATATAAAAGATGTTATTATTGCTGGTGGTGTATCAGCTAATAAATATTTACGAGAAGAAATAGCTAAAATATGTCACAAATATAAAGCTAAATTAAATTTACCTGATTTTATTTATTGTACTGATAATGCCGCGATGATTGGTGCTGCAGCTTATCCGTTGTATTTAAAAAAGGAATTTGCTGATTTAGATTTAAATGCTTGTTCTAATGCAGACATTGTTGAAAACTCTTAAGTTTTCCACACTTAATTTTACAAAGCCCCGAAAATATGGTATAATTCTCTTACGGGGTAGCTCGGTTTCGACATATAACACTAAAGATAATTGCAAGTGGTAGGCATACCTTAAATGCACAAAAAAATAAATAACGAAACTAATTATAGTTTTGCTCCAACATACGCTTAAGATAGCGTAGGAGTGCTTTATAATAGCTTTTCTTATAGGGCATTATAAGGCTCATGTAATATAAGATATATTATTTTATTTGATTAATGTAAAATAATGAATATTTAATTAATCTTGTTATATAGAAAATGTGTTGGAGTTGTCTATATAATAAAAAAAATTCCAACTAAACTTGTAGATATTATTTGATAGGTTATATTGGACAGGAGTTCGATTCTCCTCTACTCCACCATAAAGACAATAATTCCCTGTATTTACGGGGTTTTTTAAAATTTTTATTTAAAATATTCATTATTTCATTTAATTCACTTTTATATAAGTATTTAATGTAATTGCTGTATTATCAACCATTTGGATTGATGTACGCAAAAAAGTACGCTATCATATAAATGAGGTGATTAAAAATGAGCACAATAAATATAACCAAAGCTAGAGCCAATTTGTACCAATTGGTATCTGATGTTAATACTGGTTTTAATCCTATTACTATTGTGAATAATAAAGGCAAAAATGCGGTATTAATATCTGAAGATGAGTGGAAAAATATTGAAGAAACATTATTTTTATCAAGTATTCCGGGATATGTAGAAAATATTAATACTATAAGAGAAAATGAAAATTGGGAATCAGCCAAAAAATATGAAAAGGATAAAAATTGATAAATTTATATACAATTAAGTTTTCTAAACATCGAATTGTTTATGAAGTAGATGAAGAAAAAAGAAATTCATATTATTAGAATGTGGACTCATTATGATAAAATGTTTAGATAAAAATATAAAAAATTATTTTAAGAAGGAGCATAATATGATAAAAGAAAATAATTCTTATGAATATATCTCTAATATCGATGATGTAATTGATGAAATTAAAGATATAACTTTTAAAGCTACAATAATCAAAATGAAAAAGCTAGAATTTAAACAGGGAATAATTGTTGCTTTAACCATCAAAGATAACACTGCAACCATGCCTGCTATTTTAATTGGTAATAGAGGTGATGAATTTAAAAAAAATGTTAATAATATAGTAATTAATGACAATTATATAATAACAGGCAATACCAAAATATTAAAAGACCCTAATGATGAGGAATTAGATATTATAAAAAGTAAATTAAGTAATATTATTAATGTTGGTGATATTTTTTTAGCAATTAAAACAATTCATAAAAATTAAAAAAACTAGAAAAATTTAATTTCTAGTTAAGAGAGTAACTTTATTATTTTTATCAATGGACAAAAGAGTAATATTTTCTAATTTTTGATGATGATTTTTTAAATAATTAGTTAACCATGATTTAGTCTTTTTAGCTTTTTTTAACTCTTCATTATCGATAATCCCATCAACAATAATTAAATGATTTAAAGTTTGTTTAGGATTATTTTTTTGAACAGTCTTTTTTAAATCTTTACTAGTAATTGGTTGGGCTTTTCCCTTTAGCAAAACAGAAACATCCCCTGATGGCTCTAAAACAGCACAGTCTAGTTCATTGATATCAAAGCAACCCTTTAAACGACAATGTTCTAAAACTTTTGCGACACTTAATTTAGCTGTAGCTAAATTTTCATAATTAAAATTATTATTTTCAAATAAAACTAGTGGTTCTCCATCAACAATTTCTTCAACATTATGATTTTGATAGGATAAAAGAGAAGTAAGATAACCGATTAAGCCAAAAACTAAAAGCGAAATAATCCCATCATAAAGAGGAGTATCTAAACTTATAATGGAATCAGCAGCAATAGAACCAATGGTAATACTTAAAATATAATCATATAAAGTTAAATTTTTGATTTGTTTTTTACCTAAAAATTTAACAATGATAAAAAGAATAATAAACATTGTAACAGCGCGAATTATTATTTCCATCTAAATCACCTAATATTAATATGGGCTATAATTTAAAATATATAACTAATAATAAAAATTATATGGAAATTTCTGCTTTTGTGTTATAACCCGAGTTTCACACTTGTTAAAGCAAAAAATCACCATTTAGCCCAGTATTTATAAGGCTTTATAG
>CANQIY010000074.1 GCA_947624125.1 uncultured Bacilli bacterium | reverse complement strand
GATTAGAGGCTGTTCGGAAAAGACCCGGCATGTATATTGGTTCAACAGATAAAAGAGGGCTTCATCATTTAGTATGGGAAATTGTTGATAATTCTATTGATGAAATTATAAATGGTTATGGCGATTATATTAAAATTGTTTTACATAAAGATGGTTCAATAACTATTGCCGATAATGGTCGAGGTGTACCAATTGGGATGCATGAAAGTGGTAAATCAACACCGGAGGTTATCTATACTATTTTACATGCTGGGGGTAAATTTGAAGAAGGCAATTATAAAGTAAGTGGGGGCTTACATGGTGTTGGTGGTTCCGTTGTTAATGCTCTAAGTAAAAAAATGGATGTTATAATTTATCGGGAAGGAGTTATATCAAATATTCGGTTTGCTAATGGTGGTAAAGTTGATTCGCCCCTTAAAACTATTGGTACGACAAATAAAACAGGGACAATTGTTACCTTTTTACCCGATTATGACATTTTTAAAAATTGTTCTTTTTCTTACACAACTATTTGTGAAAGAATGCAAGAAAGTGCCTTTCTAATTCCTAATATTACGATAGAAGTAATCGATGAAGATACAAAAAGAGAAGTTAAGTATCATTATGAAGAAGGGCTTACTAATTTTATTGAATATATAAATGAAGATAAAAATGTATTACATAAAGTGTTGAATTTTACAGGGGTAAAAAATGATATTGAAGTCAATATAGCGATGCAATACACCGATACATATAATGAAAGTATTTTATCTTTTGTTAATAATGTTAAAACAATTGATGGGGGAACACATGAAGTAGGTTTTAAAACCGGAATTACCAAAGCTTTTAATGATTATGTTAAAGCTAATAATTTAATTAAAGGAAAAGATAATACTTTTGATGGTAGTGATGTAAGAGAAGGTTTAAGTGTTGTTATAAATTTAAAAATACCGGAGAATAAATTACAATTTGAAGGACAAACTAAGGGAAAATTAGGTTCACCAGAAGCACGAAGTGTAACAGAAAATATTACTTATGAAAATATTAAGTTTTTCTTAGAAGAAAATAAAGAAATAGCTCTTAATATTGTGGAAAAAGCTGAAAAGAGTAAAGTGGCAAGAGAAGCCGCCCGAAAAGCAAGAGAAGATGCAAGAAATGGTAAAGGAAAAAATAAAATTGAAAAGAATTTATCGGGTAAATTAGCTCCCGCTACTAGTAAAGATAGTAAAATAAATGAATTATTTTTAGTGGAAGGTGATTCAGCTGGAGGTTCAGCGAAAAGTGGTCGTAATCGTAAATTTCAAGCTATTTTACCACTTAGAGGAAAAGTTATTAATGCTGAAAAAACAAGTGTTAATGAAATATTAAAAAATGAAGAAATAAATACGATTATTCATACTATCGGAGCTGGTTTAGGTAGTGATTTTATTGTTGATGATTCAAACTATGATAAAGTCATTATTATGACCGATGCCGATGTTGATGGTTCGCACATTCAAATTTTGCTTTTAACTTTCTTTTATCGTTTTATGCGTCCTTTAATTGAAGCAGGTAAATTATATATTGCTAAACCACCTTTATATAAAATCGATTATGGTAAAAAGCAATTTTATGCTTATAGCGATGATGAAAGATTTAAAATTGTGGCTGAGAATAGTGGTAAACCGGATATTTCTAGAAATAAAGGTTTAGGAGAAATGAATGCCGAAGAACTTTGGGAAACAACCATGAATCCGGAGACAAGAACCTTAATAAGAGTTAATATTAATGATGCTTCTTTAGCAGAAAAAAGAGTAAACGTTTTAATGGGTGATAAAGTTGAACCTCGGAAAGAATGGATTGAAGAAAATATTGTCTTTACGATGGAAGATAGTTATCGAGTTGAGGGATAGATATGCAAGAAATTATAAAAAGAATTGAAGATTATGCTTTAGAAGAAATCATGGGGGAAAGTTTTTCTGCTTATGCCAAAGAAATTATTCAAGATAGAGCAATACCGGATGTTAGAGATGGTTTAAAACCGGTGCAAAGAAGAATTTTATATGACATGTTTAAAGCTGGCAATACTTATGATAAAAAATATACCAAAAGTGCCAAAACTGTTGGTGATACTTTAGGTAAATATCACCCTCATGGTGACTCATCTGTTTATGATGCCATGGTTAGAATGAGTCAATGGTGGAAACAAAATGCTTGTCTTGTCGATATGAAAGGAAATAATGGTTCCATGGATGGTGATGGACCGGCTGCTTATCGTTATACGGAAGCAAGACTTGCTAAAATAAGTAACGAACTATTATGTGACTTAGAGAAAGATACAGTTGAATGGGCTCCGAACTTTGATGATACGCTCTTAGAGCCAACCGTTCTACCGGCAAAATTTCCAAATCTTTTAATTAATGGTACGATGGGAATAAGTGCTGGTTATGCTACTAATATTCCACCCCATAATTTAGGGGAAATAATCGATGCCACGATTAAAAGAATCGAAACACCTAATTGTCATTTAGATTCGATATTAGAAATTGTTAAAGGACCTGATTTTCCAACGGGTGGTATTGCTGAGGGAATTGATGGCATCAAAGAAGCTTTTAAAACAGGGAAAGGTAAAGTAATTGTTACCTCTAAATATGAAATCATTAAAGAAAAAGGTAAAGAAAAAATAATTATCAAAGAACTTCCTTTTGAAGTTAATAAAGCTTTATTAGTTAGTAAAATTGATGCCATTAGAATTGATAAAAAAATTGATGGCATATTAGAAGTTCGAGATGAATCGGATAGAGAAGGATTAAGAATTGCAATTGATTTAAAAAATGGGGCAAGTAGTGAATTAGTCTTAAATTATTTACTAAAAAATACTGATTTACAAATTTCTTATAGTTATAATATGGTTGCCATTGTGAATAGAGCTCCAAAAACATTAGGTTTATTAGAAATACTTGATGCTTATATTGCCCATCAAAAAGAAGTTATTACAAGAAGAACGAAGTTTGATTTAGCTGTTAAAGAAAAAAGATTACATATTGTAGAAGGCTTAATAAAATGTTTATCTATTTTAGATGAAGTTATTAAAACTATTAGGGCTAGTAAAAATAAGGGAGATGCTAAAGATAATTTAGTAAAAAAATATGATTTTACTTTAGAACAAGCTGAAGCTATTGTAACTTTACAATTATATCGTTTAACTAATACCGATGTTGTAGCTTTAGAAGATGAAATGCAAAGTTTGAAAAAATTAATTGAAGGTTTAAAAGCAATTTTAAATGATGAAAATGCCTTAAAATATGTTATGAAAAAAGAGCTTAAATTAATAAGAAAGGAATATGCTATTCCAAGAAAAACCGAAATAAAAGAAGAAGTAACTGAGATAAAATTAGATATGCGGGAAATGATACCGAAAGAAAAGGTAGCAATTGTTGTAACTAATGAAGGATATCTAAAAAGAGTATCTTATAAATCTTATGTATCATCAGAGGGAGAAACATTGTTAAAACCGGGAGATTATGTTAAAAATTTATTTACAACAACGACTTTAGACCATTTAATTTTATTTACTAATTTAGGAAATTATCTCTTTATTCCTGTGTATAAAATTTTTGAAGCTAAATGGAAAGATTTAGGTAAACATGTTAGTAACTTAGTTACTTTACAAGAACAAGAAAAAATTATTAATTCTTTTATTTTAGAACCTAAAGAAATTATTACTTTAGCTACGAAACAGGGAATGGTTAAACAAGTAGCGATGCAAGATTTAATCGTTGCTCGTTATAATAAGACGGCCATGGCTATTAAGTTAAAAGAAAATGATGAATTAGTAAGTGCTACTTTATCCAAAAAAGAAGTTTTATTTGTTACTAAACTTGGTTATTATTTACGTTATAAGGTAGAAGAAATACCTGTTGTGGGACCAAAAGCCAGTGGAGTAAAAGGAATAAAACTTACTGATGATGAAGTAATTTCTGTTAGTTCCTTTGGTGATGATGAAGAATATGTTGATATCTTTACGGATAAAAAAACAGGTAAAAGAGTAAAATTAAATGATTTAAAAGTTTTAACAAGAGGTAAAAAAGGAACAACCATTATTAAGAAAAATAAAACTGTTAATTATGCCATTATGAATGCTTATGTGACAAAAACAAAAGATATTATTTTAATGAAATGTGATAGTGAAATAACCGAAATAAAGAATAGTGATATTCCAATTATGGATTTAAATAGTAATGGTAGTAATTTAACTAAAAATTATGTTGATAAATTTGATATTAAATATGAAGAATGGAATATCTCCAATGAAGAAGATAATAAAAAAAGAGAAGAAGTAAAGAAAGAAGAAAAAGAAACCTTAGAGGATTTTACAAAAGATTTTAAATTATAAATATAAAATCACTTATATATTCATAAAATATATTAGGTGATTTTTTTATGAGTAAAAAAGAAGAATTTAAAGAATTTATGCGTAATAAACCTGAATTAGTGGAATATATAAAAAATAAAGAAATGACCTTACAATCGTTTTATGAAATATATGATGTTTATGGTGATAATAAAGAAGCATGGAGTCCTTATGAAAGAAGTCCTAAAGTTCCCATTAATCCTGGAAAAATAACTGATATTATGAAAAATATTAATTTAGATGAAATTCAAAAACATATTAATACAGCCCAAAAAGCTTTAGGAGTAGTAGAAGATTTAACGACTAAAAATGTTAGTAAAGGGGTAAATAATATTAAAGGACCTTTAACATCGAGACCACTTAATAAATTTTTTGAGGATTAGTCTGAAAAGAAAAAAACAAAATTTATTTTAAAAATAGTTAAAAAAGGGCAGACTTCCCCTTACCCCAAAGA
>CANQIY010000073.1 GCA_947624125.1 uncultured Bacilli bacterium | reverse complement strand
GTAATAAAGGAAATATAAATGGAAGTAATAATATAGGTGGTTTAGTTGGTTCTCATACAACTAATTTGACAATAGAAGATAGTTATAATGATGGAATAGTTACTAATTCACTAGGACTTAGTGCAGGAGGTTTATTGGGAAGAGATGCTTCGGTAACAACAGCAACAAAAATATTAAATTCATATAATAATGGTAAAGTAATCACAAATGGTACTGAAAGGAATGTTGTTAGTGGAGGTCTTGTGGGAAGAGTATATGGTAATGCATATATAAATAATAGTTATAATAATGAAGAAATCAGTAGTGAAGTTAGTGGATGGATAGGAGGATTAATTGGTCGTAATGAAGGAAAAACTATAATAACTAAATCTAAAAATGAAGGAAATATAAATGGTGGTACTAGAGTTGGTGGTTTAGTTGGTACTAATTATAATGATAAAAGTATTACAATTATTGATAAAAGTTATAATATAGGAAATTTATCAACATTAAAAGTTGGTGCAGTTATTGGTGGAATATCATCATATGCATGGAATGGAGCACAAATATATGTATTTAACTCATATAATGTTGGTAATATAGAAACAAATTCAGGACATGCTGGATTTATTTCAAGAATAGATGGGGATACTATAAATAGTCAAAAAGCAATTATAATAAATAGTTACAATATAGGTAATATCTTAAATAGTAATATTGGGGTAGGATTTAGCAATCTAATTTCCGGGACATTAAAATTAGACAATGTGTATGACAATACTAATTTTAATAATGTAACAACAAAATATGGAATAGGACAATTTACTACAGGTCAAGATTATAGTGTAACAAAAGCATATTATAAAAATACAGATAATATTTTAGGAAGTAACATAACAAATAATGAAATCATAGGTAAAGATTTAAATTATATGCAAAGTAATGATTTTGTAACTGATTTAAATAATAATGTAGATAGTATTAAATTAACTGATTATATAGATAATGCTTTATTAACAGAATTTAAAGAAACAACAGGATATGATTTAACCTTAAGTAAATGGACACTAAAAGATAACTATCCTGTCTTAGTTTCTTTAGAAGACATCTAATTAATCCTTAATTAAATAATCATCTATTCCATATTTAGCTTCTTCGGTATCAAAAAAGATATCACTTCGAGGAGGAAGATAAGTTAAAATAGTCATAATAATATAAATTAAAATAATAAAAATAATACTTATTTCTTTTTGATACTTTATAGGTTTCATCATAAGTATTTTTTCGCCCATAAAATTTACTATTAAAATAACAGTAAATAAAATAATGAAAGTATAAATCATATTTTCCCCAAAATTATAGAAGAATGGTAAAAATAATAATAAATAAAGAGGAATAGCTACAATAGCTTTAATTAAAGTAGTTAAAAGAAAATTATTAAAGTCTATATGATATTTTTTCATAATAAAATGTTCAATAAAACCATAAAGTAAAATAGTTGTATAAAGCATTTTCATATGTTCCCAAATACTTTCATTAACTGGAAAAAAGACTGCAAACATTGCATTAGGACATAAATCATACATAAAATGGGTTAAAAAACATAAAAGAAAAGTTAAAATAGCATTTAAAATAATCATTTTTTTAAGATTCATAAAATAATATTCACCTATAATTAATATATAATAATTTGAAAAAAATATACTTTTATAATATAATCATGGTGACGAAGAAGGTATTAAAGATGGAAAGATATCAAGAAATAGAAAGAAGTATTATCAAAAAGTTTCGCAAAGATATTTGGCGAATGTTTACAAAAGCTATTAATGATTATGAACTTATAAAAGAAAATGATAAGATAATGGTTTGCATAAGTGGGGGAAAAGATTCTTTTTTAATGGCCAAATGTTTTGAAGAATTAAAAAAACATGGCAAAATTCATTTTGATGTTCATTATGTTGCCATGGACCCGGGTTATACTAAGACAAATACCCAAAAAATTGTGGAAAACGCCCAAGTTTTAAACATTAATTTAGAAATATTTAAAAGTGATATTTTTGCCGTAGCTACATCTTTAAATAAAGATAATCCATGTTATATGTGTGCCCGGATGAGAAGAGGGTCTTTATATAGTAAAGCTGAAGAATTAGGGTGTAACAAAATTGCTTTAGGTCATCATTTTGATGATGTAATAGAAACAACTCTTTTATCGATGTTTTATGGAGCCGAAATAAAAACGATGTTACCAAAATTACATAGTGATAATTTTAAAGGTTTAGAATTAATTAGACCTCTTTATTTAGTTAAAGAAGATGCTATTAAAGCTTGGCAAAGATATAATAAACTCGAATTTTTAAATTGTGCTTGTCCATACTTTGATAGCCATGATAACGAAAATACTGGTAAAAGAATAGCTATGAAAAATTTAATCAAAAAATTAAGAGAAGAACATAAAAATATTGATAATAATATTTTTACTTCTCTAAATAATATTAATTTAAATTGTATTTTAGGTTATAAAAAAGATGGTAAATATAAAAGTTTTTTAGATGATTATGAAATGAAAGATTAATATTTAAACAAATGTGTGTTATAATAGTTAAAGATTTAGGTGAATTTTATGTTAGAAGTAAAAGATTTAAGCTTATACATAGATGATTTATTATTGTTTAATAACATAAACTTGCAAGTTAAAAGCGGGGAAGTTCATGTTTTTATGGGTAAAAATGGGGTTGGTAAAAGTAGTATTGCAAAAGCCCTAATAGGAGATAATAATTATAAAGTTAAAGGGCAAATCATTTATAATAAAGAAGATATAACTAATTTAAATATTTATGAAAGAAGTAAAAGAGGAATTTATTTAATTAATCAAAATCCCATGGCTATTGAAGGGGTTACGAATGCCGAGATGTTACGGGTTGCTTTAAGTGAAAAATTACAAAAAAATATTGATATTTTTTCATTTAGTAAGGAATTAAACCAAATATGCGAAGCTCTAGAATTAAATCCTAGTTTTTTACATCGCGATATCAATGTTGGTTGTTCTGGTGGCGAAAGAAAAAAAATCGAACTTTTACATATGTGGGTTTTAAAACCAAGTTTAATTATTTTAGATGAAATCGATTCCGGACTTGATGTTGATGCTTTAAAAATTGTGGGAAAATCTTTAAAAAAATATTTAGAGGAATATAAACCAGGTGTTATCATTATTACCCATTCTAAATCATTAATTGATTTCTTTCCTAATTGTTATGTTCATCTATTTAGTGACCATGAGTTATTAAAAAGTGGGGATAAATCACTAGCTTTAGAAATATTAAATAAAGGTTTTAAAGAAATATCTAATACATTTGTTATAAGTAAGAATGATAAAAATGAATAAATTATTAGTGAGTGATATTATAGATATCGATGAAGGTAGTTATGAACTAAATTGTAAAAGTAAAGAAATAACTATTAATATTCATAAGACGGTTAATCTCTATTTAATAAATGAAGAAGTAGAAAAAATAAATATTAATTTAAATAATAATAGTATTTTAAATATATATAAATATGATGAAGAAATCAAAAATGATTTAAAAGTTATCATAAATCAAAATAATAATTCCAAAATTAACTATTATGCTTCTTTTGTTAATAGAAAGAATAGTAATTTAGTTATTTTAAATAATATAAAAGGTAATGATAATTATTCTAATATAAATATTAGAAATGTTAGTGAAGATGGAAATAGTACCATTATTATTGAGTCATTTTTAGAATCCAAAACAATTAATAATGAAGCAATTGAAAATTTAAAAGGAATTACTAATGGTGGTTTAGTTCATATTGAACCTAATATTGAAGTCTCTAGTAATGAAGTCGTAGCTAATCATTTTACGACCATTGGGGGACTTTCAAATGATGCTATTTTTTATTTAATGGGGAAAGGAATTAAGAAAGAAATGGCGAAAAAAATTCTTTTAAAAGGATTTAAGTTTAGTAATATGGATGAATATATAAAAAATAAGTGTGGGGTGATATAAATGCATCGAGATGACTTTCCAATGTTAAGAAAAGATATAATATATTTAGATAATGGAGCGACTAGTTTAAAACCTATGAGTGTTATTCAAAAAGAAGTCGATTATTATGAAAATTATAGTGCTAATGCTCATCGTGGTGATTATGATATATCATATAAAGTTGATTTAGAATATGAAAAGACAAGAGAACTCGTAAGAGAATTTATCGGGGCTAAAAGATGTGAAGAAATCGTTTTTACAAGTGGTGCAACCGAAAGTTTAAATATTATAGCAAATGGTTTTTTTAAAAATTTATTAGAGGCTGGGGATGAAATACTTTTAACTAAAGTAGAACATGCATCAAATGTTATGCCATGGTTTAAAGTAGCTAAAGAAACCGGCGCTATCATAAAATATATTCCTCTTGATGATAATTATTTTGTTACTTTAGATAATGTTAAAAAAAGTATTACAAATAGGACAAAAGTAATAAGCATTGCAGAAATTACAAATGTAATTGGGGATATAAGACCTATTAAAGAAATATGTGATTATGCTCATGAAAAAGATATTTTTGTTGTAGTTGATGGAGCCCAAAGTGTACCACATCAAAAAACTGATGTAACACTTACTGACATTGATTTTCTAGCATTTTCGGCTCATAAAATGTTAGGGCCAACTGGTGTCGGGATATTATATGCTAAATATGAATTAATGCAAAATATTGAACCTATTAATTTAGGGGGAGGAATGAATGAGTCATTTGATAATCCGGATGGAATGGTTTTAAAAGATATTCCCACTCGTCTTGAAGCTGGAACTCCTAATATTGCTGGTGTTATTGGCCTAGGGGAAGCCATAAAATATTTAAATAAAATAGGGATGGATAATATAGC
>CANQIY010000072.1 GCA_947624125.1 uncultured Bacilli bacterium | reverse complement strand
CAGGTGGTAATAGAATTGGTGGATTAATTGGCCTTCTATATGGTAATAGTACAACAATAATGGATAAAAGTTATAATATTGGAACCATATCCCCTTCTTCCGAAGAGTATTGGAGTGCTGGTCTTACTGTTGGAGGCATTGTTAATGGCATCATGACATCGAAAATGTATTTAATAAATTCTTATAACAGCGGAGAATTATATTGTGATTCTAAAACAATGAAAGGGACATGTGGTGGCATAGTTCAAACAGTTAACGGAAATGGAACTACATTTGTTCTGCTAAATAGCTATAATAATGGTAGTTTAAACGGAGAATTACAAAAAGGCGGAATTGCTTATATTATTGCCAATGGTTCAGAAATATTTTTAAATAATGTATTTAATCTTGGCCATTTTAGTAATAATATAACCAAATATGGAATAGGACAATTTAATATTCAAGGATATAATGTAAAAAACACATATTATGTAAATACAAATAATATTTTAGGAAGTAATTTAACAAATGAAGAAGGAATAATTGGAAAAAATTTAAATGAAATGCAAAGTAATGCCTTTGTAAATGATTTAAATAATAATGTAGATAATATTAATATATCAGATTATATAGATGATAGCTTATTAACAGAATTCAAAAATACAACAGGATATGATTTAAAATTAAGTAAATGGACTTTAAAAGAAGGCATACCAACATTAATTGACATAAGTTAAATAGTTATGATATAATATTCTTCCTTTGAAAAGAGGGAAGAATGATGGAAGAGAAAATTAATTATTTTCTAGCATTAGAAAAAATGCCAGGAAATTATATGATAATAGATATTAATAGATTAGATATATGTCAAATACCAGTTAACTATGATATTAGTCAAATTGATGCTTTTACTAAAAATTTTACGGAAGAAGAAATAAAAGAGTCAGTTGAAAGAAGTAATATGATGGTATCCCCTGATTATTTAAGTGGAACTTTAAAAATAGTTAGTAATAAAAAACATAATTTAGAAGTTTTTACCAAAGATAAAGCACAAAGTATCGTAGAAATGCAATTATTAAATGATTTAGAACATGATTTAAAACATAAATTATATGATGCTTATAAAAATGTTGTAGATAAATTATTTAAAAGTTCTGATTTTAGTAAAATATTATTAGAAGAACTAAAAAAAGCTTTAGATGAAAATAATAAAGCTAAAATATTTAAAATAATTGAAGAATTACCATATGATAAAGCTAGAACTATTTATTTAAAAATTAGTAAAGAATATAAAAATCAAAAATATATTTTAAGAAATTTAACAAAAGGAAATGAATTATAATAAAGACATTTCTTTTTATTTGCGTTATAATAAAGATATGAAAATAGAAGAAGCAATTGAAAAATTTTTAGAATTTATTATAAGTGAACTTAATTATTCTCAAATAACAAAAGTAGATTATGAAAATGATTTAAATATTTATAAAGAATATTTAAAATTAAATAATTTAGATTATCTTAATTTAACAAAACAAGATATAATGAATTTTATGAAATATTTAGAAAGTCTTAAGTATACTTCAAAATCTGTCTCAAGATATTTAAGTACTTTAAGAAGTTTTTATAATTATTTAATAGAAATAAAAGTAATAGATAATAATATATTTAAAAGAATAAGAAATCCCAAAGTTGCGAAAAAATTACCTAATTATTTAAATATCGTAGAAATAGAAGAAATATTAGATAAAGAAAAAGAAGATAATAAAAAAAGTATTCGTAATAAATGTCTTTTTGAATTGTTATATTCAACGGGAATCAGAGTTAGTGAATGTAGTAATATTAAATTAAAAGATATCGATTATAATGAACATACCATAAGAGTTATTGGAAAAGGTAATAAAGAAAGAATTGTTTATTATGGAGAAACTTTAGCAGATATTTTAAATAAATATTTAAAAATAAGAAAAGAATTTGTAAAGATGGAAAATGATTATTTATTTTTGAATGAAAAAGGCATGCAAATGAGCCGAGAAAGTATTGATTATGTCTTAAAAAAAATGAATGAAAAAAATGGCAATAAACATTCGATGTCTGCACATACCCTTCGTCATAGTTTTGCAACCCATTTATTAGATAATGGAGCCGATTTAAAAAGTGTTCAAGAATTACTCGGTCATGAAAATTTAGAAACAACCGAAATATATACGCATGTTAGTAATGCTAGGTTAAGAAAAGTTTATTTAGAATGCCATCCTAATAAAAATCGTAAATAATTTGTCAAATATTAGTAAAGAAAAATAACATGATTAATAAGTTATGCTAAAATGGTGTTTAGGAGGCTTTTTAAATGGGAAAAAAATATGTTTATTTGTTTTCAGAAGGAAACAAAGATATGCGTGAACTTCTTGGAGGAAAAGGCGCTAATTTAGCGGAAATGACTAATTTAGGTTTACCTATTCCACAAGGGTTTACAATAACTACAGAAGCGTGTACTGATTATTATAATAATGGTAAAGTAATACGTGAAGAAATAGTAAATGAAATACTTGAAGCATTAAAAAAATTAGAAAAGCTACAAGGAAAAAAATTTGGTGATGAAGAGATGCCACTTTTAGTATCAGTTAGAAGTGGTGCTAGAGCTAGTATGCCAGGAATGATGGATACGATATTAAATTTAGGACTTAATGATATATCTGTTGAGGGATTTGCTAAATCGAGTGGTAATCCCCGTTTTGCATATGATTCTTATCGTCGGTTTATTCAAATGTATTCCGATGTTGTTATGGAAGTGCCAAAATCATTTTTTGAAAAAATCATTGATGAATTAAAAAATGAAAAGGGAGTAACTTATGATAATGAACTAACAACTGAAGATTTAAAAGAACTAGTTAAGAGATTTAAAAAAGTTTATAGTGAAAATATGAATGGGGAAGAATTCCCTCAAGATGTTAAGGAACAATTGATGGGAGCAGTTAAAGCTGTATTCCGTTCTTGGGATAATCCAAGAGCTATTGTTTACCGAAGGATGAATGATATTCCGGGTGACTGGGGAACGGCTGTTAATATTCAATCAATGGTCTTTGGTAATATGGGTGATACATCTGGGACAGGTGTAGCATTTACAAGAAATCCCGCTACCGGCGAAAAAGGTATTTATGGTGAATATTTAATTAATGCCCAAGGTGAAGATGTAGTTGCAGGTGTTAGAACACCGGAACCAATTACAAAGTTAGCTGTAGATTTACCAGAATGTTATAAAGAATTTATGACTCTTGCGCAAAAATTAGAAGACCATTATCGGGATATGCAAGATATGGAATTTACAATTGAAAATGGTAAATTATATTTCTTACAAACGAGAAACGGTAAAAGAACAGCTCATGCCGCGATTAAAATTGCTTGTGATTTAGTTGATGAGGGAATGATTACTCCGGAAGAAGCTGTTTTAAGAATTGAAGCTAAGAGCCTAGACCAATTATTACATCCAACCTTTAATACGGATGCTTTAAAAAGTGGTGAATGTATTGGAGAAGGACTTCCGGCATCGCCTGGAGCTGCTGCTGGTAAAGTAGTATTTACAGCGGAAGATGCTAAAGCTTTAGGTAAAGGTGGCAAAGGCGAAAGAGTTGTTTTAGTAAGACTTGAAACGACTCCTGAAGATATCGAAGGTATGGTAGCAAGTCAAGGTATTTTAACTGTTCGAGGTGGTAGAACTAGTCATGCCGCCGTTGTTGCAAGAGGTATGGGTACTTGTTGTGTTGCTGGATGTGGTGCCATTAAAATCAATGAAGAAGAAAAGAAATTTGAATTAGGTGGTTATACATTTACTGAAGGTGATTATATTTCCATAGATGGTAATACGGGTAAAATTTATAAAGGTGATATTGCAACAGAAGAAGCAAGTATTTCTGGTGATTTTGGCCGTATTATGGATTGGGCTGATAAATATCGTAAACTTCGAGTAAGAACAAATGCTGATAATCCAAGAGATACGAAAAAAGCAGTTGAACTTGGAGCAGAAGGTATTGGTTTATGTCGGACCGAGCATATGTTCTTTGAAAGCGATAGAATTCCTAAAATCAGAAAAATGATTTTAGCTGATACAGTTGAAGAAAGAGAAAAAGCTTTAAATGAATTAATACCATTCCAAAAGGGCGATTTTAAAGCAATGTATAAGGAATTAAAAGGTTTACCTATGACTGTTCGTTATTTAGACCCACCTTTACATGAATTTTTACCAAATACTGAGGAAGAAATCGAAGCTTTATCTAAAGATATGAATGTTTCTGTAGAACAAATTAAAAATAAATGTTCTGAACTTCATGAATTTAACCCAATGATGGGACATCGTGGTTGCCGTCTTGCTGTTACTTATCCAGAAATAGCTAGAATGCAAACTAGAGCTTTAATGGAAGCCGCTATTGAAGTTAAGGAAGAAGAAGGATACGATATTGTACCAGAAATCATGATTCCATTAGTTGGAGAAGCTAAAGAATTAAAATTTGTTAAAAATATTGTTGTTGAAACAGCAGAGAAAGTTAAAAAAGAAAAGAATAGCAATATGGAATATCATATTGGAACGATGATTGAAATTCCAAGAGCGGCTTTAACGGCTGATGAAATTGCTAAAGAAGCTGAATTCTTCTCATTTGGAACTAATGATTTAACACAAATGACATTTGGTTTCTCAAGGGATGATGCTGGTAAATTCTTGGATGCTTATTACCAAAATAAGATTTATGAAATTGACCCATTTGCTAAACTTGACCAAGTAGGTGTAGGTTCTCTTATAAAAATGGCTGCTGAAAAAGGTCGCTCTACAAGACCAAATATTAAATTAGGCATTTGTGGGGAACATGGTGGTGAACCAAGTAGTGTTGAATTTTGCCATAAAGTTGGTCTTAATTATGTATCTTGTTCACCATTTAGAGTACCAATAGCAAGACTTGCAGCGGCACAAGCAAGTATCCGCGGAAAGGCCAACAATTAGATAAAGATTATGAAGTTTTTCTAACTCGAATAAT
>CANQIY010000071.1 GCA_947624125.1 uncultured Bacilli bacterium | reverse complement strand
CATTTTCAATTAAATCAATCGTGTCACCTACCCCCATTAAATAACGAATTTTGTCTTTGGGAAGCGCCGGTGTTGAATATTCCACCATTTTATACATCGTTTTTTTATCTTCTCCAACACTTGTTCCACCAACGGCATAACCATCGAAATCCATTTTAACTAGTTCAGTTGCACATAACCTTCTTAAATCTTCATATTCTCCACCCTGAACAATACCGAATAACATTTGGCTTTGGCCACAAAAAGCATCTTTACCTCTTTTAGCCCAACGTAAAGTTCTTTGTACACTTTCTTCCATATAACTTCTCTCTGCGGGCCATTTAACACATTCATCAAAACTCATTACGATATCGCTACCTAATTTTTGTTGAATTCTAATCGAATCCTCTGGTGTTAAAAATAATTTATCGCCATTTAAATGATTTTTAAAGGCTACCCCCTCTTCTGTTATATCTTTTTTACTTGCTAAACTAAAAACTTGAAAACCACCCGAGTCAGTCAAAATCGGTCCATCATAATTCATAAATTTATGAAGACCTCCAGCTTTACTCACAATATCTTCTCCGGGTCTTAAATGTAAATGATAAGTGTTAGCTAAAATAATCCCACAGCCAATTTCTTTGATTTCCTCTGGAGCTAAAGTTTTAATGGTTGCATTAGTTCCCACTGGCATAAACATCGGTGTTTCATAAATTTGTCCATTATAATTAATTTCTCCTAAACGCGCCGCATTCTTTTTCGATGTCTTTTTTAAAGTATATAAAAGTTGCAATATCTCACTTCCTAACGAAAAAATTATACCATGATTTTTATAACTTGACAAATCTCGAAAATAACTTTATATTAATAAATCAAAAGTGAGGAATTAGCATGCGAAAGGTTAATGTTCAAGTCGATAAAAATTCTATTAATCGTTTTTATCATTCTTTAAAATTTACTCGTTTTAACACTTTAACCAAAGAAAGAGCTTTTGAAATAGATGAATACGTTAATAATTGGCATACACTATTCTATAATAATTCTTATGGTTTTTTAACTTTAATGACTTTTACATCACTTGAATTATTACTACGCCCTAACAAATATCATCTTTTAAATGATGATGAAAAAGCTTATTTTTATATTAAAATGGTTGACCCTGATTTACTCTTTTTAGAGGCTTATGAATGCGCTAATACCATAGATGAACGCTTAGAATTATTAAAAAAGAATTTTGGCTTTTATGACTCAGCTTTAATTTACTTAGAAAAAAATTTAAATAATCATTTTAAATTATATACCAATATATGGGATAGAAATTTAATTAAAAAATAATTATTTAATAAACATGGCATCACCAAAAGAAAAGAAACGATAATGGGATTTTTTAGCTTCTTCATAAGCATTTAAAATATATTCTCTTTTGGAAAGCGCACTTACTAACATAAGTAAAGTACTTTTAGGAAGATGAAAATTAGTAATCAAACCATCAATAGCTAAAAACTTATAACCGGGATAAATGAAAATATCTGTATTGCCAGCATCTTCCCGAAATTCATGATATTTTTGCATAATAGTTTCTAAAACTCTTGTACTAGTTGTTCCAACAGCATATATTTTTTGGCCCTGTTTTTTTGCATTATTTAATATTTTCGCAACCGGAGCCGTCATTTGATAAAATTCACTATGCATATGATGTTTTCTAATATCAGTAGTATTAACTGGTCTAAATGTTCCAAGGCCAACATGTAAAGTAACATAACAAATAATAACTCCTTTTTCTTGAATTTTTTGAAGTAAATCTTTTGTAAAATGAAGGCCTGCGGTCGGAGCTGCTGCACTTCCTAAATACTTAGCATATACGGTTTGATAACGAGCATTTTCTTTTAATGTTTCATGAATATAAGGTGGAAGAGGCATAAGGCCAATATTTTCAATAATTTCTAAAAATATGCCTTCATAATGGAATTCGATTATAGCAAGCCCATCTTCTTTTTTGGTTATTAAAGTTCCTGTTAATTGAGCATTAAATTTGATTACTGTTCCCTCTTTTAATCTTTTTAGGGGTCTTGCTAAACATTCCCACTTATCCCCTTCGATATTTTTAAGTAGTAAAACTTCAATTTTAGCCTTTGTTTCTTCCTTTTCACCCATTAAACGAGCTGGTAAAACTTTAGTGTCATTTAAAACTAAAACATCACCTTTATTTAAATAGTCAATTATATGATAAAACTTCGTATGGGTATATTCTCCCGTTTCTTTATTTAAAAGCATTAATTTCGATTCACTACGCTCTTTAAGAGGCTTTTGAGCAATAAATTTTTCATCTAATTCATAATCATAATCTTCAATATTCATAATATACTTCCTCGTTTTTTCATTATATCACTTATCTTTAAAGAAGGGAATGAATTTCATCTTAAATATGAAGAGGGTCAATATCAATTTCTAAATTGACATCTTTTTCATTAATATAAATGCTATCTAAATATTCTAAAGTCTTTTTTAACATATTATCAAAACGATATTTAATTACAATTTGAAAACGATAAGTATTATTAAATTTAAATAAACTAGCTGTAGTAGGTCCTAAAATTTTGGAAGTTTTATCGATATGGTTATGTAAAAAAGTGGCAATTTTTTGGGCATTTTGAAGAGCAATATTATAGTCTTTAGAAATTATTTTTAAACTAACTAAATAATAATATGGAGGATAACTTAATATTTTTCTAATATTCATTTCATATTGATAAAAACTATTAAAATCATTATTTTTAACACATTTTAATACATAATTATCGGGATTATATGTTTGAATAACTACTTCTCCTGGAAGCTTATTTCTACCAGCTCTTCCACTAGCTTGATAAAGAAGGGAAAAAGTTCTTTCATTACTGCGAAAATCTGGAATATTTAAAGAACTATCAGCATTAATAACACCAACTAAAGTAACATAAGGAAAATCAAAGCCTTTACTAATCATTTGCGTTCCTAAAAGAATATCATATTCATGATTTTTAAAAGCATTTATTATTTTTTCATGGGCTCCTTTTCTAGAAGTAGTATCTTGGTCCATACGAATTATTCTTGCCGTTTTTAATAATTTTTGTAATTCAATTTCGGCTTTTTCCGTACCAAGTCCTAAATAATTAAGCGAATCATTTTGACAATTAGGACATTTATCTTCACAAATTTTACTATATCCACAATAATGACATCTTAAACTATTTGAAGATTTATGATAAGTAAGTGTTATATCACAATTAGGACATTTATAAGTAAAACCACACTCAGAACAATTAATAGTAGTTGAATAACCTCTTCTATTTAATAGAATAATGGCTTGTTCATTTTTAGCTAAACACTCCTTTAATTTCGTTATTAAATCTTCACTATAAATAAAATTCTTTTTATGGGCTTCATAAACCATATTGACAATTTGAACCTTTGGTAGTGTTCCCTCTCCCGCTCTTTTTGTTAAAAATAAATGTTTATAAACCCCTTTAATTGCCCGAGCTCTACTTTCAAGTGTTGGAGTTGCACTTCCTAATAGCAAAGGACAATTATGATATTCACATCTTTTTTTAGCAATATCAATAGCATGATACCGTGGTTGATTTTCTTGTTTAAATGTATCACTATGCTCTTCATCAATAATGATTATGCCAATATTTTTTAAAGGCGTAAAAATTGCTGAACGAGTTCCAATAACGATTTTTACTTCTCCTCTTATAATTTTTAAATATTCATCATATTTTTCGCCATCCGAAAGATTACTATGAAATATGGCAACATTATCGCCAAACCATTCATAAAAACGATTAACTAAGGCAATAGTTAAACTAATTTCCGGAAGTAACATAATGGCTGTCTTTCCCTTTTTTATTGTTGCATCAATTAAGTTTAAATAAACTTCTGTCTTACCTGAACCGGTTATTCCCTCTAATAAAAAAGTTGTATTATTATGGGTATTATTAATAATATGAAAAGCTCTTGCTTGTTCTTCATTTAAAGGATGTTTAATTAAATTATCCTTTTTTTCTTTATTAATCCGATATTCTTTTTCTTTTACTTCTTTTATTAATTCTTTTTTCTTTAGCGCACTAACAACATAAGAAGCATAATCTTTTTTTAAAACTTTTTTCTTTAATAATAAATCTTTTAATAAAATACTTTGTAAATTTTCTTGCGAATACTTTTCTAAATAATCTTCGATTTCTTTTTCATCTTTATTTAACATTAAATAATTAATATAATGATTATAGTCAGTCGTTCTATTTTTTATTTTTAGGGCACTAGGTAACATAGCTTGATAAGCACTAATTAGAGGACATAAAGTTTGATTTTTAATATATAAACCTAGTTTTATAAGTTCATCATCTAAAATAATTTCTTCATCAACTATTTCTGTAATTTCTTTTATGGCATATGAACTTTCAACACTGTCTTTAATATCCATCACAAAACCATTAATAACGGTATTATTAAAAGGTACTTTGACTTTCATCCCTCTTTTAATGGTTGATAATAAGATAGAAGGAATTTTATAAGTAAAATATTTATCTATTTTTTTAGTTGGATATTCAATTAAAACTTCTGCGTACATATAATCTCCTTTAATTAAATTATAAAATATTTTAAAATAAAAATCTATAACATAAAAGGTAAGCCATTAGCTTACCCTAAGTAATTATTATAAACAATTTTCACCCGCAACCGGATGGCAACCATAACCAGCCCATCCTACTTGCCCATCTGCAAAACCTTTTTTACCATCCATAGTTAGTATTACCCATTGATGTGTCCAACCATTTTCATTAGCATGAGTTAAATTAGTAAATCCCATTAATTCTAGTACTAAAATTAGTGCTCTTGTACAACCAGCACATGATGCTTCATGCGTAACAAATACCCCATAAGGAGTTCTATAATCATATCCTGATTCGACATGAACGCCTTGATAATAATATTCACTTACCTTAGAAGCTGCTGCTTCAACTTTTTCTAAATCGGTTGTATAACCTTTGGCTAAAATTTCATCAGCTATTTG
>CANQIY010000070.1 GCA_947624125.1 uncultured Bacilli bacterium | reverse complement strand
TTTATTAGCATATACACTAGGTATAGCAATAAAAAAATAATTACTATCAAAATCCTTATCAAGTCTTTTGACTTCATTTTACCACCTCCACTTCTGCTTGTTTTTTCCAAAACCCCCAGATTTAGAAGTGACGGCGCATCTGTGTTTTAACTCTCTATTAAATTACAAAAACTCCTCTTTGTAAAGAGGGTTTTTTTATCTTATTTTGTCGAATTATTTATCAATAATTTCATTATTTTTTCTTCTTTTATATAAATAATAACCACTACTACCTAAAATTATTAAACTTAGTATACTAATTCCAACAATTATTAAAGTTTTATTATTTGTTTTTTCTTGATAAATATTTTTATTTTCTTTTAAACAATTATCAATTGCTTCATTATTTTCTAATTTTTCTACTAAGTTACAATAATCTTTATTTTGATAAGCATTTAAAATTTCAATTATTTTATTTTCATCAAACCCTTTAATATAATTAGACCCAATAATTGTTAAAGGTAAAGTTTCTTTTTTTATTTTTAAACTTTTTTTAACATTATTGAATAATTCTTCATTATCATTTTTATTATAATAATTAACATTAATTCGACCATGGGTACTGGTATATTCTTCTAACCAATTTTTTTCTTTATCACACTCTTCACAATTATTTTCATAAAAGAAATAAAGTTTTACTTCTCCAGTTAAAGAAGAAGTATTACCCACTGCGGCTTTACTAATTATTGGTAATACTAAAATAATTATTAACCATAATACATATTTTTTCAAACTCATTCACTCCTAACACTAAGAAAGACTGCTTTATAAATGTTTTAAGCAGTCTCTCCCTTTTTATTCAAAATCTATTTCGCTAACAGAAGTTTTATTAACACCATTTATTAGAATATCAACTTTTCTTTCAGAAGTTATTTCTTCATTTTTAATTTTAACAGTTGTATTTATATATCTTATAAATCCTTCATTATCAATACCAATTGTTACTTTTGGAAGTTCTGATTCAGAACTATCATAAACATCACTATGACCACTTTCATCAGTTAAACTTTGATAACCACTTAACCAACTATTAATATTGGCTTCTGTTAAGGTTGCTTCATAATATGTTATATGTTCTTTGTCTTTAACTTTATCTGCATGAGTATTTTCATAATTTTCTGCTACTTTACCATCAGTAACAATTTTAACAAGATTTAAATCATAAATACCAAATGATGCATAAAATTTATCAATAGCTTGTGTCCATTCTCCATATGATGAAATATCACCAAATGGTTCAGTAAATACAATATCTCTTTCATATGCTGTTACATTCATCGGACAAATTCCTCTGTTACAATTTTCATGTTCAACATATTCTTTGCCTTCTGGACTATAAATATAAGTTTGTTTTTTAATATTATTGTGATAAAACATTCCCATTTTTCTATTTTGGTCTTTGTTATATTCATTGTAAGATTTATTTTCATCAGTAAAGTCATAGAAACTTAAACTTCTGGCATTAAAAGTTCTATCAACAGATTGCATAATATAATCTTCTTTCTTTGTTGAAATTTCACTATAATCGAAAGTATAAGACGTTGTTTCATAATCATTTTTATCTAAACCATCAATATCAACTTCAATTACATATTCTTTATTTAAATCTTCTTCATCTAAAACTTCTAATTTTAAATCTAATTTACCATTTTCAGGAATTTCTTGTTCACTAGGAAGAGAAGCTAACATTATTTTATCTTCACCAGTATATTTATAAATGGTTTCTTCTTGTTTAGGATTTGTTACTTTAACTGTTGTACCATTTTTTAATTCTTCTAATTGTAATGGTACATTAAAGTATTTTTTACCATCTGCATCATTTTCGATTAAACCAACAACTTTACCATTTTCAGCAATTGAATAACTTGCATTTTCTGCTTTAACTTTACTAGTAAAATTAACTTTTTCTGAACTATGAAGATATGTAACATCACTATAATCAATTACGTACACTGTATCAGTATATTCAGTTTTATCTTCACCATCAACATCAATAGTTATTGTAACTTTACATTTACCTTCCCCTGCTTTATTATTAATACATTTTTCTGGAACAGCAAATAACATGGCTAAACTATGGTCTTCACCAAAATCTTTTTTTGTAAATACTCTTGTATTATTTCCTTTTACAGTAACTTTTATATCATCAGTTATTTTTTCTGGTGTTATATTAAACAAGAAGTAAAAATCATGAGCTTCTTCAGTACTAAATACACCTTCTTTTATCTTTTGTTCATAAATAGTACCTGTTAATTTTTGGGTTTCTGGGTCATATGAATAAGTATCTTTTGCATTTTTAGTATATCCCCAATTGGTTGATATGAAAGTAGCATCACTCTCACTAATTTCATCTTCAATACTATCATCTGAACTATTTTGGAAAGTAAGACCACTAAAATCAACAATGTAAGCAGTTTTACGATAAGCTGTTTTATCGCCATCTAAATCAATATAAAATCTTCTTACTTTATTTTCAGAACTTGGATTTATAGAAATTAACAATACAACTCCAGATTCACCATTTTCATCTTTAAAATCAAAATCTTTTTTTGAAACTTTCTTATAAGTACCATCTTTCATTTCCGCTTCAATAACTGTATCATCAGTAGCATTCTTTATTGAAATTACATATGGTAAATAATAACCTGTTACTTCATCTTCTGGGAAAATAGTGTTATCAACTTCTGTATTAACTAGTAACCGACCTGTTACTTTAACTTCATTTGCTTTAATTCTTTCCCCATCTTCTGTTTCAATTATCTTTTCTACTGGTTCTGATACTTGTAAGTTATCGGTATATAATTTATCATCTGTTATATCATATTTATAACCTTTTAAAATATTTTTATGTTGTTCTTCAAAGTCTTTAAAACTTGGTTCATAAGGTGTATCATCAGGTATTAAAGTATAATTAATATATTTAATATTTACTGTTGCTTCCTTAGCTAAAGCTGCATCACCTAAAGGACTTACATCTCCTTCTAGTCCTGCATCTGTTTTTATTAAAAGGTCAATATGTATTTTTCCTTTTAAATCATTTACTTCTGTTACTCCCTCTGTTTTTATACTAGTACTCGCAAGCATTATATCTTTTAAACTAAGATTATATGTTGAAGTAAAAGCATAATCACCAATTATATATACATATATGGCATTTTTATCAATTATTTCAATTTCTTTATTTAATTCATCTAATGTCATTTCTTTAGCTTTAACTGGCATTATTATTACGATTAAACTTAGTAAAAATCCTACTAAAAATTTTCCATACTTTTTCATAATATTCCTCTTTTCTCTGTTAATATTCTATTGTTACTACTAATTCAGTTCCATCACTTAGTTTTAATGTTGTACTGGTAATAGAATTATCTATTTTTGGTAATGTACCACTCTCTGGTGTTACAGTCATTTTTCCGTATTGGAAACTTTGATAATTAGTTATTACTTCACCATATCGATATACTTCATATATTACTTGTAATGAACCACCTAGCTCTAATTCTTTATTTTTTATTTTTATAACATAAGCATCTTTATCTTCTTTAACTGTTATTTCATATTCGGCAACAACATTATCTACTTTTGCTCTTATTTTAACTGTTCCACTTTTTACACCAGTTACTTTACCATTTGCATCAACTGTAGCAATACCATTATCACTACTTTCCCATGTTACTTTCTTATTAGTGGCATTATCCGGAATTACTTTGGCACTTAAAGTAATATCTTTTCTTACTAATACTTCTTTTTCGCCACTTATCTCAATTCCTGTAGCTTCAACTGTTGGAATTACTTCTTCTTTCTTAACTGTTATTGTTACTTTATCCGTCTTTTCGCCATCTTTAGTTGTTACAGTTATTGTTGCTTTTCCTTCACTTATTCCTTTAACATTACCATTATTATCAACTGTAGCAATGTTTTTATTACTGCTTGTCCATGTTACCGTTTTATCAGTAGCTTCAGCTGGTCTTATATCAGCTTTTAATTTAATTGTTTTGCCAACATAAACGGTTGTATCACCAGTTATATGAACACCAACTACACTTATTTTATCTTCACTTACTGTTACTAAACAAGTAGCTTTAAAATTACCTTCTTTAGTTGTTACAGTTATTGTTGTCTTACCAGCTTTTTTAGCTACTACTTTACCAAATTCATCAACAGTGGCTACTTCTTCATCACTTGATGTCCATTCTACATCTTTATTTTTCGCATCACTTGGTTTAATCGTCGCTTTTAAAGTTTCTTCTTCGCCAACTTTCAATGTTAAACTCGATGTATTTAAACTTACACCACTTACTTTTCCTTCTCCTGTTTGCATCCATCTAGCTTCTAGTGTAATGTCTTTTGTAATCTTCGTACTAAAATCAAATATTTCACCATTATAATACCAACCTACAAAGGTATAACCATCTCTTGTTGGGTCTTTTGGTTTTGTTATTAATTTACCATCTTCTACTTTTAAAGAAGATACTGCACTTCCACCTGCACTGTCAAATTTAACCTCATATTTAGCAGGTCCTAAGGCTATTTTTACTAGTAAAAATATAATTATTATAATAGTAATAATTATGGCCCCGATTAAGATTTTCTTCTTCTTTCTCATTTTTTATTCTCCTTTAATTTTTTACACTTCTATTATATCATACTTTCCATTTTTTTGACAAAAAGTATCTTTTTTTACTAAAAATTGACACTTTTTATTTTAAAGTGTCAATAATAGAACTTACAATATCAATTGTATTAATCGCATCACTAAGTTTGTCTGTTGTTCTTTCTTTATACAATTCTTTCATTTCTTTCATAAAGGTTTTATAATAAGCTGGATTTCGATTTAAATATTTTATATAATTACTATTTTCTTCAAAATATTTTTTAAATTTTTTATCTTCTTGTAATTTTTGTTGTAAAAAATATTCCATGTTAACCTCACATTCCTTTCACTTCGTTCAAGGCACACATAGTCATGAAAACTTGAACAAAATTTATTTTATAT
>CANQIY010000069.1 GCA_947624125.1 uncultured Bacilli bacterium | reverse complement strand
AAAGTAAATGCAATACTTATTCTCATTGTAAATGCAACTCACATTGTAAAAGTTGCATTTACTTCGAGAATTAAGATTATTTAGTGTAACTTTAAGTCTTTCTTGACAAATGGTACCCTGTGTAGTATAATACGTCCCCAAGAAAGGGAGTTTTATGATGAATATGTTTGATATAGCTCAAATTATTGCTAGTTCTATTGAGGAAGAAAGTGCTCAAATTAAAGAACCAATTGAGGTTAACTTTAATGTAATGAATGAATTAAAAGAACTAGAAAAGATTAATGGGGAAAAAGTTTTAGCCAAAAAAGAATTTTATAAACAAATGGGTAGTTTACTAGTTAAAAATAATTTAAAGGATGAATGGGTAAATTACATTGATAGGGAAATTAATAGCAAACTATCTTTTGGTGATATTTGGTACAATGGTATGAAAGTAGAAGCTGTTTTAAAATGTATGGAATCTTTATCTAAAGGTTACAGTATAGAAGATACTTATGCTATTATTAATGTGCAAGCGGGAACAGAAGAAACTTTTAATGGTGGACGAATAACTGGCTTCTTAAATTATTTAGTGGCTAAAGATGTTGCTAAATTTCATGAAAAAGGTTTAGAATTTCTAGGCTATCGTGACGAATATATCAAAGAAAATATTAATAAAGGACGTTGTTAAGATAATTAGATTTATTTAAAGAGGGGGATATTATGAACTACAGTGAAATGTTAAATAAATTAGGTAATAATAAAAAAGAAATAGAATTAAGAAGAAAAAAAGAAGAAATCTTAAATAGAGGAATTTATGCCGTTAAACCCGGCTTACAAGATGAATGGTATAATTTTATTAATGGTTGTAAGACAAGTGATTATTCCTTTATTTTAATAGCTATTAGAGGAATGGAATTATTAAATGAAGGTAATAGTTTTTATCAAGTAGCGTTAATTATTAATAAAGAAATAGAGATTACAACGGAAGAATTAGGTGGTTATGGTAGTCATTATGTTAATTATCTAATCACTAAATTTAGTACTTATGGTCAAGAATTTGGTCGTTACTATCAAAATTTAGCCATTCAAAATATTATGAATATGCAAAGAGGAAGATAAAAAGCTTCCTTTTTTGTTGAAAGAATATGATAAATAATTATAGCAATTTTATTTATATCTTTTTGACTTTGTTGGTTAGTTATGCTAATATTGTTGGTAGATGAAGTGGTTGGTCGCAATTGTAGCTTCCCGTCACTTCTTTTATTATATCTTCATCAGTATCATATAATAAATTTCCTTAATTGTAATTTTAGCTAATTCATATTATAATTAGATTAGGGTGACCTTATGAAAAAAATCTTAACAATAATATTAGATGGCTTTGGTCTTCGGGATGAAGAGTATGGTAATGCAATTAAGGCAGCCAATATGACATGCTTTAATAAACTTTGGGAAGAGTATCCTCATTCTTCACTAAAAGCATCCGAAGAAGCTGTTGGATTACATGAAGGACAATTTGGAAATAGTGAAACTGGACATGCTACTATTGGAGCTGGTCGTTTATTAAAGCAAAATGAGACATTGGTCGATGAATTTTTGCGAAGTAATGTTTTAGAAAATGAAGTGTTTAATGAAATAATTTCTCAAAAAGATAAAGATATTCATTTAATGGGCCTTTGTAGTGATGGCAATGTTCATGCCGGAATCGATGACTTTTTAAATTTATATGAATTATTAGTTAATAATGGTTGTAAGAAAATTCATTTTCATTTGATTACAGATGGAAGAGATACCTTTGTTAAGTCAAGTTATAACTATATTAATAAAATTGAAGAAGCTATAAAAATTAAAAAGGTTGGTAATATTGGAACTATATGTGGAAGATATTATGCCATGGATAGAGATAAACATTATGAAAGAACGAAACTTTATTATGAATTAGTAACAAGAGGTGTTGGTAATAAAACTACTAATATTAAAGGAATAATTGATAAATATTATGAAAAGGGTATAACTGATGAATTTTTAGGACCTATTCTAGTTAATGAAAATGCTTTAATCAAAAATGGTGACATTTTAATTTGGATGAACTACCGAGCTGATAGAGCAAAACAAATAATTGCTAGTTTTACTAATCCAGATTTTGATGGTTTTAACAGACGTTTTCTAAATAACTTAGAAGTTTATTCTTTTTTACCAATTGATAAAGAAATTAAAACTAAACATTTTTTAAATGAAGTAGTAGTTACTAATCCTTTAGGATTATATTTAGAAAAATTGGATATGACGCAAGCAAGAATTGCCGAAACGGAAAAATATCCTCATGTTACTTACTTTTTTGATGGTGGTTATAGTGGAAAAATTAGTAAATGTAGTATGTTTCATATTCCATCTCCTCATGTTGCCACATATGATTTGAAACCGGAAATGAGCGCCATTGATGTTACTAAAAAATGTATTGAATGTATGATACAAGATTATGACTTTATTTTAGTTAATTTTGCTAATCCCGATATGGTAGGTCACACGGGCAATTTTGATGCAACAGTTAAAGCTTGTATGGCAGTTGATTTGTGTCTAAGTAAAATAGTGGAAAAAGCTGAAGAAAATTTTTATAAAGTAATAATATTAGCGGACCATGGTAATGCCGATATTATGCTTGATAAAAATGGTGGGGTTGTTACAACTCATACTTTAAGTAAAGTGCCATTTATCATTTTAGATAAAAATGTTAAATTAAAAGAAAATGGTGATTTAACAATGGTAGCTCCGACTATTTTAGAATACATGGATATAGCAATTCCGGAAGAAATGAAAGAAACCGGTATATTGTTAAAAAAATAGGAACATGAAAAAAAGAATTATTATTTTAAGTATTATTATTTCTCTTCTAAGCCTTTATATAGGCTTTCTTTCTTTTCATAATAATAATAGTAAAAATGATACATATAATGTTAATAAAGGAAACGGGTTAAAAGTGCGCGAAAAAGTTATGAAGAAAAGGGAAGATAATAAAGATAAGGATAAGGATATAAAGGAAGAAGTTTTAGCGCGGTTAAAAAGTGAAGAATATTATATTCCTACTAATTTAGATAGATATCTTAACTATTTAGAAAATAATCCTATAACAGATTATGAAGAAGTAGTTAAAAGGGTGAACGTTGGTATAGATTATGAATTTTACACACATCGAAAGCAAGCTGACTATAGTAAAAACACTTTGATTTTAGTTAATAAATATAATTATGTTAGAAAAAGTTTTGTACCGGATTTAGTTGATATCGAAAGTAAATATACGAAAAAGTCTGCTAAAATGGCTAAAGATGCTTATCCTTATTTTAAAGAAATGGTGGAAATGGCCCGCTTGGATGGTATAACTTTATTTAATGTTTCAGCTTATCGAAGTTTTGAAACGCAAAAAGCCATATATCATGGTTATGAAATCGTTGATGGCAAAGAAAATGCTGACCGTTATTCCGCAAGAGCAGGTTATTCCGAACATCAAACTGGTCTTGCTCTTGATATTAATACCTCATCTTCTCTTGACCATTTTGAAAATAGTTTAGAATTTGCTTGGCTTTCACGTAATGCTTATAAATATGGTTTTATTTTAAGATATCCTCTTGGGAAAGAATATTTAACAGGTTTTAAGTTTGAACCATGGCATTATCGTTATGTAGGTGTTGATGCTGCAACTTATATTTATGAAAATCATATAACTTTTGATGAATATTATGCTTATTTTTTAGTACAAAATGAGTTGTAAAATGGCGAAAAAAGTATTAATATTATAAGAGTGAGTAGGAAGTGTTTGATTATGGAAGAAAATTTGAATAAGGAAATAGAGAAAGGTAAAAATAAGTATTCACTTATCCTTATTATAATAGCTATTTTAATTGTTATTTTAAGTGGCGTATTTATTTATCTTAATTTAGCAAAAAAGGATTCACAAAATATTTACTATAAAACAATTGATAGTTTTGCAAGCTCCTTAAAAGAGAATTTAGGAAATGCCGAAAATAATTTAAATAAAATAATTGGTAATGATGCTAGTATTGCATTTAATATTAAGACTACTAATAAAGAATACACAGATTTAGCTAATGTAATTAATAAAATGAGTTTACAAATGAGTTCGAATGTTGATTATCACAATAAATTATTAAGTAGTGATATAAATATTTTATATAATAATAAGGATTTATTAAAAGCTAAAGTTTTAGCTGATAATGATAAAATGTATGCCGATTTAGATACTTTATATAATAAGGTTATTAGAATTGATGGCTTAGAAGATGCTCTTAATGTTATATGGCAAGAACAAGACTTTGATAAATATAATATTATTATAGATGAATTTGTTAAAGAATTAAAAAAAGCTTTAAATGAAAATTATTTTACTTTCAATGAAACAAATTTAAATGTTTTAGGAAGTGATAAAGTAGTTTATGAACATATATTAAGTTTAAGTAAGGAAGAATTATATAATATTGAAACAAATTTATTAGATGGCCTAAAAAGTAATACTCAATTTTTAGAAAATATCGCAGCTGTTACAAACACAAAAGAAGAAGATATTATAAAAGAATTAATGGATGCTAAAAATAATTTAACAGAACCAGAGACGGGGATTGAAGTAAAAATTTATATTAATAAAAAGACTGATAAATTAGAACAAGCAGAATTAAGTATTAATGATAGTAAAATGACTTTAATAAAAGAAGAAGAAGATAAATTTAATATAATGGTTGATGAGGAAAAATTAGGCGATGTTATTATTAAAGAAGGAAGTTTTACTTTAAACATTATAAGTGGGGAAGATAATTTAACCATTAATACCGAAAAAGAAAAATTAGAATTAAAGTTGAATAGTGCCGAAATTAGTATGAGTATAAAAATAGAGGGTAATGAAAATGATGCGAAAATAGAGTTAGATATCAATATGCCATCAGAGAATACCGAAGCAATAGTTACTATTACGAGTAAGAAAAAAGAAGTTACAGAAGTAGCAAAGTTTGATACTAGTAAGGCTATAAGTATTAATGACTTAAGTGAAGATGACTATAATACGATGTTAGAAAATATTACTAATAATAAGACATTGTTAGAATTAATTCAAGATATTGCATCTCTTAGTGATG
>CANQIY010000068.1 GCA_947624125.1 uncultured Bacilli bacterium | reverse complement strand
TCTATTAATAATGTTAATAACTTGCATTACTTTTTTCTCCCTTTATTTTATATTTGTTATTATATAATACCCCCCCCCGGAGTCAAGTTTTGAACAAAAAAAATAAGTGGTATTGTTAATTTCCACTTATTTTTACATATATTTCTTTTAATTCTTCTGGAGTTCTATAACCTATTTCTTTTTGCATTACTAACCCATCTTTATAAAACAAAAGGGTTGGTACACTCATAATTCCAAATTTTCTTGCTAAATCTTCAAATTTATCAGCGTCAACTTTTAGAACTTCCATATAGTCAATATCTTCTAAAATATTAGCCATCATTTTACATGGTCCACACCATTCAGTATAAAAATCAACTAAAATAAGACCTTTTTCTACTAAACTATCATAATCTTTTTCATTTTCTAAATGTTTAACCATTAATTTCCTCCTTTAGGACATGAAAATGTTACATCTCCTAAATCAACTTTACCAGTATCAACTAATTCTTGAGCTTTTTCACAAGTAATTAAACCATAGCTAATTTCCATTTGCATAATACTTTTATTAATATCTTTTGTTTCTAAATTATCATTTCTCATTTTTTCAATGTCATTATAAATATCTCTTGCTCCGGTCGAAATACCATATAAGAAATTACCCATAATAGGTGTTTTCTCTAAAACATAGTTAGCGGCTTTACTACCTCTTATCATACTTGATGTTCCATTGAAACTAGCAAGTACAAATAAAATAATAAAGACAAAAGCTATAGCTTCTAAAGCACCGATTATAGCGCCACCTATTTTCGAAGGAATAACCCAAATAACGGTAAATTTTAACAAAGTATCAATAAAACCAGTTACTGTTATAATTATATTTAATACACAATATAAAACAATAAAAATAACAACAAATGCTATGACATTATATAACAAGATATTCAAACTTGTTAAACCTTCAAAACCGGAAAATTCAAAGAAAGGCATCTTATCAATTAAAAATTCAGCGATTTTATATCTAAATGTATAACTTAAAATAACAATAGCTAATAAGCCAATAAAACTAACTGCTGATTTAATAAGTCCTTTTTTCATTCCTAAAATTAAGCCAATTAAAATAAAAGCTATGACAAAAATGTCGACAAAAGTACTCAAACTCACCATCTCCTCTATTAAATTATATTATATTCATAATGAAAAATAAAGCAAAATGTGTTAAAATGATGAAGAGGTGTAAAATGACTATTGTATTTAAAGTATCGGATAATTTAAAAAAGAAAATTATTGATTACTATCAAGATTTAAGAAAAGAAAAAACACCACCATATGCTATTTTCCAAGCTCAAGATGCTGATACAACAATAACTTTTTATGAAAGTGGCAAAATTATGTTTCAGGGTGTTAGTGCTGATATCGATGCCAATATTTGGATTGATTTAGAAAAAAAATTAAATAAAAGAATTATTAATATTGATGGAACAGAAGGAAAAGTTGAAGAAAAAAAGAGTGATTTCTTAGATGTAGCCACTATTGGTTCCGATGAAGTTGGAACAGGAGATTTTTTTGGACCAATTATTGTTACTGCTACTTTTGTATCGAAAGATAATTTTGAATTTTTACAAACTCTAGGAGTAAGGGATTCTAAAAAAATAACAGATGAAAAAATATTAGAAATAGCTCCCCAAATAATGAAGAAAATTCCTCATGTAACAACGATTTTAGATAATGAAACTTATAATAAATATTATAGTAAAGAAAATAATATGAATAAAATAAAAGCTATCTTACATAATAAAGCTTTATATGAATTAAAGACTAAAAATTATAGTTATGCTAAAATAGTTATTGACCAATTTTGTAATCCAGAAAATTATTATAAATATTTAGAAAATGTTCCTAATAAAGTTATGCATATAACTTTTATGACTAAAGCCGAAGACCAAGTTTTAAGTGTAGCTTGTGCATCCATTATAAGTAGATATATTTTTTTAAGAAAAATGGATGAATTATCAGATAGCATTCACTTTCCTCTTCCTAAAGGAGCTGGTAAAGATGTTGATAAAGTTGCTAAAGATATTGTTGAAGAACTAGGAATGGATTCTCTAAAAAGTATTGCTAAACTTAATTTCAGTAATATAAAAAGAATTTAGTTAAGTCTAAATTCTTTTTATATTCTATTAGCATCTTCTAGCGTATTAAAGTAATTATTACCACCATCACTAAATGACTCACTGCCACTAACCTTTATAGTATGTGCTCTAAAAGATAAATAATTATGCATAATATTTTCAGAATATAAGAAATCGATGATAGCTTTATAACCAATACTTGTAACATTTCCTAAATTCTTTTTATAAGTTCCTGTTTGATATACAACGAATTGATTTGGAGATATAGCTTGGTAATAAAGGTTAGTACCCTTTCCTTCACCATATCTTTTATTCACTGAGTAAATCCAATTTTTACTTTTCGTTCTATTATATATTGTATTAACAACGGCATAAGCATCTTCATAAGAGTTAGCTTCAGCTTCCGTTAAAACAATGGCACTTAAAACATTGAATTCATCTTTTGTTAAATTATATTTATCTAAAATAGTTTCATATTTACTTTCTTCACTAATTACTGCTACTGTAGTATAACTACTAGATGTTGTATATGTTACTTTACTAACTATAGTATTTACAGTAGGTACTACCGATAATATAATCATTAAATAAACCATCGGTAATAAGAAATATTTTATTTTTAAATCATAAATTTTACTTTTAATCCAACCCCACAAAATGTGGAGGGCATACGCCATATCTATTAAATTATTCATTATTATCCCCCTGAATAACAATATAATTATAGCATATATAATAAAATATGTCAAATTATGTCAAAGAATTGGATTAATTTACCATTTATTTAACATTTTTTAATTTATTATAAATGGTTCATCACTTTTACCATTACCATCAACTATTTTTATGTCATTTTTTAAAAAGAAAACAGGACGAATAGATAATGAGCCATTCGCTAGTGACGGGCTAATACCAATAGATGATAAAATAACTATAACACCATATCTACTACGATTAATATTCCACCCAAGACGAGTCATGGTATATTCATCATTAATTGGTGGATTATTATCATTTTGTAATAAATGCATCCAACTTATAGAACAACTTGTATTATTATAACAATTAACATCATTATTTACTGATAAATAATAATCACTCATATTAATTATTCCTATCTTAGCATTTACTTCATGAGGAATAATGGTTTCACTCCATTTTTCGGTATGTTCTATGTAATAAAATTCTCTATCTTTATAAGGACCATCAGGAGTTTTATATAATTTAGCTTGCACTCCTTTATAACTTTCACCTTCTTCAGCTTTTTCATACCATACTGTTTCTTTCTCTCCACTTTCTATTTTATATACTTCTATTCCACTTTGTTTTGTACTATTAACAAGATTATCATTTATACTTCCAAATAACCAATTATTATTGTCTATTTTATCTTCCCAATCATTTGGAACTAATTCTTTATTATTTAAAAATTTTTCGCCATTTATATGGCCAAAAATTAATGACTCATTCCAATATACATTGGTATCATAATCTGACCACCATTGGTCTCCATCTTTTAGTGCTTCTTTTTTGATAACTTTAATTCTTCCACTTTCTTCTATACCTATTATTCGATACATATATTTATCTTGATTTTTTAAACATTCATTTTTGTCACTTGTTCCAAAACATATATAATTTTCTATTCCTTCACTTTGTTGCCCTTGATATCTATACATTCCTGTCCAGTCTTCACTATCACTTGTAGTAGTTATATTTAATCCTTTTGATGCAAATTCTATTAATCCTTTTGGTTCTCCTTCATATGTTACATCTTCTATAACAAACGGGTCTTCTTCTGTTCCGCTTCCTTCTTTTAACATGTTGTTTGATTTTAAATAAAAAGCAGGCCGAACAAGATATTGCTTATTCATCTCAACATGGGCAACATTTCCAGAGGTAAATATAGCATATGCATCAATAAGTCCATCCCTAAATGTAGCAAGACCATAACTTGTCATAGTCCATTCAACTTGTTTTGATTTTTTATTATCATTTTTAGTCAAATGCATCCATCCTGTAAGACATTCACTATAGTTACCTCCACTATTGCAATTGCCATCATTACCAACTGATAAATAATAATCACTTAAGTTAATTAAACCGATTTTAGCATTTACTTCATGAAGTAACTCTGTTTCACTCCATTTCTCTGTATGTGTTATATAATAATATATTGCTCCAGATGACGATATAGAAGATTGTGCTATAATTCCTTTATATTCATCTTCTAAACTATTTGCTTTTTCATACCATTGTGCTTCTTTTTGGCCACTTTCTATTTTATATACTTCAACACCATTTTGTTTTGCTCCATAAGTAACATTAGTATTATGCATACTTCCAAATAACCAATTATTATTGTCTATTTTATCTTCCCATCCTTTTGGAACTAATTCTTCATTATTTAAAAATGTTGTATTATTTATATGCTCAAAAATTAACGATTCACTCCATTGTTTACTTGTTGCATCATCTGTCCACCATTGGTCTGTTTCTTCTAAAGCTTCCTTTTTTATTACTTTTATTCTTCCACTTTCTTCTATTCCTATTATTCTGTACATATATTTATCGGGATGTGCTTTACATTCATTTTGGTCACTCGTTCCAAAACATATATAATTTTCTATTCCTTCACTTTGTTGTCCTTGGAAACGATACATTCCTGTCCATTCGTCACTATCACTTGTTGTCTCTAAATTTAAACCTTTAGGTTCCTTTCCTATGATTTCTAAACCTGCTCCTTTATCAAAATATAAATAACAATTTAAACTATCACTGGTATCTACTGTAGCTATTCCTGTTTCATTATTATAATCTAATACTCCATTTACTATATTACCATCTATACCTGTACAATTTGATTTTATATAATTATATTTATATCCTTTGGGAAATTCTTTACTTTCACTTTCTTCATAATTGCCATCACTTTGTTCTACATATATAGCAAATGAATTATTGGTATCTCTTATATCAAGCTTTACTTCATCTAATTTTGTATCTTTTTTATTAAATAATTTAAATAAACCAAATATAAAAATACCTAAACATATAAAAATAACAATTAGTTTCTTGTTAATAACTTGCATTACTTTTTCTCCCTT
>CANQIY010000067.1 GCA_947624125.1 uncultured Bacilli bacterium | reverse complement strand
TGGATACACTTATCTCAAAATAATACAAATTCCAAAGAAAATATTGAAATTACTATGACCAGAGTAGGATGGGGTATTGACTATGGTGATTTAACTTGTTTTGCTATTTTTAATACCGGGGATGCTCGTGCTTACGGATTAAGTCGCAAAGCCTCTGTTCGCCCTGTCTTCTTCCTAAAAAATAATATCAAAATAGTTGATGGTAATGGTAAAAGTGATGAACCCTTTATAATTAACCTATAAATCTTAATGTTGTTAAATATTAACAGCATTTTTCTTTAAATAATATCTAAAATTTCTTGATAAGTATTATATTTTTCGATATAATTAAAGGTAGTAAAATAGGAGTGGAATTATGCGCAGAGTAATTGCTAGTTTAGATGTTGGTTCCTCTTTAATTAAATTAGTAGTTGGAGAGGTTATAAAAAACAAAATTAATATTTTAGCGTGTGTAGAAACTCCAGCTAGAGGAATAAAAAAGGGTTATATTATTAATGGAGAAAGTGCGAAAGAAGCATTTAATGAGGTCTTTAAAAAAGCTGAAAATATTATTGGGTTACCAATAAGAAAAGTAATAGCTACTGTGCCTAGTAGTTATGCTGAATGTTTTTTAAGTAGTGGAACAATTGGTATTGATAATCCCGATAAAGTAATAACTAATGATGATGTCTTTAAAGTAATGCAAAAATCGATTCAAAATAAAATTATGGATAATAAAGAACTAGTTACTGTATTACCAGTTAGTTTTAATGTTAATGGAGAAGTTGTATCAAGTCCTTTAAATATGATTGCGGAAAAATTAGCAATGAAAGCCATTGTAGTTACGGTTCCTAAAAAGAATTTAGAAGGCATTTATGCTATTTTAAAAAATATGAATATCGATTTAGTTGATGTTGTTATATCCCCTTTAGGAGATTTTTATCAATATAAAACAAAAGAATTAAGTCAAAATGTAGTAGCCATGGTTAATATTGGCGAAATTACCACCACGGTTTCTATATTTAATAAAGGAATTCTTACTAATTTAGAAGTTATAGATATTGGAGGAGCCCAAATCACGAATGATTTAGCCTATGTTTACAAAATAAAAGAAGAAGATGCGAAATATGTGAAAGAACATTTAGCTCTAGCACACACAAGACTATCTCAACCTAATGAATTTTTAAATTTTGAAGATAAATATGAAGAAAATGTTAAAATTAATCAATATGATGCTTCTGAAATAGTTATGGGAAGATTAACGGAGATTATTAATTTAGCGAAAAAGCAAATTAATCTCTTAACAAAAAAAGAAATTAGTTATATAATACTTACAGGAGGAGTTACAGAAAGTCCTGATTTTGATATCTTAGTTGAAGAGTTAATTGGCCCAAGTGGAATTATAGGCAATGTTGAAGAAATCGGGGCACGAAGTAACAAATATGGCACTGCCATTGGCATGATTAAGTATTATAATAGTAGATTAAAATTAAGAAATAAAGAATTTTCCATTTTTAATCCGGAAGAGGAAGAAGAGTTAACGGGTGCTGGAAAGCAAGTTAATATTACGGATAATTCAATATTAGGAAAATTGTTCGGATACTTTTTTGATAGTTAAGGAGAGATGAAGATGAATGAATTACAAATGGACCAAGTAGCAAAAATTAAAGTAGTTGGTGTTGGCGGAGGCGGTTGTAACGCTGTTAATCGTATGATAGAAGAAGGCGTAAAAAGTGTTGAATTTTATGTTGTTAATACTGACTTACAAGTTCTTAATATCTCAAAAGCTCCGAATAAAATTCAAATAGGTAAATCAATTACTGGTGGAAGAGGAGCTGGAGCTAATCCGGAAATTGGTCGAGCAGCAGCTTTAGAAAGTAAAACCGAAATTGAAGAAGCTTTGAAAGGTGCTGATATGGTTTTTGTAGCCTGTGGTATGGGTGGTGGAACTGGTACTGGTGCTGCTCCTATTATTGCTGAAATTGCGCAAGAACTTGGTGCTTTAACTGTTGGTATTGTTACAAAACCATTTCGTTTTGAAGGTAAAAGAAGAAGTGAGAATGCCTTACTTGGAATTGAAGAATTAAGAAAGCATGTTGATACTTTAATTGTTATTCCTAATGATAAATTAAGAGATATAATTGATAAAACAACTAGTTTTGATGATGCTTTCAAAGAAGTTGATAATGTTTTACACCGTGGTGTTCAATCTATTTCCGATTTAATTGCGGTAACTGGAGTTATTAATCTAGACTTTGCGGATGTTAAAGCCGTTATGGAAAAAAGTGGAACTGCTATTATCGGTATTGGTTGCAATGCTGGAGAAAATAGAGCTATTGAAGCTGCTCGGCAAGCTGTTGCTAATAGTTTACTTGAAGCAACAATTGATGGAGCCACTAATGCCATTGTTAATGTTACAGGTGGAAAGAATTTAACTTTATTTGAAATAGAAGATGCTGTGGAAACTGTTAGAGAAGCAGCTAAAAGTGATGTTAATATCATCTTTGGAGCAATCAAAAATGAAAATTTAACTGATGAAGTTATTGTGACGGTTATTGCCACTGGTTTTGATGGAAATGATGCTGAAGATTTATATGGAGCTGATGAAATGCCAAAAAGAAGAACAGTTCCAACTGATGATGATTTAGAAATCCCACCATTTTTAAGAAATAATGATTTATTTTAAATAAATTAAATTAACTAAAAAGAAACGACAAAATTTATCGTTTCTTTTTTATATAATAAAAATAGGTGAATTAAAATGGTAATATATATCGATTTATTATTTATTTTAAATATTATATATGATTTTTTATTACTAATGACGGTATCTGTTACTTTAAAAAGAAATATATCTTTAAAAAGAATTATTTTAGGTTCATTTATTGGAGGTTTAACTACTTTTATTATTTTTATTCCCATCTCTAATATCTTATTATTAATATTAAAAATCATAGCTAGTCTATTTTTATTATTAATTACTTTTGGTTATAAGAATATAAAATATTTTCTTAATAATATGCTTTATTTATATATGTGTAGTGTTATACTAGCAGGTTTTTTATATTTTCTAAAAATAGAATTTCATAATTTATCATATATCATTTTATTATTATTCGCACCCTTTATCCTTTATTTATATATAAAAGAACAAAAGAAATTAAAAGAAGTTATTAATTATTATACAAAAGTAGTTATAACTTTTAAAAATAATAAACAACTTACTTTACAGGGTTTCATTGACAGTGGTAATAGACTTAAAGACCCTATTACTAATAAATATATCATATTAATAAATAAAAAGTTAATAAAAGGCATATATAATATAAGAAGTCCTATTTATGTTATAACGAATACAATTAACCAAAAAAGTTTATTAGAATGTATTAGTATTAAAAATATTAAAGTAAATGAAAAAGTATATACTAATTATTTATTAGGATTAAGTGATACTTTTAAAGGCTTTGATGAAGTAGAATGTTTACTTAATTATCATTTACTAGAGGAGGATATAAATGTTTAAAAAGTTAATTAATTTTTTGAAAAGAAAGTATAGTGACTGTTTTTTTGTCGGAGCTACTGATAAATTACCACCACCTTTATCCAAAGAAGAAGAGTTAGATTATTTAATTAAAGCTAGACAGGGTGATATTTTAGCTCGCAATATTTTAATTGAACATAACTTACGTTTAGTAGTCTTTTTAGCTAAAAAATATGAAAATACTGGTTTTGATATTGAAGATTTAGTATCAATCGGGTCTATTGGTTTAATTAAAGGAATTAATACTTATAAAATAGACAAGAATATTAAACTGGCTACTTATGCCTCAAGATGTATAGCTAACGAAATATTAATGTTTTTAAGAAAAAATAAAAGAAAAAAAATTGAAATAAGTTTAGAAGAGACTCTAAACTATGATGCTGAAGGTAATGAACTAAGATTAGAAGATATCCTAGGTACCGATGATGATGTCGTACCAAAGGAATTTGAACAAGTTGTTGATAAAGAAACATTACAAAAAGAAATAGATATTTTAGATAGTAGAGAAAAAGAAATTATGACTCTTCGGTATGGCCTTAATAATACGAAAGAATATACCCAAAAAGAAGTAGCTGAAATGTTAGGCATTAGTCAATCATATATTTCGAGGATAGAGAAAAAAATTGTTAAAAAATTACAAAATATTATGAAAATTTAGAGAAAGAAATCTTCCCAAGGGTCTTTCTTTTTTAATCTTTGTAAAGCTTCTTTAATATGAATACTATTTGGTTTAACTTTATCAAGTTCACTCCATTTAATAGGCATTGAAACGGGAGCTTTTTCTCTTAACCTAAGGGAATAGGGAGCTACACTGGTGGCTCCCTTTTTGTTTCTTAAATAATCTATAAATATTTTATCTTTTCTTTTACTTTTACGGATATTTGTTGTATATTTAAAGGGCCATTTCATAACCATTAAAGAAGCAATATTTTGAGAAATTTTTTCTAATTTTGCCCAACTTAAATTATTTTTAAGAGGTACTACAACATGATAACCTTTTCCACCACTAGTTTTTAAATATGCTTTTAAATTTAATTCATCTAAAATACTTTTTAAATCTTTAACACCATCTCTGACCTTTTTAAGAGGTAGTTTTTCATCCGGGTCTAAATCAAAAACCATTATATCCGGTTTATTTATTTTATTAGAAGGACATCCCCAAATATGAAATTCAAAACTATTCATTTGAACTTCTTTTATTAATCCTTCCATATCTTTAATATAATAATAATCATTATTATTTACCATAACTTTTTTTAAACCTTTATTAAGTTTTTCTAAATGTTTTTTAAAGAAAATATCTCCCTTTATTCCTTCTGGTGCTCTTAAAGTACTTATGAATCTTTTCTCTAAGTAAGGAAGCATTCTTTTTCCTACTTGATGATAATACATAGCTATATCCATTTTGGCTATTTTAGAACTTGGAAAAATAACTTTATCCGGATTAGTAATTAAAATGTTATCAACAATTCCTTTTTTTCTTGTTGTTTTTCTTTTAATTACATTATTAGCTATTTCTTCCATTGTTCGATTTGTTTTAACACTTTTATCTATTTTAGTAATATCTAAAAAGTTACTAAATTCATCATTTTCTTTAATTAATAACCAATTTTCATCTTTGATATTGATTAAAGTCCAAGCTCCCTTTAATCTTTCTCCTTTTAAAATAAATTTAATTTCTTTTGTTTTAAAATTTTTAGGTACGTCATTAATAATTTCATAATAACCCATATCAAAAACCATTACTGTTCCGCCACCATATTCACCTTTGGGAATAGTACCTTCAAAAAGCCGGTAACTTAAAGGGTGGTCTTCTACTAGAATAGCTAGTCTTTTATCTTTTGGATTATAAGATGGTCCTTTAG
>CANQIY010000066.1 GCA_947624125.1 uncultured Bacilli bacterium | reverse complement strand
GAAGTAATTAATTATGTTAAAGAAAAATATGGCTCATCTTGTGTTGCAGGGGGAATGACTTATGCAACGCTTAAAACAAGATTAGTTCTAAGAGATGTAGGAAAAATTTTAAAAATTGATGAACATTTATTAAATAAATTTTTAAAAGAAGTAAATAGAGATATTACTTTAGAAAAAAATTTATTAAATCCCCAAATTAAAGAATATTTAAAAAGATATAGAGAACTTTCGAAGTTATATGAAATTAGTTTAAAATTAGAAGGTTTAAAAAGAAATATTTCTACTCATGCCGCGGGAGTAGTTATTGCGAGTGTAAATTTAGATGAAATAATTCCTATGTATAAGAAAAAAGATGTTTATTTAACGGGATGTGGAATGGAATATTTAGAAGATTTAGGTTTATTAAAGATGGATTTCTTAGCTTTAAAAAATTTAAGTACAATTGCTAAAATAATTAATAATATAGAAAATTTTTCGTTAAGAGAAATACCTTTAGATGATAGAGCAGTTTATAAACTTTTTAGTGAGGCTGAAACTGAAGGAATATTCCAATTTGAAACCAATGCTTTTAAAAATATTTTACCCAAATTAAAACCTAATTGTTTTGAAGATTTAATCGCCGCTGTTGCATTAATTAGACCGGGTCCATCCAAAGAATTAGAAACATATATTAAAAGAAAAGAAGGACTAGAAAAAGTAAGTTATTATCATGAAGATTTAAAAGAAATATTAAAAGAAACTTATGGTGTTATTATTTATCAAGAACAAGTTATTAATATTTTAGTTAAAATGGCATCATTTAGTTTTGCGGAAGCTGATAACGTTCGGTATGCAATGGCTAAGAAAAAAAGTGATTTATTATTAAAATGGAAAGATAAATTTGTAAGTAATGCTTTAAAAAATGGTTATGATATAAATCTTATTAATAATATTTATAATCATATTCTATCTTTTGCATCTTATGGTTTTAATAAAGCTCATTCGGTTTCTTATGCCTTAGTATCTTATCAAATGGCTTATTTAAAAGTTCATTACCCTCATTTATTTATCTTTTCTTTATTAGATAATGTAATAGGTAGTAGTGAAAAAATTAAGATTTATTTAGGCGAATTAAAAAAGAATGGACAAAGAATTGAAAATGTTAATATCAATTATTCAGAATTAGATTTTGTCATTCATGAAAAAAAAGTTTATTTGCCTTTTAAAGTTATTAAAAATTTAAAAAGGGAAATAGGGGAAGAAATTGTTAAAGAAAGAGCCAATGGTTCTTTTCAAAGTGTATTTGATTTCTTTAAAAGAATGAGTGGAAAAATTACTAAAAGTGAATATGTTATGTTAATTAAAGCTGGAGCTTTTAAAGATTTTTATAATATGCAAACAATGATGAATAACTTAGATATGTTTATTAATTATGGTCTTTTATATAAAGATTTAGGAGAATATGCTTTAATACCTGAAATTGAAAAAACAAATGAATATCCTAAAGAAATATTAAGAGAATTTGAAATTCTTAGTTATGGTTTTTTTGTCACTAATCATCCCGCTAGTCAAATAGTTGCTCAAAATGTCATGAAAAGTGACAAATTGCAAACAAATGTATTTAAAAATATTCAATGTTATGTTATGATAGAAGACGTAAAGAAAATAAAAACGAAAAAGAATGAAGATATGGCATTCTTAAGAGTTAGTGATGAAATCGGCAATTTTGAAGTTACCGTTTTTCCTAATATTTATAAATCATTAACCAAATTAAAAAATAATGATATGATTAGAGTATGGGGAAAAGTAGTCAAAAGATACGATAAATACAATGTTGTCGCTACAAAAATAGAGAAGGTGTAAAGATGGATGAATTAAAAAGATTTTTAAAAAGTATTAATTATGATTATAGGGATGAATTTAGTAATACCTTAATTGATAAAGTTATATATAAAAAAGATAATCAAACATATTATGTCTATTTAAAAAGTAAGAATGTTATTGACTATGATGTTATAACACTTCTTTTTAAGAAAGCTAAAAATGGGATTAATAATAAAGATAAATGTTTTATTGAACTAGTTTATGATGAAATCAATGACATAGATATTGCCAATTATTTAAAAAAGATTTTAGAAAATGTTATTTTTGAACATCCTTCCTTAATGGGGTTAGAAAATTGTTTTGCTAAAGTTTTAAATAATGTTATTTATTTAGAAGTAGCTAGTGAAACTGAAAAAGAATCTTTAGCAAGTTATCAAAATATTATTTTAGAACAAATGCATAATTATGGTTTAGGTGATTATGAAATTGAAATAGGAATATCAGAAGAAAAAGCAAGTGAATTACAAAAAGAAATAGCGAAAGAAGAAAATGTTAAGAAAGTGACAAAAGAAGAAGTTAACCCTGTTATTTTTGGTATTCATAAAGATGGAAATATCATTAATTTACATGATATTGGGGGTGAAATGAAAAATGCCATTATTGAAGGATATATTTTTGGCATGGAAAATAGTGAGCGAAAAGGAGCTAAAGCTACGGCCTATATTATTAATTTAAAAGTAAGTGATAAAACAGATAGTTTTTTAGTTAAATTTGTAAGATTTAAAGAAGAAGAATATCATCAAATATTAAAAGGTCTTAAAGTTGGTAAATGGTTTCGAATTTATGGTAATATCGAAATGGATAATTATTTAAGACAAATGGTTTTAAATGGTAAAGGTATTGAAGCTATCCCAAGTAAAGATGATTTAATCACTGATGGTAGTGATGAAAAAAGAGTTGAATTACATACCCATACAATGATGAGTGCAATGGATGGGGTAATTGATGCTAAAGCTTTAGTTAATTATGCTTATAAATTAGGTCATAAAGCAGTCGCTGTAACTGACCATAATTGTTTGCAGTCTTATCCGGAGTTATATCATGCCGTTTGTGATTTAAATAAAGGAAAAGAAGAAAAAGACAAGTTTAAAGTCATTTATGGAGCGGAGATGAGTATCGTTAAAAATGAAAATGAACTTATTTATAATTTAAAAGACTATGATTTATTAAATCAAGAATATGTTGTATTTGATACAGAAACGACTGGTTTTACGCCCTTTAGTGACCAAATGATAGAAATTGGAGCAGTCAAAATTAAGAATGGAGAAGTAACTGAACGCTTTGATGAATTAATTAATCCGGAGAAATTATTACCGGAGAAAATAGTAGAACTAACTAATATAACCGATGAAATGTTAAAAGATAAAGACACTGAAGAAAATGTTGTTAAAAGATTTTTAGAATTTATTAAAGATTTACCTTTAGTAGCTCATAATGCTAAATTTGATATTGGTTTTATCAGTGCGGCGATGAGTAAATATAATTTAGGGGAATTTACTAATACAGTATTAGATACAATGAGTATGGCTCGTTTATTATATCCGGAATGGAAAAATCATAAATTATCAACGTTAGTAAAAGAATTAGATGTTCCATGGGATGAAAGTGCCCATCACCGTGGTGATTACGATAGTGAAGGAACAGCTATTGCCTTTTATAAGATGGCAAAAGTATTAAGTAATCGAAATATTGAAACAACTACAAAGTTATATAATTCGATTAATATTGAAGATTTACTTAAATATTCAAGACCCTTTCATATGTCAGTTTTAGTACAAAATAAAGTAGGTTTAAAGAATTTATTTAAATTAATTAGTTTTGCTAATACTAAATATTTATATAAAGGTGACCAATGTAAATTACCTCGAAATGAACTTAATGAACATAGAGAAGGACTTCTTTTTGGCAGTGGTTGTGTTAATGGCGAAATATGGGAAGATGCTTTTACCAAAGAAGATGAAGAATTAGCAAAAATGATGCAATATTATGATTACATTGAAGTTCAACCACCTACTGCTTATTCTTTTCTATGTGATTTAGACTCAAGTAGTATTAAATCTTTAGCAGATATTTATACACATATTAGAAAAATTGTAAGAGTTGCATCAGAAGCTGGGGTTATGGTATGTGCAACAAGTGATGCCCATCATTTAACTAAAGAAGATAAAATATATCGTGATATTATTATTAATCAAAGATTTAATGGTAAATTGCATCCTTTAAATAAAAGAGGGGTAACTGTACCTGATATGCATTTTTATACGACAAAAGAAATGCTTGATGCTTTCTCCTTTTTAGGCGAAGAAAAAGCCAAAGAAATAGTTATTACAAACCCTAATATTATTGCTAGTAAATGTGAAATAGTTGAAGTTATTATTGAAACGGGAGGAGTACCTTTTTCCCCAAAAATTGAAAATTCTAAAGAAATAGTTGAAGAAATGGTTTATAGTAAAGCCAAAGAATGGTATGGAGAAGAGTTACCAGAAATTATTCAAAAAAGAATTGAAGATGAATTAAAAGGAATAATTGGGGGTGGCTTTGATGTTATTTATCTTATTGCCCAAAAATTAGTTAAAAAGAGTAATGATGATGGTTATTTAGTTGGGTCAAGAGGGTCTGTTGGGTCATCTTTTGTGGCAACGATGATGGGTATTACTGAAGTTAATCCGCTTCCTAGTCATTATCGTTGTCCAAAATGTAAACATAGTATTTTCCAAGATGAAAACGGGGAAAATTTATCTATTAAATATGGTATTGGTTTTGATTTACCGGATAAAAATTGTCCAAAGTGTGGAACGAAAATGATTAAAGATGGAGAAGATATGCCTTTTGCAACCTTTTTAGGCTTTAATGCTGATAAAGTTCCGGATATCGATTTAAACTTTTCCGATTTAAATCAAGCCGCTGCTCATGAATATACAAAAGTTTTATTCGGGGAAGATAATGTTTATCGGGCCGGAACTATAGGAACAGTCGCGGAAAAAACTGCTTATGGTTTTGTAAGAGGTTATTGTGAAGATAAAGGTATATCAATGCGTAATTTAGAAATTGAACGTCTTGCAGCTGGTTGTGTTGGTGTTAAAAGAACAACAGGTCAACATCCCGGTGGTATTGTTGTAATTCCTGGGTATATGGATGTATTTGATTTTACTCCTTATCAATATCCGGCTGAAGATGTCGATGCTGCTTGGCGAACAACCCATTTTGATTACCATGCTATTGACCAAGATGTTTTAAAACTAGATATTTTAGGTCATACTGACCCAACGCAACTTAGAATGTTACAAGATTTAACCGGTATTGATGTTAAAACAGTTCCCTTTGATGATAAAGAAACAATGAATTTATTTTTATCACCATCTCCTTTAGGAGTTACCAAAGAACAAATTATGAATGATACAGGAACTCTTGGTGTTCCGGAGTTTGGAACTAATTTTACCATTGGAATGCTTAAAGATACCAAACCAACAACTTTTGCCGAATTAATTAAAATTTCCGGTTTATCACACGGGACAGATGTTTGGCTTGGTAATGCG
>CANQIY010000065.1 GCA_947624125.1 uncultured Bacilli bacterium | reverse complement strand
CAAAGCTTGCCTTTGGTTCTTACTAACTCATTTGCATAGCAAATGCGAAAAACTGACATTTTCAAAAAATCTTAACATCACTTACTTAAAATAATCTAATAATATCTTTTATTGTTACTAAAACAATTAAAATCATTAAAAGAATAAAACCAATTGTATGACACCAATTTTCAAATTGTTGATTAACAGGACTTCCTTTGATTTTTTCAATAATTAAGAAGAATATTCTACCACCATCAAAGGCTGGGAAAGGTAAAATATTAATAAAGCCAACATTAATAGAAAGATAAGCAACTAAATACATTGTATATTGAGCCCATTCATTAAACTTCATTGTTAAGCCTGTTCCAACAACATTATAAATACCTACTGGACCGGAAAGAGCATCAAGCGAAATTTTACCCGTTACAAGTCCGGCAATAGTAAGCCATAATGAAGACATTAATGACCAAAACTTTTGAAAAGCATAAACTATTTTGTTCAAAAATCCTTTTGTTGGTTGAGCTTCCATATAAATTCCAAATACTTTTGTTTCAGTTCCATCTTCATTTTTAACAACATTGGGCATAATTTTATAATCTTCAACTTTACCGTCAGGATGTTCTATTCTAAATTCATAATAACCATCATTTTTATAATATAAGACAATTTGTGCTTCATCCCATGTATTTACTTTATGATTATTAATAGCTACGATTTTATCTCCAGCTTTGATGCCGGCATTTAACACGGCTGAATTATCTTCTACTTTTGAAATAATAGGTTCTAATGAAGTACTTCCCCATATTAAAGCCCAAGCAAATAATAACACAAGAGCTAAAAGAAAATTATTAATTACTCCTGCTGCCATAACAATTATTCTTTGCCAAATAGGTTTATTACATAAAAAACGATTCTTAGGAATTTTCTTACCATTTTCCTTTACTTCATCATCATCTTCATAAACTTCTCCGGCCATGGAAACAAAACCACCAATAGGAAAAGCTCTAATATTATAATTAATCCCATCTTTTCCCTTTTTCGTATAAATTACTGGTCCCATGCCAATAGAAAATTCATAAATGTAAACACCAAATTTTTTCGCCCATAAAAAATGACCTAATTCATGAACTAAAACAATTAATCCTAAAATAAATATAAATAATAATAATGTTAAAAACCACATGTTTAATCTCTCTTTCTAAAATTTATAAAATAGCTCGTAATAAAACATAAGTTATTGTTACAAACGATAAACTATCTAACCTGTCTAAAATCCCCCCATGACCCGGAATTAAATTAGAAAAATCTTTTATTTTATTATCCCTTTTTATTTTACTAAAAACTAAATCCCCAATTTGCCCAACAATTGATAATATAATCGTCATAATAACAACATTTAAAGTTATTGTATTAATCAAATTACCATATATTATCAAAGATACAATAGAGCCTCCTAAAAGGCCAGCAATTGCCCCTTCCCATGATTTATGAGGACTAATTTTTGGACACATTTTATTCTTTCCAATTAATGACCCGATGGAAAAAGCAAAAGTATCAGTAATAAAGGATATACTTATTAAATATATTAATAAATTTAAATTCATTCCTCTTATTATTAATAAAAAATTAAAAACTATACCTATTAAATATATCCATGCTAATAAATTAAAGGCATCATTAGTCGAATATTTTTTTTGGTAAAAAACTGTTGGTGATAATACTAATAATAATGGTAAAAGAATTTTGGCACTTTTTATATAGCTTAATGTTTCATTCATATAACTTCCTAAAACTAAATATACTAAACTGATTAATCCTAAAACTTTTACAACATTTGGAATATCACCATGGGCCTTTTCTAAATCTAATACTTCTTTATAAGCAAGAACACTTAAAATACCAATTGTAAAAGCTAGAGGATATCCTCCTAAAAGAACTAATGGAATCAAAATAGCTAGAGCTACTACTGCACTCAAAATTCTTTTTTTCATACAACCTCCATATATTATATTCCTATTTAAAGTATACTATTATTTTTATATTTAGTAAAGAAAAAAGTGTCATAAAAATGCACTTTAATTATCTATATCTAAACGGTCTAATTCATCTAATTGGGTTTCTAAAAGATTACGGTATTTATTTTTATATTGTGATACTTGTCTTTTTAAATTTTCACTTTCTATTTCTAGTTTTTCCGTCTTCATCAAAGCATTATTAATTATTCTTGAAGCATTTCTTCTTGCTTCTTCAATTATTACTTTTGATTCATCAATTGCTGTTTTCTTAATATTTTGAGTTGACTCTTCCGCAATTAATATTGCTCTATTTAAAGTATTTTCTAAACTTTTAAACCTCTCTAATTCTTTTCTTAATTCTTCAATTTGCTTATCCCTAAGTTTTAATTTGTTAAGCATACTCTCATATTCAGTTGTTACATTTTGGACAAAAGAATTAACTTCATTTTTATTATAACCCGGAAAACTATTATTAAATTTTCTCATTAAAAATCACAACCGTTTCTTTTATACTACCATTCTAATTCGTCTTCAGCGTCACTTTTTGCTTTATCATTATCATCTGTTATTTTACCTTGAACATTAACATTTTTCGGTGTACATAAATAAATCCCAACCCCAATTTTTTGCATATTTCCACCAATTGCATAAATACATCCACTTAGAAAATCAATAATTCTTTTAGCTTGAGCTGAGGTAACTCTTTTCAAATTAACAACAACACTATTGCGCGCTTTTAAATGGTCTGCAATTGCTTGAGCTTCCGAAAAACTCCTTGGTTCTAATAAAATCATCTTATTACCCACTTTATCAGCCTCTTTTAAAGCTTCCGCTTCAGAAACAGCATAATAGTCATCATCATTTTCAATTGTTTCTAAATCTTCATCGCCTTTAAATAAACCTTTCAATTTACTAAGTGCCATAATATTCCTCCATCTATTATAAATTACTACTTTATTCTATCAAAAATTATTGCTTTTTACAAGAGTATTTTACTCTCTATATAATCTTTTATTTCATCAACATCAAGTGTTATTTGTTCCATTGTATCACGAAGACGAAGGGTAACTTTGTTATCATTAAGGGTATTATCATCAACCGTCACCACAAAAGGCGTTCCAATAGCATCGCAGCGACGATATCTTTTGCCAATACTACCCGCTTCATCATAACTACAACTAAAATATTTTGTTAACTTAGTGTAAATGTCTTCCGCTTTTTCGCCATGTAATTTTTTAACAAGAGGTAATATAGTCACTTTTATCGGAGCTAAAGCCGGATGAATTTTTAAAACTAATCTTTCTTCATCTTCTAACTTTTCTAAATGATAAGCATCAGCTAAAATACATAATAACAATCTATCAACTCCAAGTGATGGTTCAATAACATAAGGTAAATATTTAAGATTAGTTTCTGGGTCTAAGTATCTTAAATCTTCATTGGAATGTTCCATATGAACTTTTAAATCATAATCAGTTCTATCAGCTATTCCCCATAATTCACCCCAACCAAAAGGGAAATTATATTCGATATCACTTGTTGCTTTACTATAAAAAGCAAGCTCTTCTTTAGCATGGTCCCGAAGTCTTAAATTTTCATCTTTTATTCCTAATAATTTTAAAAATGACAAACAATAATTTTTCCAAAAACCAAACCATTCTAAATCAGTTTCCGGTTTGCAAAAAAATTCTAATTCCATTTGTTCAAATTCTCTTGTTCTAAAAATAAAATTGCCGGGTGTTATTTCATTTCGAAAACTTTTACCATATTGGGCAATACCAAAAGGAATTTTAGCACGCATACTTCTTTCGACATTTTTAAAGTTAACAAAAATTCCTTGGGCTGTTTCCCCTCTTAAATATATTTTATCTTTTGCATCTTCTGTTACCCCTTGGTATGTTTCAAATAATAAATTAAAATTACGAATATCCGTAAATTCACTACTACCACATTTAGGACATACGATATTCTTATCTTTAATAATACTTATTAATTCTTTATTACTTAAGCCATCACCACTTACTTCGCCTTTTGTAGCATCTTCAATTAATTTGTCAGCTCTAAAACGAGATTTACATTTTTTGCAGTCGATTAAGGGGTCCGCAAAAGAGGCAACATGACCGGATGCAACCCAAACTTTGGGATTCATCAAAATAGCGGAATCAAGACCATAATTAAAGGAACATTCTTGCACAAACTTTTTCCACCAAATATTTTTGATATTTTGTTTTAATAAAGCTCCTAAAGGTCCATAATCCCAGGCATTCGCAAGACCTCCATAAATTTCACTGCCTTGGTATATAAAACCATAAGATTTACAATAATTAACTAATTCTTCCATTGTTACTTTTTCCATACAATTCCTCTTTTCTAAAAAAAACTTCTAGTATTATAAGGATGAGTCTTTTTCATTTCAACCTTATTTATATCTAGAAGAATTTAGCATTTTTTAAAGACTATTCATCGCTTTATAAATAAAATTATATATTAACTACTTAATTTTCGCAACTAATTTTGCTAAATTTTGGGCTTCTATACTATTGATTTTGACATACTTTAAATAACAGTCAGAACATAGGGAAACATACTCATAATTTTTATTATTTCCATCATCAATAATTATATCGGGACCGACATCTGTAAATTTATCATTTTCTTTTCTTGCATTAAATATAGCTTTCTTTCCACATGAACATAAACTACTACTGCCAATTTCTTCAATATGGTCAGCCATTGCAAAAATTTGAGCAATGCCATTACTAAAAATATCACCTTTAAAATTACTTTTTAAACCATAACAGATTACGGGAACATTAATTAAATGGGCAATTGTCCACAATTCTTTAATTTGCTTTTCATTTAAAAGTTCAACTTCATCAACTAATATAACTTTTGCTGTATAATAAATTTTATAATTCTTATCTGTTAAAAGGGACTCATTTTCTTTAAGAAGAATATCTACTTCTTTTTCTATTCCTATTCTTGAAACAATATTTTTTTGACCCTTAGTATCTTTTATCGATTTTACGATTACATATTTAAAATTCTTTTCTTCATAACTATGAGCAGTTTGTAAAATATTTAATGTTTTTCCCCCATTCATTGCACTATATTTAAAAATCATCTCAGCCATATTACTCACCCTTAACTATAGTATAAAATAAAATTTCTAAACTAACAAGAAAAATAAGTAATTTACTAATTAATTATAAAAGGTTCATCTATTGTTCCTTTACCATCTATTAATTTTAGATTATTTTTTAAATAAAAGACAGGGCGAATAGAGGCTTTGTTATTTAATATGTGAGCACGAGCATCTCCAGTATTATAAATAGCAAAACAAGTTAAATCACCATAATTTATACCCCATCCTACTCTGGTCATAGTAATTTCAATATTTTCTTTGGAATTTGTATTATTTTGAGATAAGTGTATCCA
>CANQIY010000064.1 GCA_947624125.1 uncultured Bacilli bacterium | reverse complement strand
TTTCTTTGGGGTAAGGGGAAGTCTGCCCTTTTTTAACTATTTTTAAAATAAATTTTGTTTTTTTCTTTTCAGACTATATACTCCTCACAATAATTAGTTTGAGCATTTCTTTTAATTATACTAACCCAATAATTACCGGTTGGCAAAATATAACAAAAGAAACATACAATTTTATGAGGAGTTAAACTATGATACGTAATTTATTGTATGGTTTTATTATTGGTCTTGGTTTTATTATTCCCGGAGTATCAGGTAGTGTTTTAGCCACTATTATGGGTATATATGAAGAAATTATCGAAAGATGTAACCATTTTTTGCAAAAACCTAAAGAAAATTTTTGTTATCTTATGCCTTTAGTAATAGGAATTTTAATAAGTATCTTTTTATTTAGTAATATTATCTTATATCTTCTTCAAAATAAATTATTTTTTATATCTTATGTCTTTATTGGTTTAATACTTGGTTGTATTCCTTATTTAATTAAAGAAATTAAGAAAAAAACAGAAAAGAAGATAGCTCTTCTTCCCTTCTTTTTAACATTATTTTTTGGTCTTTTTTTATTTTTTTTAGAAAAAAATATAATATCTATAATTACTAAACCAACTCCTTCCAAGATGTTTTTAGCAGGTATTATTTACGCTATTGGGAAAATAATTCCCGGAATAAGTGGAGCTAGTTTATTAATGCTTCTTGGTGTTTATCACTACTTTTTAGAAATAATTGCCCATCCTTTTCATTATCTTTCTTTTTCTCTTTTTAAAACATTCCTTCCCTTTCTTATTTCTTTTGGTTTAAGTGCCATTATTATTCTTAAATTAATGGCTTACTTTTTAACTAATCATTTTCGTTATACTTATAGTGCCATCATTGGTTTTGTTATATCCTCTATTTTATTTATCTACCCTGGTTCTTTTAATATTCAAAGTTTAATTATAACCATTCTTTCTTTTATTATTTCTTATTATTTATGTTAAATTAAAAAATGCTGTAATTAAACAACATTTCTTATGGAACAATAATTTAAGTTAAGATAAGTAACTTTGGAAATAATTAGTCTAAAGAGGTATAAAAGAGATTTAAATACCAAAGTGTAAATATAAAAATTTAAAATCCCTTCACTAATAAGATATGCGAAATTATAAAAATGGTTTGGGTTATTTTAAACTAATTTTAAAATAACATAGACTAAAAAGGCACTTAAAATAACATAAACAATAAGACCATTAATTCTTTCACTATTTGATTTTTTATACTTTAAACCAACTATCATGGTTCCTAAATAACCACCTATAAGACCACCTATATGAGCCCCATTATCAATACCCGGAACAATAAAACCTAAAACTAAATTTAAAATGACAATAGGAATTATTTGACTAGTTAAGGCCCCGGCTAAATAAAGACGATAATGATAACCGAAATAAATCAAAGATGCCATTAAACCAAAGATAGCACCGGATGCCCCGACAGCAATATGATTACCTAAGAAAACTAAACTAAATAAACTTCCCATTAAAGTACTTAGTAAATAAATTACTAAAAATTGCCATTTTCCAATAAAGTTTTCCACTTGCGAACCAATGAGCCATAAAGAATACATATTAACAAGTAAATGAAATAAATTAGCATGTAAGAAAGCAGACGTAATAAGTCTATATACTTCACCATTTAAAACTAAACCTTTATGATTAGCCCCGAGTAATACTAAGACTCCATTATTAACACTAAAACTATTACTATATAATAAAGTTACAATATACATCGCAATACATAAAATAATAATAATTTTGGTCATAATTATTTTTTTAGGCCGAAAAATATCTTCATATTTCCCATTCTCTTTTTGAGTTTTTCGATTAATATCATCTGTTATATTAATTATTTTATCTAAATTATCTGTCTTTTTAAAAGAATTATTCTTCATTTTAGGATAATAACTAAGTAATTTCTTGTCTTTCTTTAAATCATTAATATTTTCAATATTAATGGTATTAACATTTTTATTATCATTAAGTACTTTAATACTTTTATTTAAATCTAAACAGATATTTAACACATTCATTTTTAATGACAACGTTTTTTTCTTAATTTGTCTTAACACAAATTGCATTTTAAAAAGGTCAAAATTTAATTGCTCATCATTATGAATATATTTAGAATTGATTCTAATTATTTTGTAAGGAGCTTCTAAATTTTCTAACCAAATTTCATTTTGGGCTCCTTGAACATTAATGGGAGTATAATTTTCTTCAGTTACAAAATAATGGACAAGACTTATTATCATTTCATCTTTATTATTTAATATATTATTCATTTTTCCTCCGTAATATTATTCTAACCCTATTCATATTATTAGTAAAGGGTGAATTTATGAATTTATTTTTTCTAATTTATATGGCTGTTATTATTTATATAACAATTCCCATATGTAAAATTGTGTGGTATGACTATTTAGATAATGATTTAACTTTTCTTTTATGTCTTAATTATATCTTAATATTTGTTTTATCATTAATCTTTAATTATCAAAACCATCTTTTATATAGCATTTTAATTAGTTTATCACTTGTTTTTAGTTCTTACTTTCTTATTCGCAAAATTAAAGCTATTTTTGGTTGTTATCAACTTCTAAGTATTCCTTATTTTTGCTTTATGGTTTATATCTTTAGTAATATTTTAATGTTAATCTAAAGTTTGTAAAAAATCTTGGAATTCTTTGGGTAATTCACTCGTAAAAGTCATTTCTTCTTTCGTAATAGGATGCTTAAATCTTAATACTTTAGAATGAAGAAATTGGCCAAAACTAGTTGCGGGTTTATTTAAATAAACGGGGTCATTATACACAGGATAACCAATGTAGGCCATATGAACTCTTATTTGATGAGTTCTTCCTGTTTCCAAAACTAAACTTACTAAAGTATAATCTTTAAATCTTTTTATTACTTTTAAATTAGTTCTAGCATCTTTACCAGAAGATGCTACTTCCATTTTATTAAAGTTTTTTTTGCTTCTTTTAAGCGGGGCATCGATAAAAGCTGTATCACTTGGAAATTTACCAACTAAAAGAGCATAATATTCACGGTAAACACGTTTATTTTTAAAATCATCTGCTAATATTTCGTGGGCTTTATTGGTTTTCGCCACTAACATTAAACCGGATGTATCTTTATCTAAGCGATGGACAATCCCCATTCTCTCTTCTCCCCCAATATCACTTAAATTATCTGTATAATATTTTAAACCATTAACAAGTGTATTATCATGATTACCATTTCCGGGATGAACAACAAGTCCACTAGGTTTATCAATAACCATTATATCATCATCTTCATAAACAATAGGGATATCCATTTTTGTTTTAGTAATTTCTTCTTCCTCTTTTAAAGGTATTATATTAATAATATCGCCTTTTTTAACTATATAACTACATTTAACAACTTTATTATTAACTAATATATTTCCCATTTTAATTCTTTTGGTAATAAATTCTCTACTCTCATGAAGATAATTAACTAAATATTTATCAATTCTTTCTTCATTATTTTCCACTACTAAATCCATTTTCATCTTCCTTTTTCCATATGGCTATGGCTAATAAAAATACTCCTGAAACAATAAAAACATCTGCTAAATTAAAAATAGGAAAGGAATAGGAATATATTTTAAAAGCTAAAAAATCGATTACATAACCATATATTACTCGATTAAGTAAATTACCAATAATTCCTCCATATAATAAACTAAACATTAAAATATTTTTCTTACATATAGGAAATCTCTTCATCATTTTATATATAACTAAAAACATAATAATAGTTACTAATATTAAAAGAATATTATAACCACTTAAAAGAGAAAAACTAGCCCCGGTATTATAAACTTTTGTAATACTAAAAAAGCCATCTATTACTGGTATTTTTTGGGCCACTAATAAACTTTTATCAACATATATTTTGGTTATAATATCTAAAATAAGAAATATTAAACTCCATAAAAATACTTGCTTTTTCATAATATCACACTATATATTGTACCATATTTTGTCATAATAAAAAAGTTATTATAAATCAACTATAATAACATCTTCACCTATCTTTTTGATATTATCAAAACTAAAAGTTACTTCACCCATTCTAGTTACTTTTCGTAAAAGTTTTTTCTGTTCAGCAACAAAATAATTTATTTTTCCTTCTTGGTCAACTTTGGCATCAATAATTCTTCCTAAATTATTTCCATCTTTTATATTTATGATATCTTTCATTTGTAAATCACTTAAAAGCATGCCATCACCTTAGTTAATTATATGTTACTTAATTAAATTTCTAACATTTTGAATGGCACTTTTTTCAATTCTTGATACTTGAGCTTGACTTATACCTAATATATCAGCAATTTCCATTTGAGTTTTACCAACAATAAAACGGGAAATTAATATTTCTTTTTCTCTTTGTTTTAATTTCATTAAAGCTTTTCTTAATGAAATTAGCATATCTTTATCGGTACTTAAGTCTTTTACATCAGCAATTTGGTCAGAAAGATAAATGGTATCACCACCATCATTATAAATGGGTTCAAAAATACTCATCGGGTCTTTTAAACTATCTAAGGCATACGCTATTTCATATTCATCTATTCCTAGAGCTTTAGCAATGATGGCATTAGTTGGTTGACTACCATGAAGGCTTAAATATTCTTCTTGAAATTTGATAATTTTATAAGCTAAGTCTTTAATACTTCGGCTTACTCTTACAGAAGTGTTATCGCGAATGTATCTTTTAACTTCCCCAATAATTAAAGGAACAGCATAAGTTGACAAACGAAGATTTAGGGAAGTATCAAAGTTATCAATAGCTTTAATTAAACCAATAACTCCCACTTGAAATAAATCATCCATATTATATTTTGTATTATTAAATCTTTGTAAAATTGATAAAACTAAACGTAAATTACCATAAACTAATTTTTCTTTAGCATCTTTATCACCATTTTGCATTTTTAAAAATAATTCTTCAATTTCTTTATTTGATAAAACTTGTAATTTACTTGTATTAATACCCGTAATTTCTACTTTATATTTTGCCATTCTAATCCTTTCATATCTTATTGTGAGATAAAAGATATTTTTTTATGCAATTTATTATTTTATTTAGGTAAACAAAAAGATTTTCAAGTTTTCTGAAAATCTATGTAGGACTTAGAACGAGACGTGAGGAAATGTTCGAACCACCTGAGCCTGTATCTCTAATGAAATAAAATTGACCCGCTAACACTCCATTAACATTATCACCTCCACGTCGAAACCATGGAACTGTCGAGTCAATAAAATAAGAATAGTCAGCATACCATGCATTATGATGTCGCCTTCCCCCATCTTTATCCAAGTAACGATAAAATGGGCCCATTTCTCCGGTGGCATCTCCTAAGATGCGATTTTGATAAGAAGCTATATTACTATTATCCGGATATTTATCAAAATAACTTGAGTATGTACTAAGTTCAGAATCACTAAAATCACTTTTTTCTTCTATATTTTTACTATATCCTGCTACACATTCATGAGAACCACCACTCATATCATATATGCCTGTTATATTTCCTGTTGTACTGGCTAAGGAGCCGGTTGGTGTGTTATATGATTGTGTTACAGCATTGCCTATTCCGTTATCACCATAATAAATACTTTGATTTGTATTTGGAGCAGCGGAATATCCTGTCATGTAGGAAGAATTATTATTAATATTAATTT
>CANQIY010000063.1 GCA_947624125.1 uncultured Bacilli bacterium | reverse complement strand
ATCCGATTTTTTAGTTGCTTTTACTTTTGTCTTTTAATTGCTCAATTTACTGGTTGCATTTACTTCGAGAATTCACCACACTAACTAATTGTAGGGGAAAAGTTATGAATAAAATTTACTCAGTATGTTGGAATATTACAGAGAAATGTAATGAATTTTGTGAATTTTGCTATAGAACAATTGTTGATGATTTGACTTTAGAAAAAAATAAAAGAATAGCTGACAAACTTATTGAATATGGAGTTGAAAAAATAACTTTTGCTGGAGGAGAGCCACTTTTATATAGTGGGTTATTTGACCTTGCAAAATATATAAAATCTCAAAATCCAAACATTTTATTATCAATCACAACAAACGGACTGTTAATTAATGAACAAATTGTCACTTTAATACTAGAAAATTTTGACTGGATAACATTTGATTTGGAATCTACTAGCATTGAATATCATAAGCAAGTTGGAAGAGGCGAAAAGCATCTTCCAAAGACTTTGGAAAATTTAAACCGATTTAATGGAAAAATTAATATAAAGATTAACACCGTTGCAACTAAGCAAAATATAAATGATATTCCGTTTATTTTTAATTTAATACAAGTTTTTAATGTTCAAAGATGGAAAATATTTAGATATTATCCCATAACATACAAAGCACAAGATAATAAAGATTATTTTTCTATTACTGACGAAGAATTAGAAGAATTAAAACAAAAAATTTTACAAGTTACTGTTAATACACAAATTCAAATAGATTTTAATGATTATAAAGAATTTAAAACAACTTATTTTAGTATCTTTCCAAATGGTACATTAAAAGATAATTCGGGTAAAGTAACCTGTAATATATTAAATGATTCTGTTGCGGATTGTATTAAATCAATTGATTTATCACACCATATTGTAAGAAAAAAAGTGTTTGAGAAATTTACTAACAAAAAGCAAAAATAATATGAGTATACTGTAGAGTAATGAAACAAATTTTTAATCAAATAATTCCGTTAAATTAAAATTAACCAATTATATGTTAATAATTATCAATTTCTCAAAAATAGTAATTGCTATTTTATTTATTATTGGGTATAATATTTGTATAGATAATAAAGGAGGAGATAATTTTGAAAGAAGCAACGGGTGAATTAAATATGACAGTTGTTACAGTAGTAGCAGTAGCAGCATTAATGGCATTCTTTTATGCAATTATTTGGCCTACGATAAAAACAGGTTTAGCATTACAATCTGCATGTAGTTCAGCTGGAACAGGAACATATAACGTAACAGATGCTGACGGAAATCTTATAAGTTGTACTGGCGGAGACCCTAATCATTGTACATACACTGATATAAAAAGTGGTGCTACTAACGAAAAGACTTGTTAATTATTAATTATGAAAGAGGCTACAGGAGAATTAAATACCACGGTAGTAGTAGTTTTGGCTGTTGGGGTTCTAATGGCCTTTTTTTACTATACCTTATGGCCAATTATTAGAGAAAATTTTAATAAACAAACGCAATGTGCCAAAGCTATATGTGACCGCTGTGAAACGGGTGTTTGCGATTTCGTAACATGCCATTCTAGGGAAGACCCGGATAGAGAATTTGAATGTGTTTATAAAGGTTAAGGAGTTGATAAAATGAAGGAAGCAATGGGCGGAATTACAATATTTCAAATCGTCATTCTTTTTATATTACTTTTTACAGGTATTATGTGCCTTACTATAAATCATTCGAAAGCCTTTGCTGTCAAAGATGAACTAATAACTCTTTTAGAAAATAGTGAAACTTCCAATGGTAGAATTAGTGATGATGTCCTAGAACAAATTGTGCAAAAACTTCAAGATGCGGGATATAGAACAACAGGTAAATGTCCTGATGATACTTATATTGGTTACAATCGTAATGGTGTTGCCACATCTAGGAATGTAGCATTTTGTATAAGACCTGTAAGTGTAAGTAGTACTTATATTAATGATGTTAATAATAAATGTAGTAGAAGTGGTTGTATTCCTTTATCCGACCGTGATTTTCCGAATATGGGATATTATGATGTTGTCTTATTTTATCGTTTAGATATTCCTTTTATCGGTGATATCTTTAATTTAGGTGTTTCCGGTTCAACAAGGACAATGTTTGGTTAGGTGGTAAAAAATGAAACAAACAGTTAGTACAACAACCATGTTTAAAGTAGTACTTATTTTCACCTTTTTATTTGCGGCCTTTTTAGCATTAGCAATCACATATAATAAAGTTTATAAAATGAAAAATGAATCGGTCTCAATCATAGAAAAGTATGAAGGAGCCACAACTAAATCCCTTACTTTAGTTAATAATTATTTAAAAAATAATGGTTATAAAACAACCGGTGATTGTTATGCTAGAAGAAGTGCTAATCAAAATGTGGTATGGTATGGAATGCGAAGTTTAGACGAAGTAAGATTAGAACCAGCCGTTCCCGGTGAACAATACTATTATTGCGTTAGTGAATGGTGTAATAATAGTCGAAATTGCACTATTAGTTCTAGTAATTTAAAAAATGAAATATTTTATGATTTAAAATTATTTTTCAAATTTAATTTACCATTTTTAGGTGACCTTTTAACATTTGATATTAATGGGGAAACTAAAGGGATAAATTTATATAGTGAAAATCAAAAATTAGATTAGGAGAAGAGATAATGAATGTTATTGTTTCAAATAAATATCAATCATTAATAGGAACATTAAATATTGATGTTATAAATTCTATTAATGGTGAGTTTTCAGTGGCTGATTTAGTTAATCAATTCAGTAATTATTTTTATAATAAAATGATTATTGATATTACCGCAATTAAAAATTATCAAAATGTAAATACTTTAAGAGAACTATCAATGAATTTTGATATGGATAAAATTATTCTCTTATTAGATGATTCTCCAGCAGTGAATGATGCTAAATATATATCGCAATTAGTTTCTTTTGGTATATATAATTTTACAAGAAGTGTTGATACAATACCTTTTTTAATTGATAATCCTAATACTTATAAAGATGTTGCTAGTTATCAAAATGTAAATGACAATAGCGGAAGTAGTCCTAAAATGGGTAGTAGTCCAATGATGGGAGGAAATGCTCTAAAATTAGAACAAAGAGTTATTGGTTTTAAAAATGTAACTGACCATGCTGGAGCAACAACTTTAATATATATGTTAAAAAAACAATTAGAAAGTTCTTATAAAGTAAAAGCCATTGAAGTTAACAATAATGATTTTGAATATTTTAATGACCCAACTCTTGAAAGTTCTGATTTCTTAAATTTATCTTTTAATCTATCTAATAGTAGTGATTATGATGTCATTTTAGTTGATTTAAATGATGGGCCGGAAAGTGCTTGTAACGAAATAATATATCTTATTGAACCGGGAATAATTAAATTAAATAAATTAATTCGGCATGACCCTCATATTTTTGATAAATTGAGAAATAAAAAAATTGTTTTAAATAGGAGTATTTTAAATAATGCTGATATAGCTGACTTTGAATATGAAAGTGGCAGTCGTATTTTTTACAATTTACCATGTTTAGACGAAAAATTAGATAATAATGAAAAAATTAATGAATTTTTAATTGCCTTAGGTTTTTCGAGAATCGATAATAACAATAATAAATGGTAATAAAGTAACATTGAAAGAATGTTATTTTTTTTAAAGTTTTAACATAAAAGAAAACTCACCTAGCTGGTGAGTAATTTAAGATACCTATAATTCTTATTTATACTATATATGTTAAGATAATCTTTTTAGTAATATGTTTATTTAATTATTGGCAAAGTAAAGCTTTGAAAAAACATTTTATTATAATTTTAACTTATGTTATAATGTATTTAAGGTGATAAAAATGGATTATGATTTTGATACTGTAAAAAGATTATATGATAGATATGATATTGGTTTTGATGCGAAAACTAATACGCATTATATTGCAGATAGAAAAAGTGGAAAATATTATTCTTTTGAAGGTCTAGGAGCTGAAAAAGTTAAATTTGCTCATTATTGGGTATATGCTACGAAATATGGAAAATCAACATCGACACCTAATAATGATACTACCGAAGAAGAGTATGCTCTAGCTTTTAGTGATAATTTAAGAGAAGTGTATAATACTATAATTGGAACCTCTATCCAACATTTACAGTCAACGGGTAGAATGTGTAAAGTAGAGGCTTTACAAAATGACCTTTCTTCCGAAGTCCTTTATGCTCATGCCAAAGATGTAGCGGAAGGATTATATGCTAAACCAAATGGTTATTTAGCCTTTGAAACTTGGTGTAAAGAAGTTGCTAAAGTATATACACCAGAGGAATGGATAGCAAATAATAGGTCAAGATAATTTGTGAAATGTAAAATGATGTAAATAATGACAAATAACTTTGTTGTTATTTTTTTTGACGTTAGAATTATTTTTCTCTTAAAATGTAAATATAATAAGTATTATCTTTAATAAAATAATAATAATTATGATAACAGAAGATATTCATATTGTAATCGATAGCTATATCGATTAAATCTTTTAAATTAGTTAAATATATTATTTCATTACTATTTAAAAAAGGCTTATTTTTGGTATTAATAATTATATCTTGGTTCTTTTTTAAAAGTTTATTTTCATTATTGTTATAAAATTTATTTTTAATAACAAAAATAATAATTGCTATAATTAAAATTATAAATATTTTCCAATTATAATCATTATTTTGATTATTAGTATTTACAAGTTCTTTATCTTCTTTCATTGTTATTTCAACAATATTAGTATTAATCGGTATTGTTAATAAAACATATGGGTTATAATGATTAATATTAATACTTAGTTTAATATCTAAATAGGTTTCTGTTTTAATATTATAATATTCTTGAAAAGCTCTAACATAATTAACATAATATTGATAATCTAAATTATAAACTTCCTTTATAATAAGTTCTTTTTGATTGATTTCTTTATTATCTAAATTAAAATCTTTAGTCCAAATAAGTTTAGTACCATTATCAGCATAGCTTTTTAATGATGCCGTTATATCATAAGAATAATTTATATGCTCTTTAATATTAGTTTTTAAATAATAATTAAAATAAATATCAATACTTTTAATAGCGTCCCCAATATAATAATTATCAGCAGGTATTTTAGAATTAGAAAAATAATTATTTGGTTTTAAAGTAACTTCATAATTGGTTTTATTTTCTAATTGATAAGAATTATTTGGCAAATTATTTTTATTAAAATGATTTTTATTTAAAAGAAAAATGCCTATTACAAAAAGAATAATAATTAAAATAGTAAGTATTTTTCTTCTTTTATTTTTAATTAACATTTTAATTCTCCTTATTTAAAAACTCATTCAACCAAATAGAAGGATAGCCTAGATATTTGATGTGAAATTGATAAACACCTTTGATATCTTCTTTCGTTGTTTTCATATAGTCGATAGTGTTATTTGCATCTCCCTTAGTAATGTAGTAATAATTATTGACACCGACTACGCGATGAACAATAATTTGTTTATTATATTGAAAGACGATAATATCTTTAGGATTTATTTTTTCTCCCTTTTTATAGATAACAACATCACCTCTTTTAAAAGTAGGACTCATGCTATCTGATAAAATAGTAATTGGTTGATATTTAAATGAACCTAACATAAAGAGGATAAGTAAAGAAGAGATGAGAATCGTAAGTGGAAAAATAAAAAAATGAGATTTTGACAAATGTTTTTTAGGTTTAGTCTGAAAAGAAAAAAACAAAATTTATTTTAAAAATAGTTAAAAAAGGGCAGACTTCCCCTTACCCCAAAGAAA
>CANQIY010000062.1 GCA_947624125.1 uncultured Bacilli bacterium | reverse complement strand
CCCGGTATTGATTTTATTGCGGGGCAAAAAAGAACGTATAGTATGGGAGCTTTTGCTTCCTACATCATTGGTTATGCTAAAGTTTTAGAAGATGGTAATATCAAAGGTGAATTAGGTTTAGAGTCATATTATAATGAAGAATTAAGTGGTACAGATGGTAGCGAAATTTATGAAACTGATGCTTATGGTTATACTTTACCTAGTTCTAATGTTTTAAAAGAGGAAGCCATTAATGGTAGTGATTTATATTTAACTATTGATAGTAATATTCAATTATTTGCTGAAACTTTAACAAGAAATTTAGCTAAAGAACATAAGATGGACTGGATGATTTTTAGTGTTATGGATGCGAAAACTGGAGCTATTGTAGCTAGTTCTACTTATCCTAATTTTGACCCCAATGATTTAAATACTTTATCAAGTTATATGAACCCTTTAGTAAGTTATGAATATGAACCCGGTAGTGTTATGAAAATCTTTTCTTTTGCATCAAGTATTGAAGAAGGCCTATATAATGGTAATGATACTTATAAATCCGGAAGTATTGATGTTGCCGGAGCAACAATTAGAGATTTCAATAATTATGGTTGGGGAGAAATAACTTATGATACTGGTTTTATTTATTCATCGAATGTCGCCGCATCTAAATTAGGGCTTGCCTTAGGAAGAGATAGAATTACTGAATATTATAAAAATTTAGGCTTTGCATCAAAAACAGGAATTGAACTTGCAAATGAAATAAGTGGTAAAGTAAGCCCTTATTATGAAAGTGAAGTTGCTAATGCGGCTTTTGGGCAAGGTATTACAGTTACGCCAATTCAAATGTTACAAGCCCTTAGTGCCATTACCAATGAAGGAACGATTTTAAAACCTTATATTGTTGATAAAATTGTAAATGATAAAGGGGAAATTGTTTATGATGGTAAAAGAGAAGAAGTAAGAAAAGTATATAGTAAAGAAACAGTTGACTATATGCAAGATTTAATGCATAAAGTAGTTTATGATGGTTTATCGACAATATGGCGTCCTTCTAAAGTAACCATTATGGGTAAAACTGGAACAGCTCAAATAGCTAATCCTAATGGAGGAGGTTATTTAAAGGGTAGTAATGACTATGTCCGTAGTTTTGCTGGTATTTTTCCAGAAGATGACCCTAAATATATTGTTTATGTTGTAGCTAAGCAAATTGAAGGGGGAGCAACCCCAATAGCCAAAGAATTAACTAAAGCAGTTGATGATATCGTTTCTTATTTAGGGATTCAAGATAAAAAAGAAGAAGTCGTTAAAGAAATGATAACGATAAAGAATTATATAAGTAGTGAAGTTTCAACTACCGTTCCTTTCTTAGAAGAAGAAAAATTAAAAGTTTATACTTTAGGTACAGGTAAATATATTATTAATCAATATCCTCTTAAGAATATGAAAGTAACAGAAGGTACTAAAATATTCTTAGTAAGTAATAGTAGTGATTATGTGATGGAAGATTTAACTGGTTGGAGTTTAAATGAAGTTAAAACTTATGCTAATCTTTTAGGGTTAGAACTCTATACTAATGGTTATGGTTATGTTACTAGTCAAAGTATTGAAAAAGGAACTAGTATAACAAGTGATATGACATTAACTGTGGAATTAAATAAATAAAAAATGACAAAATATTTTTTCTTTAGCATATAATAGCTTTAGAAAGAATATTTTTTTATGCTTTTTCCCGAAAAAAGTATTGACATTGCATTTCCGGGGGGGGGTATAATGAATATCAGAAAGGAAGAGAAAGAATGAAAAGTTTAAAGAGAATATTTGGATTTGTAGTATGTGCTTTTATGATGGCAGTTTTAGCAATGCCAGTAAATGCTAAAAATTACAAATTAGATGATTGGCAAAAAACTATGCCAGAATCTGAAGGTACGGTAAACGGAAAAGGATACAATGCTGGTTCAGCTACTCCAGTAGAAGATACAAATAAAATTATTATCAAAGGTAATAGTTATGCTGGAAATAAAGAAACTGGTGCTGACAAATGGGTTGCTATGCATGTAGGACCTTATGTTAAAGGTGACAATACCACTATAGCTACGGGAATTAAAGAAGAATTACAAATTGGTTTAGATGTAAATAAACTTGCTAGCCAAAAGTTTTTCGAAATATCATTCTCCCTAAAAGATAAAACTGGAGCATATGTAAATGAAGTAAATATCATTACTGAAAATGTTGGTGGCGAAATCTATATTGGTATCCAAAATATTAATATTAGTGGAGGTATTTGGGGAACACCAATAGCCAAAGTTACTACTAGTGGAATATATACTTATACATGGGAATTAACTAAAAAAACTGATGGAAGTTATATTATATTTAGTGTAGTAGACGAAACTGGTAAAGTAGTAGGTAAATCAGAAGAATTAAATATTGATACTACTTTCAATGGTCCACAAGTTCAAGAAATATCTACTGTTGGCGCTGAAAATGTATCAGTAAGATGGATTTGGTTTTGTAATGTTCAAACTGAAAACGGAGTTGAAGTTTACTACAATACAGAAGTAGTAGTAGCTCCAGAAGTAACAGGTGAAGATGTTACAGTTGAAGAAGAAGTAACTGATGTTTTAACAGAAAGTTTAGCAGCAGAAGCTACTGAAGATGAGGAATTAAAAGAACTATTAGATAATTATGATGTTACAATAGGTCTTGAAACTGAAAAGCTTGATGAAGAAACATTAGAACCTGAAGAAGTTTCAAAATTTGAAGAAGCTCTTGAAGGAGCAACAGTTACTGATTACTTTGATTTAAGTATTGTTGTTAGAGCTGATGGTGTTGATAAATACCATTTACCAAATTTAAATAAAGAAATTACTTTAACAGTAAGTTTACCAGAATTACCAGCTATTAAAGATGGATATAAAAGAACATTCTATATTCTAAGAGAACATAATGGTAAAGTTACAGTATTAGATGCAACTTTAACAGAAGATGGAAATAGTTTAACATTTGCATCAGATAAATTCTCAACATATGCACTTGCATATTTAGATGAAGCTATTGTTGATGAAAATACTGAAAATCCAAAAACTGGTGATAACATTGTAGCATTTATGGGACTAGCAAGTATTAGTTTACTTGGCCTAGGTGTTGCAGTAAGAAGCTTAAGAAAAGAAAATAACTAAGTAAGTTAGTATTTACACATTGTCGTTAAGATGATGTGTTTTTATGTATGCCAAAAATTTTTTTGCAAAAAGATATTGACAATACATTTTCGGGGGGGGTATAATGACATTAGAAAGGAGAAAATAGTTTAATACAAACGATTTTAAGAAAGGGAGAATGATAAATATGAAAAATTTAAAATTATTTGTAATGACAACAATGGCTATTTTATTATCAGTTGTTAGTGTACATGCTGATACTATGCCTCAAGAACAAGATGGCAAAATAGTGTTAGATAAAAATATAACATTAGATGCAACTTTTAAAGTAGAAGCTACTAAAATATTAACAATTGATTTAAATGGTCATACATTAACTGGTCCATCAGCTAATTATACAATTGAAAACGAAGGTTCTTTAACAATTGTTGATAATGGTACAACAAAAGGTAAAATTGTTGGTGCTGCTAATAATAATTCATCAACTATTCGTAATAACGGAAAATATTTGCAAATTACTGGCGTTACAATTGAAAGCCCATTTATTTGTGTAAAAAATGAACCTGATAAAACTGCTGTAATTACTAATTCATCATTAACATCAACTTCAAATGCAAAATATGAAGCTATTTTAAATTATGGTGATTTAGCTGCAGTTAATTCTACTATCAAAGGAACAAATACAGCTAGTGCCGTAGTATCTGCAAAATCAGAAATAAATACTAAAGCTGTAAAAACTACATTAACAGGTTGTACAATTAGTGGTTTAACTCCATTAGCTGCTGGTAAAGATTCATCAATTGAGATGAATGGTGGTAGCTTAGAAGGTACATTAAGTAGAACTCAACCAGGAACTATTAAAATAACTGGTGAAGTTGGAGCTAAATTATCTACAAATATTACAAACTATCTTCAAACTGGAGCTAAGTTAACTATTTCTGGTGAAGATGATATTACCCAAAATTATGAAATTGGTGAAGGTATAACTTTAGTTGTAGGTGAAGATGCAGAACTAAATTTTGTTAAAACAGTTGGTAAATCAACTTCTGTTGGTTCTATAACTATTAAAGGTGGTAAAGTTGAAGGTGAAATAAACGGAGCAAAAGTTTATAATGAAACAAATACAACTTATTATGGTTTATTAGAACAAGCTCTAGTTAATGCTAAAGCAGATACTACTAATAATTTAATTTTATTAGAAGATACTGATGAAACTACAACTGTATGGAATAAAGCTAATCAATTAAATAACACTAAAGATGTTAATTTAGATTTAAATGGTCATACTGTTGAAGGTAACTTTGTAAATAATACTGATAAAACTTTAGTTATTGTTGATAATAGTGAAGAACAAGCTGGTGCTGTAGAAGGTACTATAACTAATAATGGTAATTTAGAAATTGATAATGGTAAATTTAGTAGTTTACCAGTAGGAGAAGGTACACTTACAATAAATGGTGGAACATTCCCAGAAGGTTCTTTAGATGATATTGAATTACCTGAAGAAAAAGAATTACAAGAAAATGAAGATGGTACAATTAGTGTTGTTAGTACTAGATATAGCATAAATATTAAAGAAAATGAAAATGGTACAACAACTACAAATGTTGCAAAAGCTGCTGCTGGAGAAACAGTAGAATTAACATATGAGCCTAAAAAAGGTTATGAATTTGCAAAAGTAGTTGTACTTGATAAAGATGGCAAAGAAGTTGAAGTAATAAATAATTCATTCGTAATGCCATCAGGTGGTGTTACTATTGAAGTAACATATAAGAAAACAAGCAATCCTAAAACCGGCGATAATATAGTAACATTTATGGGACTAGCAAGCATTAGTTTACTTGGTCTTGGTGTTGCTGTAAGAAGCTTAAAAAAAGAAAATAACTAATTAAAATTAAAAAATACACATTGTCGTCAAGATGATGTGTTTTTTTGTATGGCATAAAATTTCCTGTTGACAATACATTTTCGGGGGGGGTATAATGGCAATAGAAAGGAGAAAAAAAGTTTAATACAAACAATTTTAAGAAAGGGAGAATGATAAATATGAAAAAATTAAAATTGATGATGTTCGCAATAGTAGCGAGTATACTATTTGTACCAGCATTAAATGTTTATGCAGAAGAAAAAACAGTAAATGATTTTAGTACATTCAAAACTAATATTGAAAGTGCTAATGCTGATGATGTAATTAAATTACAACAAGATATTACAAATGCTCAAGCTCTTACTATTCAAAAATCAGTTACTATTGATTTGAATGGCCATACTTATGAAGGTTCTGTTACTGAATTACTTACAATTACAGGAGCAAATGTAGAAGTAACGATTACGGATAGTAGTGCATCAAACGGAAAAATTCAAACAACAAATGCAGCAATTAATTCTAAAATTATTAAAATGATGGACCATGCAAAATTAACAATTGAAAGCGGTACAATTGCTAATAATGGTTTTGGTATGGTTGGTATTTCCGTTGAAGAAGAATCTAGTTTAGTGTTGAAAGGTACTGCTAAAGTAGTAATGACTCCTAGATCAGATAAAAAAAGAACTTATGGTATTAATATTGTAGATGGCACTGTTGATATTCAAAATGGTGCTTCTGTAGAGTCAAGTGATTCTATAGGTGAAGCTGTTAGTGTAAAAGGTACATTGACTTTAAGTGGTGGAACAATTAAATCTACTAATAAAGGTGTTGCCATAAGTAGTACTATGGGAAAAGATGTAACAATTACAATTAAATCTGGTACTGTTGAAAGTAATAGCGA
>CANQIY010000061.1 GCA_947624125.1 uncultured Bacilli bacterium | reverse complement strand
CCGGGGAAATGTTTCAAGTTACAACTCTTCCTTTAGATAAAATAAAGGGAGAAGTTGATTATAGTAAAGATTTCTTTGGCAAAATGACAAACCTTACAGTAAGTGGTCAATTAGAAGCGGAAACATTTGCTATGAGTTATAAAAAAACATATACTTTTGGGCCAACTTTTAGAGCGGAAAATTCGAATACAAAAACGCATGCTTCTGAATTTTGGATGATTGAACCGGAAATTGCTTTTTGTGATTTAGAGCAAGATATGGATATCATGGAAAATATGCTTAAATATGTTGTGAAGTATGTTTTAGATAATGCGAAAGAAGAAATTGCTTTTTTTGACCAATATGTTGAAAAAGGTTTAAAAGATAAGTTAGAAAAACTTATTAGTAGTAAGTTTACCAGAATAAATCATGAAGAAGTAATAAAGATTTTAAAGGAAGCTGATGTTAAATGGGAATTTCCACCTGAATATGGAGAAGATATTGCCAAAGAACATGAAAAATATATTACTGAATATTTTGATGGACCAGTCTTTATTAAAAATTGGCCTAAAGATATCAAAGCTTTCTATATGAAACAAAATGATGATGGTAAAACAGTCGCCGCGGTTGATTTAGAAGTACCCGGAGCTGGTGAGTTAATGGGTGGTAGTCAAAGAGAAGAAGACTATGATAAACTTGTGAAAAGAATGCAAGAACTAGGTATGGATTTATCTAGTTTAGAGTGGTATTTAAATTTAAGAAGATATGGTGGATGTATTCATTCCGGTTTTGGCATGGGTTTTGAGAGATTACTTATTTATCTTACTGGTATTGATAATATAAGAGATGTTATTCCTTATCCAAGAACACCAAAATCATGTGAATATTAAGAGGTCAAAATGAAAAAATTTACAAAAGAAATGGTTGATGATTACGCTGACAAGCTTTTAATAGGATTAACCGAAGAAGAAAATCAAATGGTTTTAGATGAATTTAATATTATTGATGAAAGTATGGAATTGTTAACGAAAATTCCTAATATTTCTTCTGTTCCACCGATGACACATGCTTTAGATGATTTTACTTATGTTTTAAGAGAAGATGACGCTGAAGAAAGTTTACCTATCGAAGATATTTTAAAAAATTGTGATAATTATGAAGATAGAGAAGTAGTTGTACCAAGAATAGTGGGTGAAGCTCATGAATAAAACAATTGAAGAATTACATGCTATGTTACAAAATGAGGAAATTACAAGTGAAGAGTTAGTTAAAGAAGCTTTAGAAAAATCGCATTATGTACAAAAATATTGCAATGCTTTTGTAACAATTATGGATGATGCTAAGGGGGGAAAAGTAACAGATAGTTTATTATCCGGTATCCCTTTTGGTATTAAAGATAATTATGCAACGAAAGGAATTCTTACTACTGGTTCATCTAATACCTTAAAAAATTATGTTCCTGTTTTTTCCGCTACAGCGATTTTAAATTTAGAAAAACACGGAGCTATTCCGGTTAATAAAACAACAATGGATGAATTTGGCATGGGAGGAACTGGAACAACTGGACATACTGGTAATGTCTATAACCCTTGGGATTTAAAAAGAATGTGTGCTGGTTCTTCAGCGGGAAGTGCAGCAGCAGTAGCAGCGGGTGTTTATCCTTTTGCACTTGGTAGTGATACCGGGGATTCGATTCGAAAACCAGCGGCTTTTACAGGTATTGTTGGTTATAAACCTACTTATGGGATGATTAGTCGTTATGGTCTTTTTCCTTTTGCATCGAGTTTAGACCACTGTGGTTGTTTAACGCGTTCTGTGAAAGATGCCGCAATTGTCGTTGATGCGATGAAAGGAATTGATGCCAAAGATGAAACAACTTGGGATTCTAAAGATATTCATTTATATGAGTCATTGGATGGTAATGTTTCTAATAAAAAATTATTTTATATTAAAGAAATAGCTAATATTGATAATTATAAAGAAGCGTCCGAAGAATTAAGGGAGCATTTAAAAAATTTTCATGCTAAATTAGACCTTTTAAGAAAAAAAGGGGTAACAATAGATGAAGTAAGTTTTGATGAAAAACTTTTAAATGCTATTCCTAGTGTTTATATTTGTTTATCTTGTGCTGAAGCTACAAGTAATATGTCTAATTTAACAGGTATTATATTTGGTGAAAGAGGAGCTGGTGATAATTATCATGATATGATAAAAGATTATCGAACTCATGGTTTTTCTTCTTTAATAAAAAGAAGATTTGTCATTGGGTCTTATATTTTACAAAAAGAAAATCAAGAAAAATATTTTGTTAATGCTCAAAGAATTAGAAGATTAATTGTAGATAAGATGAAAGAATTATTTCAAACTTATGATGGCTTAATTTTACCAGTATCAGTAGGGGGAGCCCCTTATATCGATGGAAGTAGAGATTATATTACAAATTCTGAAACAAAAGTGTTAGAAGAACATTTACAAATTGGTAATTTTGGTGGTTTTCCTTCAATTACAATTCCATCAGGGTTTATTAATGGCCTACCCGTTGGTTTAAATATAACTGGTAATTGTTATGATGATGCAAATGTGTTAAATATGGCTTATGCCTTAGAAGAAGAAATGCCTTATAAAAATCAAATAGCCAAAATAAAGGAGGATGAAAATGAACGAGTATAAAGCCGTAATTGGGTTAGAAATGCATTGTGAGTTAAAAAGTAATGCTAAAGTTTTTAGCGGGGCTAAAAATGCTTATGATGTTGTACCAAATGTTAATGTAAGTCCCGTTGATTTAGGTCTTCCGGGAGTATTACCGACAGTTAATAAAGAATGTGTTAAAAAAGCTTTAATGATGTCTTTAGTTTTAAATTGTACCCAACCGGAAGAGCTTTATTTTGATAGAAAAAACTATTATTATCCTGATTTACCCAAAGGTTATCAAATTACCCAAATGCATGCTCCCGTAGGTATTAATGGAAAAATAAAAATTGATATGGGTGATTATGTTAAAGAAGTTTTAATTCATGATATTCATTTAGAAGAAGACTCCGCTTCTCTTGAACATTATTCGGATGCTTCATTAATTAATTATAATAGAGCAGGAGTTCCTCTTTTAGAATTAGTAACTGAGCCATGTTTTTCTAGTGCTATGGAAGCTGTTAAATTTCTTGAATATATGACTCTTGTTTATAAATATTGTGATGTTTCTGATGCCGATACCAAAAAAGGACAAATAAGATGTGATGTTAATGTTTCAATTATGGGTAAAGATGATAAAGTGCTAGGAACTAAAGTAGAAATTAAAAATGTTAATTCTTTTGCTAATGTTTATGAAGCCATTAATTATGAAATAAAAAGACAAAGTGAATTAAAGATGGCAAATAGATATGATGAAGTTTTGCAAGAAACAAGAAGATTTGATGAAGAAAGTGGAACAACTAAGAGAATGCGTAGTAAAGTTGATGCAATTGATTATAAATATTTTGTTGAACCTAATATTCCTAAATATAAAATAAGTAAAGAATATTTACAAAGTATAAAAGAAAAAATTCCTCTTTTACCACTAGAGCGAAAAGAAAAATATGTTGGTGAATTAGGATTGTCAGTGAAAGATGCTAATATTATTATTAAAAATAAAGATTATGCTAATTATTTTGAAGAATGTATTAATTTAGGTATTGATGCGAAAGTTGCGGCAAATTGGTTAATTGTTCAAATACTAGGATTTTTAAATAAAATGGATATAAGCATTCAAGATTTTTATTTAAAACCAGAGCTTTTAAAACAAATTATAAGTAGTTTAGAAGAAGGCAAAATATCTTCAAAACAAGCTAAAGAAATTTTTAATAAATCGATTAGTGAAGAAAAAGAACCAAAGAATTATATAACAAATGATAATGAACAAATAAGTGATAGAGATAAATTATTAGGAGTTATTACCAATATATTAGAAAATAATAAAGAGCAAATTAAGAATTATTTTTTAGGAAAGACTAATTTATTTGACTATTTTGTTGGGCAAGTTATGAAAGAAACCAAAGGCAAAGCTAATCCAAGTTTAGTAAAAGTTCTTTTAAATGAAGAATTATTAAAATATAAAGAAAAATGATGAATTATAAGAAAATAATGGAATTAGCTCACAAAAATTTAGCTATTGGTAATTTTAGTCTTGCTAGTTATTATTATAATATGGCTAAAGATTCGAAAATGTATTGGACCTTTGCAATGGAAGGATTATTTGTTTTAGAATTAAAAAGAGGCCGTTTTGATTTAGCTCGTCAATTATTAGAAGATAATAATGTCTTTTTTCAAGAAAATATGTATAATTATTTAGCGGGCAAGTTAGAAAATATTGAAATGAATTTTGAAACAGCTAAAGCTTTTTTCCATCAAGTATATAAAAAGAAAAATTGGGTTTATCGTGGTAATTTTGAACTAGCAAAAATCGATTTAGAGTTAGGTGATTTAAAAAAAGCTCAAGAAAAGTATGCTAAAATTAATGCTTTATGTAATAAAAAACAAAGTCGTAATGCTCTTTTTGGTAATATCGATATTGCTATTTTAAAACATGAGTATGAGAAAGCTAAAGTTTTATTAAATAAAATAAATGGTCAAGATTTAGACACTAATGAAAAAATCGAATATTTAAATTTAGAAACTTTAATTGCTTACTTTTTAGAAGAATTAGATACAATTAATTATAATGAAGAAAATTATTTTTATAATTTATTAGTAAGTTCTTCTGATGATGTATTACTTGAACATATTAAACATCATCAAACTGGTAATTATGAATGTCCTTTTTTAGTTAGTATTAATTTAGAAGAGTTATTAAATAAAGTAAGAGAAGATATTAAAGAAAAAAATGGTTCAATTCATGGTCACTGTGAAAAATATGTTTTAACCCAAGATAATGAGGTCGGAAAATATAAAGATGGCACAATGACAAAAGATGTTTGTGTCATAACCATGCTTAATACGAAAGAAATTGTTACAATGTATCCTGTTAAGAAATCTTTTGCTTTTGATGATGAAAATTTAATGAATGATGAAGGTATTAGAAGAAAAAGAAAGTTATAAAAAACATTTAGAGTAAAATCCAAATGTTTTTATTTTTCATTTATTTTTGTAACATTAATTATTTGGCCTGTATAACCATTTAATTTATATTCATAACGGATATTGTTATGATAAAAAACGACATAAAAGTAAGGAAAGTTATCTTCTAAAATAATTTCTTTGGTTAAAATAACACAGTCTTTTTGATTAAGAAGAGCATGCTCGAAAACGATTTCTAATGCTTTTTCTTCTTTTAAATAAGTATCAGTATCGGAAATGGGAATAATTGCTTTAGAAATAATTTTTTTAGTTTTAGCATTGATTTTATAAATATAATAATTAATTTTACTACTAAATTCAACATTATAAATAAAAGTATCTTTGACAGTTTCATTTAAAGTGATGTCACTAACAATTAAATTAGTATTTTTTTCTTTTGTGTCCTCTAAGGCAATTTTTTTGGCTTCATCTTCACTTATTAATTTTTCATAATCATTATGAAAATAAGAATAAGTAAAATAACCCACTATTATACTAAAAATAATCATTAATCCTATTACTATCTTTTTCATGCCCTTATCATAGCATAATTTCACGTAAAATTAAATAGCTTTCTTTTGCTATTTGACAATTTATGTTATAATTTTTTTAGGTGATTTAGATGTTTGTTGATGAAATAGTTTTAAAAATTGAAGCCGGGAAGGGTGGAGATGGTTGTACTTCTTTTCGCCGGGAAAAATTTGTCCCGATGGGTGGACCTGATGGAGGCAATGGTGGAAGAGGAGCAAATGTAATTTTTACCGTTGATAAAGGTCTTAAAACTTTAGTCGATTTACGTTATATGAAAATAATTAAAGGGGAAAAAGGAGAAAATGGTAAGGGAGGAAATAAATATGGGGCGAATGCTTCCGATATTATTATAAAGGTCCCACTTGGAACAACCATTATTGATTTAGATACGAATTTAATTTTAGCTGATTTAGTTAAAGAAGATGATAGTTTAATTGTATGTCATGGTGGAAGAGGAGGAAAAGGTAATAAAGCCTTTGCCACTCATGATAATCCCGCGCCAAAATTTAGTGAAAAAGGGGAGCCGGGCGAGATGCGTCTTAATAAATGTGAATTAAAGATGCCATGCG
>CANQIY010000060.1 GCA_947624125.1 uncultured Bacilli bacterium | reverse complement strand
GACTTGAACCTCCGACCTCACGCTTATCAGGCGTGCGCTCTAACCAGCTGAGCTACAAGCCCATTAAGTCATGACTAGTAAATTGTATAATAAAATAAGGGAAAAAGCAAGTAGAATTTGTAATATTTTGTAAAATTTGTTAAATTTCGTGATATAATTGTTACAGAGGTGGAAAAGTTGTGAAAGCAGTAGGTAAATGTTTACTCATCTTGTTACTAATAGTTGGCGGTGTTGGTGGGTATATATATTATAAAGATTATCAAAATAAACAAAGACTTGAAGAAATAAAAAAGGGTTGGTATGTAGAAATAATAAAGGAATATATTAATGTAAGAGAAAGTGCTGATTCTTATAGTGATAAATTAGGTGAAGTTAAAATGGGAGAAATATACCAAGTTATCGAAGTTGATACCGAAACCGACCCTTCTTATTATTGGTATAAAATATCTTATAAAAATAAAGAAGCATGGATAGCATCAGGTAAGAAAAAGCATTGGGTTAAAGATTATAATAATCCAATTGATATTGCTATACCTATTATTAAATTTTATGAAGATGTTTATTCTGTGGCGACAATAGAGGATATAAATTATAAACATCTAGAAGTAATTGAAGATAGTGATGATTATCAAATTACGCATAAAGTTTATCATGAAGTTAAACCTTATCAAAATATCGACCAATATTGGATTTTATATACTATTACTGATGGTAGTGGTAAAAGTTCTAGTAAAATGCAAAAAATTGAATTTGCTATTAAACCAGATGAAAGTCAAGTTTTGGATTTTAATGACTATAGAGCTTATTAATGCAAGAATATCTTGCATTTTTTTATATTCTAAGTTATAATTGTTATTGTTAATTTATGTGTCTCCTTAGCTCAGTTGGTAGAGCAACTGACTCTCTATATGGGAGCGTGTTATAGCAATATAACAATGAAAATCGAGCAAAAACGGTGAACGCTGAAATGCAAATACCGTGCTAACTTATTAGATAGCGTAAGGTTAATAAGTAGTGTAACGCATAGAGATTGAATAAATATAATATCTCCACGAGTGTTCGACAACCTATATTATATATAAGGTTGATAAGATATGCTGAACTATACAGAATAATAAATGCATAGATATAATGGATAAAAAACCATTATGATAACAAATTGTAATCAGTGGGTCTAGGGTTCGAATCCCTAAGGGGACACCAATTTGTATTTTAGCCTCGTATTTACGGGGCTTTTATTTTTTCAAACGTATTTTAAAGCAAAATTTTTATTTTAAATAAAAGCACTAATCAATCGATTAGTGCAATATAATTGTTCCATTTAAGGAACCAATGTCTAACATTTTGTTCTATTAAAAGAACTTGTGTTTACGTATTACATTCTATCATATTATATGCAATTTGTCAATTTATATATTATTCAATATGCACATTTGTAAATTTTTTTATAATTTCATTGCTTATTATTTTCATTGTTTTACTAGAACATTTTGCACGTCCTATAATATCATATTTATTTTTTGGTTTTATAATTTTATTTTTACTTATTGTTGTAATTAAATTAATACATGCAAATGAACTTTTTACATACTTAGAATAATAATTTATCATTTTATATAATAATTTAATTTCATTACTCTTAATATCAATTTCGTCCATAGGAGTATTTGTATTATCACTAACTTCTTTTTTTAATATTTCTAAATGCTTTTTTAATCTTTTTGTAAATTCTTCTGCGATTAATTCATTTAGATGTAGATAATGTCTTTTATTTTGTGAAGACAATGGTAGGATAGTTATTACAGGATTTTTAGTACTATCATATCTTTCAAGCGATATTGCAAAGTGTGGACCACTTAATTCAGAGCCATCGTTTATGCCAAAATCTACTTTTAGGATTGTGCCATAATCAAATCTTGGATAAATATTATTAATTTTTTTAACATTTTCTTTTAGATAAATTTTTGATTTTTTATATAACCAATCATCTAAATATTGAAATTTTTGATTTTTTACATCTTTTATTATATTTTTAAAATTATCACTTGCTTTGTTAATATTATCAATTTTTATTTCTTCATTTGTCATTTTATCACCGCGCATTCTAATATTATTTTTACATGTTTTATTTTGAATTATGATTAACAATATCTAGTATATCCTTAAATTCTTGATTATTTAACAAAAAAATAAACTATAACTATCTAAACGATGTTATGGTTACTAATTTTCTAAGTAATGATAATGTAAATCATATAGGATTATTAATTAAATTGTACCATATTTTTAAAAATGTTACAATTTGTATGTGTCAAATATATTCTTTTAGTTTTATATTAGAGTCAAGTACCTTTTAATCTTTACATATAAACTTGTCAAATATTAAAAAGAAGATTATAATTTAGATGTAAATTAATATTTAGTACGCTTAGAATGCATATCGAATGGAGGTATAATGATGGCAAGAAAGAGACTAACTGAAATATTTCCTTTTCTAATTCCGATTAGAACTTGGCAAAGAAATTTATTTTATTTTATAAAAATGCGTTTTGATGGCAATAAATATGCTAAAATTTTGGCAGAAGAGCTTCTTCCTTATGAAATAGTGATGGAAAAAACTAAAATGATTAATGAAGACAGTGGTTATGATATTCAATATCAAATTAATAAAGTTGATAATTTAAAAATAACTAGTAAAACTATGAATAAATTAATTATTCATCCAGGAGAAACTTTTTCTTTTTGTTTACTAGCCAAAAATTATAAGAAATATGGTAAGTACAAAGATGGCTTAGTTTTAATTAATAATAAAATTGTAGCTAAAAATGGGGGAGGATTATGTCAATTAAGTAATATATTATATTATTCTTTTTTACAAACTCCTTTAACAATTGTAGAAAGACATGGTCATCATGTAAAATCCCTTCCTAATTCTGATAAGGATGCTCTAGAAGGTGTTGATGCAACGGTAAGTAGTGGTTGGCTTGATTTAAAGGTTAAAAATGAGACCCAAAATAATTATCAAATCATTTTAGATTTTGATGATACTTATATGTATGCTAAGATATTGTGTGATAAAGATTCATCTGTTAAAGCAACTATTTTAAATGAAAATTTTCATTATTTTAAAAAAGATAATAAAATATATGAAAGTGTTGATGTTTGCAAAGAAATAACAGATAAAGAAGAAAGAAAAGTTATTGAAAAGAAAAAATTATATAGTGAAGTAGTAGAGGTAACTTATAAATTACCTAGTAATGTTAAGATAGAGGAGGAAGAAGCTAATGAAGAAAATTAAAGTAAATGTTATTTTTGGAGGTTGTTCAAGTGAATATAATATTTCCTTAATATCTGCTTCTTCGGTTATAAGAAATATTGCTCCCGAAAAATATGACTTAATTTTAGTTGGTGTTACTAAAAAGGGCGATTTTTATCTATATAATGGTGATATTAATAACATTGAAAATGATACTTGGTTTGATGAAAAAACATGTCAAAAGATTACTTATTCTACCAATAGAAGTGACCATGGGTTTATTAATTTAGAAACTAATGAAGTAACACATATTGATATTGCTTTTCCGATAATGCATGGTCGAAATGGGGAAGATGGCCGTTTGCAAGGCTTATTTGAACTGGCATCCATTCCTTATATAGGTTGTGATATGTTATCATCATCTCTTTGTATGAATAAGTATCTTGCTCACCTTTTAGTTGGAATGAATGATATTTGTGTTCCTAAATCATATTTATTCAAAAAGAATGAATGTACTTTAACTCATATTAAGGAAACTATTAAAGATTTACCATATCCAATATTTGTAAAACCTTTAAGAGCAGGTTCTTCATATGGTATTAGTTGTGTAAGAAATGAAAGTGAATTAGAGCCGGCTATAAAAGAAGCCTTAAAATATGATACTTTAGTAACTATTGAAGAAGGAATTGATGGCTTTGAAGTAGGTTGTGCTATTTTAGGAAATGAAGATGCTATAGTTGGCGAAGTAGATGAAATAGATATTGCCAATGGCTTCTTTGACTATGACCAAAAATATACTTCTTCTGTTAGTAAAAGTGTTTTACCAGCAAGATTAGATATAAAGACAAGAGAAAAAATAAAAGATACAGCTTTAAAAATTTATGATATATTAGGTTGTAAAGATTATGCTAGAATAGATATGTTTTATACCAAAGATGGTAAAATTGTCTTTAATGAAGTAAATAATATTCCAGGCTTTACTACTCATAGTAGATTTCCTTCTATGTTAAATGCAGTTGGTTATAATTTTAAAGATATTGTTGATAAACTAATTGAAATGGAGGTTAAAAATGCCCAAATACATATGTAAGGAAAAAGATATTTATAAAGGTGATTTAATTCTTATTAATAAAGAACATTTATTAAGAGCTAATTTTAAAAAAGATTTAGAACCATTTAATGAAGAATATAAAAATATCTTATATAATAAAGTGGCTAATAAATACTTACAATTAGTTTTAAAAGAAATTAAAGCAAATGGAAGAATTGTTCCTGTTAGTGGTTATAGAACAATGCAAGAACAAAAACAAATTTATAGTAATTCCTTAAAAGAAAATGGTTATGAGTTTACTCGTCAATATGTTGCTTTACCAAATGCAAGTGAACATCAAACTGGCTTAGCTATTGATTTAGGATTAAATATGGAAAATATTGATTTTATTTGTCCTAGTTTCCCAAGAGAAGGTATTTGTGAAGAATTTCGTTCTCAAGCCATAAAAAATGGTTTTATTGAAAGATATACGGAAGATAAAGAAAGTATAACTAATATAAGTGCTGAAGAATGGCATTTTCGATATGTTGGTTATCCCCATTCAGAAATCATTAATAATTATAAGTTATGTTTAGAAGAATATATTGATTATTTAAAAGATAAGAAAATAATATATAAAGATTATGAAATATCTTATATTCCTTTTATTCCTAATAAAGAAATTACTTTAGGAGTAGAAGACAAGATTTCAGGGAATAATGTTGATGGATTTATTTTAACAAGAAAGTATCGTGGTTAAATGAAAGAAGAAATTATTACTAATAGAGCTTGGGTTAGTTTAAATTTGGATAACTTAGAACATAATGTCAAAGAAATTAATAAGTATTTATCTAAAAAGACCAAAATAATGGCAGTTTTAAAAGCAAATGCTTATGGTCATGATTTAGTTATCATAGGAAAAAAGTTAAATGAAATAGGTGTTTTTGATTTTGCTGTAGCAACGCTTGAAGAAGGAATTAAATTAAGAGAAAATAATGTTAGTGGTAATATTTTAATTCTTGGCTATACAAGACCGGATTTAGTAAAATATGTAGTTAAATATGATTTAATTCAAACTATTGTTGATGAAGAATATGCCAAAAAAATAATGGCTTTGCCACTTAAAAAAGTAAAAGTTCATTTAAAAATTAATACAGGAATGAATCGAATAGGTATTAATAGTAATAATGTTTTATTTATTAAATCTTTATATACTGATAATAATAATTTAGATATTATGGGTCTCTATTCTCATTTGTGTTCATCAACCAGTAATGATTTAGAAGATGTAAATTTTACTAAATTACAAATAAATCGCTTTAATCAAGTATTAGGTTATTTAAAGAGTAATAATATAAATGCAGGTAAAACACATTTACAAAGTAGTTACGGTTTCTTAAATTATAATGAATTAGAATATGACTATGTAAGAATAGGTATTCTTATTTATGGTAATTATAATGATAATGATACTTATGCTAAGTTACATCTTGATTTAAAACCAGTTTTATCACTACATGCCAGAATTGTTAGTGTAAGAGATATTGAAAAAGGGGAAATAGTTGGTTATAGTAGAACTTATGAAGCTAAGCAAAAAGAAAGAATTGCCGCCGTTTCTATTGGCTATGTTGATGGTTATCCAAGAAGTGTTGGGGATGCTTTTGTCTATGTTAAAGTAAATGGGCAATATGCTTTAGTAATCGGAAGAATATGTATGGACCAAATAGTAATTAATGTTACGGGTATTCCAAATGTAAAAGAGGGAGATATTGTCACTTTAATAGGAGAAGATAAAGAAATTAGTGCAGAAAATATATCTTCGAAATTGAAAACAATAAGTCCTGAATTATTTGGTCGTCTTGGACATAGATTAAACTATGTTATAAAAGAAAAAGATTAGTTGTGAATTAGCAACTTTTTTTTCTTGCAAAACTTGACTCCGGGGGGGGGTATTATATAATAACAAATATAAAATAAAGGGAGAAAAAGTAAT
>CANQIY010000059.1 GCA_947624125.1 uncultured Bacilli bacterium | reverse complement strand
CTCTTTCTTGAAAATACTTATGAATAGCATAAGCTGCAATACTTCTTACTCTAAAAACAGCTTGAAATAAATTAGTTCTTGGCCGTAAATAAGCAATTTCTCTTAAAAATTCTCTTGTTGGTCTTCCCTTTGCTTGAAGAGGATAATTGTCTTTACAGTCACCTAATAAAGTAATTTTTTGGGCTTGCATTTCAATATCTTGTTTACCAGATGACTTCACAATTTTTCCCGTTACTTGAATAGCACAACCAATTAATAATTTGGTAATTTGCGTAAAATTTTCTAAAGTATCATCATAGACAACTTGTAAATGATTTTGATGTGTTCCATCTGAAAAATCAATAAAACCTATATTTTTACCATCACGATGGTTTCTAATCCAACCACTAATAGTTACTTCCTTTTCTAAATATTTTTCGGTATCTAAAAATATATCTCTTAAATCCATTTCTTTTTTCTCCTTTAATCTCTAATTTTTATATGTAATTCTCTTAATTGTTTTTCATCTAACAATGAAGGACTTCCCATAAGTAAATCGATGCCTGATACATTAGGTGGAAAGACTTGAACTTCTCGTAAATTTTCTTCATCAGTTAAAAGCATAATAATACGGTCTATACCCGGAGCCATTCCAGCATGAGGAGGAGCTCCGAATGAGAATGCTGTATATAAACTTCTAAATTTATTTTTAACTACTTCTTCATCATAACCAGCAATACTAAATGCTTTCTTCATTACATCTAAATCATGATTACGAACAGCACCGGATGCCATCTCATTACCATTACAAACAAAATCATATTGATAAGCTACAATACTTTCAATGTCATCTTCATTAAGGGCTTTAAGTCCTCCTTTAGGCATACTAAATGGATTATGACCAAAATCCCATTTTTTCTCATCTTCATTGTATTCATACATAGGAAAATCATTAACAATACAGAATTCAAAACTATTTTTATCGATAAGTTCTAACTCTTCTCCTAATTTATTACGAAGAATTCCTGCTTGTTTATAAATATTTTTATCTCCCGCAATAATAAAGACAACATCATTATTTTTTAAATTTAACTCTTTTTGTAAAGCTTCGATTTCCTTTTCCTTTAAGAATTTCGTAATTGTTGATTTTATTCCTTCTTCACTTACTTTAAGATAACTTAAGCCAAAAGCTCCTTTTTCTTTAATAAATTCTTCTAATTTTTTATACCATGAATTAGGTTTATCACAATTATTTACTTTGATAGCTTTTACTACTTTACCTCTAAAACCATTAAATTCACTTTCTTTAAAAATAGCACTTATATCTTCAATAATTAAAGGATTACGTAAATCTGGTTTATCACTACCATATTTCGAAATAGCTTCTTTATAAGGAATTCTTCTAAATGGTAGAGGAGAAATTTTTTTATTGGAAAATTCCTTAAATGTCTCATAAAATATTTTTTCGCCAATAGCATAGACATCTTCTTCTGTGGCAAAACTCATTTCTAAATCGAGTTGATAGAATTCAAGTGTTCTATCAGCTCGGCAGTCTTCATCACGAAAACATGGCGCAATTTGAAAATAACGATTAAAACCAGAAACCATTAACAATTGTTTATATATTTGGGGAGCTTGAGGAAGAGCATAAAATTTTCCTTTGTAATTTCTTGAGGGAATAACAAAGTCTCTTGCTCCTTCCGGACTACTTGCCGTAATTATGGGGGTTGATATTTCGGTAAAATTTTCTTCTTTCATTAGTTTACGTAAAAAATCAATGACTTTAACTCTTAATAAGATTTTATCATGAACAAGTGGATTTCTTAAATCTAAATAACGATACTTAAGACGTGCTTCTTCGCTAGCATCTTTACTACGATTAATTTCAAATGGTAAAACATTTTGACATTTGCCAAGAATTTCAATTTTTTCTAAAACTATTTCGATTTTCCCCGTTTTCATGTTCGGATTAATATCACTTCTTTGTCTAACAATTCCCGTAATAGATGCTGTACTTTCTCTTGTTACATCTGTAAAAAGGTCGGTATCTTCACTAATTATTTGCACTAAACCTGTTTCATCACGAAGAGTCATAAAGACAAGACTTCCTAAATTACGGATGGAATTAATCCAACCTGCTACCTTTATTTTTTTCCCAATATCTTTTTTGGATACTTCACCACAATAACAATTTCGATATATATTTTCCATAATCTTTTCTCCTTACAAATTACCAATGATGTATTCTACTATTTCATCAATATCTATTTTTTCTTCTTCTTTGGTTGCATTATCTTTAACATTAACTAATCCCTTTTTTAAATCTTCATTATTTAAGATAATTAAATATTTACTATTTAATCTATCGGCTTCCTTAAATTGACCTTTTAAACCTTTATTTTGACTATCTGTTTCACATATAACACCATTTAAACGTAAATTTTGGGTTATTGTTAAAGCATGAAGTTTTTCTTCTTCAGATACATACATTACAAAACAGTCAATTTGCGGTTCTAAATTATTATATAAATCAATTGTTTTTAATATTTCAATAATTCTTTCTACTCCACAAGCAAAACCAATGCCATAACTATCCGGACCATCTAATTCTTTAATAAGTTTATTATATCGACCACCTGCTCCTAGAACACTGTGTTCATTACTAACATTACTTAGAGAAACAATTTCAAAAACAGTATGGTCATAATAATCAAGACCTCTTACAATAGATGGATTAACTTCATAATCGACCTCTAATAAATCTAAATATTCTAAAACTTTATTAAATCTTTTTTTACTATCTTCATTTAAATAATCAATTGTTTTCGGAGCCTTTTTAATAACATCTTTTTCTCCATCAATTTTACAGTCAAGACATCTTAGTGGATTAATTTTAAGTCTTTCTTGACAGTCAGGACAAAGTTCATCTTTATGCGGCTCTAAATATTTAACTAAAGCTTCCCGATATTTAAGGCGTGATTCTTCATCACCTAAAGAATTAATATTTACTTGTAAATCACTAATATGTAATTCTTCTAAGATTCGGTATTGTAAACTAATAACTTCGGCATCAATGATGGGGTCATTACTACCTAATACCTCTACCCCAAATTGGGTAAATTCTCGCATTCTTCCTGTTTGAGGTCTTTCATAACGATACATTGTACCATTATAATAAAATTTTTTCGTATCCGGACTAGCATACATTTTATTTTCAATAAAACTTCGAACTATTCCCGCGGTTCCTTCAGGTCTTAAAGTTAAATTACGTTCCCCTTTATCTTGAAAATCATATGTTTCTTTCCGAACAATATCGCTTGATTTTCCCACACTCCGATGAAATAATTCACTATTTTCAAATAAAGGTGTTCTTATTAATTCATAATTATAACTAGTCATCATATTACTTACTACATGTGAAATATATGTATATAATAAAGCATCCTTTCCTACTAAATCCATTGTTCCTTTTGGTTTTGTTATCATTTTTTACCTTCCTTTTCTAATATTCAAAAGAAAAACCTAGAAACATAAGGGCGAGGAATAATCCCCAGCGGTACCACCTTATTTCTAGGTCTTTATTATTTATCGCTTTCTAAGCGTTTCTAATTTTGAAAGTGTCTTCATTTATTAAGTTATTTAGACTTTTCCACCAACCGTCTTCTCTTTTAAATATTTCTTATTAATTACTCGTCTTTCCATAGAAAATTAATATAGTTTTATTTTATTACTTTTTTTAATTTTAGTCAATTAAATTCTAATAAAAGCTAATCACAAAATATCCATCCTATGCAATTATCTCCCCCAGCACCAATACCAACGCAACAATATTCCTCACCACCAAGACTAGGTCTTAAACTTTTTCTATTAGTTGTTAATGATGCATACTTATCATCAGATGAACAGTTACCAGCCTTATCACATAATTTAACATAAAATTTGTACGTAGTTGATTGAGATAAATTATTAAATTGATGTGTTAATTTATTATCTATTTCCCAAGCATTATTATCTCGTTTATAATAAATTTTAGTATAATCTACTCCACTTAAATTATCTTTTTCATTGGAAACTTTAACAGTTAAGTCATAATAGCTTCCTCCACCTTTACTAATATCAAATGTAGGTGGCGTTTTGTCATAAACTATATTATCACTTCGTAACTCCGATTCATTATCAGCGCTATCTTTTATAAAAGCATTCCATGTACTCGGAGCTTCATTATCTTCTAAGGTAAATGATGCTGTTATACTTTGTTGGCCACTTACAACTGGTTGCCAATCACATCCTTCTGTTGTTGTATTTGTTGTTATGCAATAACTAGCTACATCATCATCTTCCCAATCTAAGTAAAAGGAATTAGTAAGGCTATTGGTATAATCTTTATCAATATCAAAGCTCTTAATGGCTGGAGCTTCATTATCTTCATCAAAATATAAATAACAAAAAGTTGCGCGATTAGTTGTAAATACTATTTTTCTATCCTTTGAGGCATATGAAAATGATTGAGGAATTTTTTCACCACTACTATCAACACATCCTGATAAAGCATAATTTAAACGATAATTTCCGTCTGGCCATTTATTACCATTGGGAGGTGTTTCTTTATAAGTGCCATCTTCTTGTTTTATATAAAAAGCTAATAAGGTATCTTCCGTAAGAGTTATATTTTCTTCAGTATTTAATGCTCTATTTTTAATGAAAAATATACTTCCTATTAAAACTAATAATATTCCTATTGTTGTTATTAATACTTTTTTATCTTTCATCGTTATCTTCTACTTTCTATTTTGATTATAATATATTATTTTAGTTAAGTCAAACTATAGAAAATCCAAATAGGTAAAACATGTCAAACAATGTTATATTTACAATTCTTTGTCAACTTTTACGGTTTCTGAATCTTTATTACTTGTATTTTTATTATTTTGATAGCCAATATAAAACCCAATAATAGAGGTTGCGATGGTTAAAAAGGTCGAAACGATATGGTTTGCTATTCTTTCATCACAATACATAATAACTACAAAAAGAAATGATAAGGTTAATGCCCCGATTACAATAAAAGTTACAACACTTTTTAAACTATTTTTGGTCATAATATACTCCTTTAATATTTTATATTCTAAAAATATTTAAGTGTATAGTATATATAACTTAGTATAAAGAAAATGACGAGTTATTATTATTGCTTTTTGCAACTGGTAGTCATAGTAATTTATTCAATAAATAGAGGATTTAAGCCTATCTGTCTGTTGACAAACAAAAAGTTTGAAAATAGTCTTTATAAAAAGAAAAAAATATAATATAATAGAAAAGGTAAGGTTGCTTATTGTACCTAATATATAAGCTTACAAACCTTACTTTTTTATGGAAAGTGTTATAAAGGTGCAATAAGAAATAAGTGATGAAAATGGATATAAATTATACAAATCAAACACAGAAAATGTCCATTAAAAAAACAAATAAACATAAGTACGATAGTATAGGTATTTAAATATATATATTTTAATTAAAATTGCATATAATAGAGTTAGGAAAATCAAAATTATTGATTTTCTATCAAATTTGTGGTAGTATATTATCACAAGTTGTAATTGACTGCGTTGTGAAGAACTTTGTTCGAGGAACATATTAGTCAGTCTGATTATAACATCAAGAATAGCATTGTGAAGAGAAACTTCGAGGAACATATTAGTCTATTCAATGTTTAAGGAACTCTATTATTAGGGTTCCTTTTTCAATTGTTAGGGGGTAATTTAATGAAAAATGGAGAAATATATTATATAGACTTTAAAGGGAATAGAGGTTCAGAAATAAATAATATACATTTAGGCATAATATTTACCATTCCTAAGGTAAAGAATATGGTGTTCTGTATACCTCTTACTAGCCCAAAAGAAAAACATTTTAAAAATATAGAAGCATTTAATAGTCGTAATCATAATGAGTTAAAATATCAAAATTTAATTTATATTGATAAAACCGATTCGATAGCATTATTAGACCAAATAAGAACGATATCAACTCAAAGATTAATTAAATCTTATAATGTCACTTTAGATATTTCACATATTAATTTGATTATAATTAAAGTTAATAAATTTATTAAAAATATAATGAAAGAATAACATTCATTTATATAAAAATGAACTAGTAGAAATGGCAATTTTAATAAACAATGTATAAAAGTGTGTTTCGTAGTGTGTTTGAAAAATATATTGCATAATAAAACCCCATAAAACAGGGGTTAAATTGCAATATGGCGGAGCAGGAGAGATTTGAACTCTCGCGACAGTTACCCATCCTACACCCTTAGCAGGGGCGCCTCTTCAGCC
>CANQIY010000058.1 GCA_947624125.1 uncultured Bacilli bacterium | reverse complement strand
CAAGAATTAATAAGAAAAGGAATTGTCCCTTTTAAAGAAGTTATAGGTTGTCGGGATGACATCATGGTTTATTTAATTCAATGTGGAATGGAACCTTTAAAAGCCTTTAAAATTATGGAATTTGTAAGAAAAGGTAAAGCTAGTAAAGACCCAGCCGGTTGGGCCGAGATGAAAAAAACGATGGAAGAGGCTGATATTCCAGACTGGTATATCGAATCTTGCTCAAAAATCAAATACATGTTCCCAAAAGCCCATGCGGCGGCATATGTTATGAGTGCTTTTCGAATTGCTTATTTTAAAGTGCATTATCCAGCCCAATATTATGCTTCCTATTTTTCAACGCGTTTTGATGATTTTGAATTAGAAACGATGATTAAAGGATATGATGCTATCAAAGCAAGAATTAATGATATCATAGGTAAAGGTTATGAAGCAACATCTAAAGAAACATCGCTTTTAGAAACACTTCATTTAGCCCTAGAGGCAACTGCCCGTGGTTTTAAATTTGGTAATATCGATATCAAAAGAAGTCTTGCTAAAAATTATATTATTGATAGTGATGGTAAAACTTTAATTTCGCCATTTTGTACACTTGATGGTTTAGGTGAAGCTGTTGCTAATCAAATTGTTGAAGAAAGAGATAAAAAAGAATTTTATTGTGTTGAAGATTTTCAAGAAAGAGGTAAAGTAAATCAAACAACAATGGAAAAATTAAAGAATTTAGGTTGTTTTAACGGGATGCCTGAGTCAGCTCAATTAAGTTTATTTTAAAATTTAAAAGAAATTAAATAAATGTAATAGATTATTTCTATTACTTTTTTTGGCTCTATGATATAATTAAAAGGGAATTGGAAAGAGGGATTATATGGATTGTTTTGTACCCGATATGTATGCGCAAAGTATTTATAAAATTAATTATGCTCTTTTAAAAAAAAGAGGGATTAAATGTATTCTTTTTGATTTAAATAACACTTTAGCCAGTTTAGATGTCGATTATCCTTCCAATAAATTACAAGAGTTTATGTATAAATTAGGTAAAGAATTTAAATTAATTATTATATCGAATAGTGATAAAAACCGAATTCGGCCTTTTAAAGAAAAATTAAATATCGATTCATCTTTTCGGGCATGTAAACCTTTAAAAAAGAAATTTAAAAAAATAATGCGAATGTTTGGGTATCAAGATACGGAAATAGCTATGGTAGGCAATTCTTTGTTTACTGATATTTTTGGCGGTAATCGCATGAATTTTACAACAGTACTTGTAAATAGTATTAGTGAAGCAGAAAACTTTCCGGATAAAATTATTGAGAAAATTGATAATTATATAATTAAAAAACTAGAAAAAAAAGAAATATTTACAAGAGGAAAATATTATGAATAGATGTATTGGTTGTGGAATTAAATTACAAAATGAAGATAAATTAGCACTAGGTTATACAAATAAGTTAGATAATAAATATTGTGAACGTTGTTTTAGAACAATTTTCTATAATGAAGAGAAAAAAGTTACAAATATGACTAATGAAAAAATAATCGAAAAAATTAATAAATTTAATTTTTTCACTATTTTTGTCACTGATTTTTTAAATTTAACGGAAGAAGTATTAAATATATATAAGAAAATAAATAATAAAAAAATCTTAATTATTAATAAATGTGAATTAATACCTAATAATTTAAAATTAGAGAAAATAGAAAAGAATATCAAAAATAATTATCAAATCGAAGAAGTCTTCTTTATTAGTGCAAAAAATAATTGGTATTTAGAAAGATTAAAAAATATTATTGAAAGTTTTAGAAAAGTTTTGTTTTGTGGTCCCACGGGAGTAGGAAAAAGTACCATTATAAATCGTTTATTTAATACATCACTTACTACTAGTAAATATGAAAATACAACACTAGATTTTATTAAACTTAAAAAAGATGACTTAATTATTTATGATAGCCCGGGATTTAATGTTAATTATTTAGAGTATAATAAAATAATTAATGTAACAAAACAGTTAAAAGAAGATTTTGTTTTAAATATTGATGGGCTAAAAATAAAAGGAAATGGAAATATTACTTTATTTATAAGTGATAAAAGTAAAGTGTTAAGTAAAAGAGAAGATATTTATTTAAAATATCAGAAAAATATACCGGATAATAGTGAGATTTTATTAAAAAGTGGTTTTATTTTTGTAAAACATGGAGGGTATTTTTCTTTTAGTGAAGATGTTTTAGTAAGGAAAGCAATTATTTAATTTATATAGGTGGTAGTAATGAGTGTTATAAAAGTAATGAATGAGCTTTTAGCTAATAAAATTGCAGCGGGCGAAGTTATAGAAAAATGTGCATCGATTGTTAAAGAATTAGTTGAAAATGCAATTGATGCAAAGGCTTGTAATATTAAAGTTAATTTAAAAAAAGGGGGATTAGAAGAAATCGAAGTTATCGATGATGGCATCGGGATGGATAGTGAAGATGCCATTTTAGCTTTTCAAAGACATGCGACGAGTAAAATATATAAAGATGATGATTTATATTTTATTAATACTTTAGGCTTTAGGGGTGAAGCCCTTCCTTCAATTGCTTCGGTAGCTGAAGTAGTAATGGAGACATGTCAAAAAGAAGTAGGGACAAAAATTCATATAAAAGGGGGCGAAGTATTAAGTAAAGATTTAAGTAATGGACGAATAGGAACAAGAATTGTGGTTAGCAATTTATTTTATAATACGCCAGCTCGTCTTAAATATTTAAAAAGTGAACAAACGGAATTAGCTAATATTTGTAGTTTTATTGAAAAATTAGCTTTAGCTAAACCAAATATATCTTTTACTTTAACGAATAATGATAATGTTTTAGTTAAAACAAGTGGAAGTAATAATTTACTTAAGACAATTCATGAAATATATGGTATTGTAGTGTCAAGTAAAATGTTAGAAATAAAAGCTTTAAATGATGATTTTGAAATAAGTGGTTATATTTCTAAACCGGAGATATTAAGAACAACAAGAAGTCATATGATAACATTTATAAATGGAAGAGTAGTTCGTAATAATGATATTAATCGGGCAATAAATGATGCTTATTATACTTATAAACCGGATGGTAAATATCCTGTTGTAGTTATTAATATCGAAGTTGACCCAACTTTAGTTGATGTAAATATTCATCCAACAAAACAAGATGTTAAAATTAGTAAAATGGATTTATTATATGATTTATTATATGAAACAATAAAAGAAACTTTATATCATAATTTATTAATTCCTGATGCTATAAAAACAAAAGAAAAAGGTGATGATGAAGAAGTTATTTCAGAAAGTGATAATGTTGTTAATATAAATAATTATGAAGATATAAATGGTGAGCAAAAAACTTTTGATTTTGGCAGTGTTGATGAACCGGTTAAGAATGCAGAATTTAAAAGTTTAGTTTTATATCCGGTTGGTTTATGTTTAGGAACTTATATTGTGTGTGAAAATGAAGAAGGAATATATTTACTTGACCAACATGCTGCTCAAGAAAGAGTTAATTATGAAAATTATTTAAATAATTTAAAAGAGGAACATGTTCATATTACGGATATGTTAATACCTATTAAAATAGAATTATCCCAAAGTGAATATATTGAATTTTTAAATAATCAAGATAAATTTACAAATATTGGCTTTAAATGGGAAGAATTTGGAATTAATACAATTATTGTTAAAAGTCATCCTACTTGGCTTAAAACTGGTTATGAAGAAGAATCAATAAGAAAAATAATCGATTTAATAATTAATTTACATGGCGAATTTGACGTTATTAAATTTAGAGAAAATATTGCTATTACACTTGCTTGTAAGATGGCTATTAAAGCTAATGAACATATTTCAATGTTAGAAATAGAAGGGTTACTTAACAATTTAGTTAAGTGTGATAATCCATATAATTGTCCCCATGGAAGACCAACGATTATTAAATTTAGTATTTATGATTTAGAAAAAATGTTTAAAAGAGCAATGAATTAAAAAAGAACATAAGTTAGGAATAAATATGTTCTTTTTCTTTTTGTCTTTTTTCATTAATTATTGATTTTGGATAAGGTTTACGCTCATCCGTTCGATATAATAAATAATCAGTACTAGTTTTATAATAGTTAGCCAATTTTTCTAATTTATCAACCGGAATAGCATTAAGTCCGTTTTCATAACGGCAATACTGAGCTTGAGTTACTTTTAAAAATTTAGCTACATCACATTGTCTAATATCTTTATCTTCACGTATTTCTTTTAATCTCATCATATACATAATTTATCACCATTTTTATAATATTTTATACGTTAACTGAATATTGACTTTTATGCGTGTAACGTATATAATTTAATTATAAAATACGTAATGCGTATATTATGGAGATTAAATACATTATTTTTTTCTTGTTAATCCATATTATTAATAGAAAAGGGTTTTATGATGAAGATAAAAAAGAAAAGATTAATTTTTATATGTTTAATATTAATAATTTTTAGTGGTACTATTATGGTTATTGCTATAAATAGACAAGAGAAAAATAAATTAGATGAAGTAAAACTTGATATAAGAGATACCAATAATTCATTTGCAATTTATGTAGAACAAAGTGATGGTAATTATGAAGAAAGTGAAAGTAAAGAATTTCCTAAAGGATATAAATATAATTATATAAAATCAAATTGTACAGGAATAGATGGTAATATAGTAAGTGGAGTATTAGATTATAATAATGAAACAGGTATAGCTACAGTAGATACAAGTGATAGTTTAAATTGTTATTTATATTTTGATAAAGGAGCAGGTTTAGAAATCATAGGAAAAGTACCAAAAGGTTTAAATTTAGAAACAACAAGTAATAGTGAAGACTGGACTGGGATGTATCGTTTTCAGGGACAACAAGAAGATGGTGTAGATAACTATATATGTTTTGGAACAAATGACCAAGATGAATGTTTAAAAAATCAAGATAAATATATGTATCGAATAATTGGAATAGAAGAAAATGGAAGAATAAAAGTAATCAAAAAAGAAGCTTTAGAAGAAACAGAACAATGGTGGATGGATGATGTAACAAGTAAACAATGGAGTGAATCGTTAATTTTTGAACATATAAATAATACAACATTTTTAAAAAATACAGACTTAGTTCCAAAAGGATGGGAAGATAAAATAGACAATAATAATTGGCTATTTGGTAGTATGCTAAGTAATAATACAAATGGTGCAAGGCAAAACGGAGTAGGAGTATATAAAATAGAAAGTGGTCAAAAAGAAGCATCATGGAATGAAAAAGCGAAAGATGAAAATGAAGAATACAAGGGAGTAAAAGCTAAAGCATATACACCAACTAGTGGAAGTACCTCTGGAATAACAACATATTATATAGCACATAGTGAAAAATGGAATGAAACATTACTTCCACATGAAGTAGATGCTAAAATCGGATTAATGAATATAAGTGATTATTATTTATCAGTAAGTAATACAGCAAATTGTCAACTGGAAGAAGGAAAATATAGTGGACTTTGTGATACGGGATGGATGCATTTATCTAAAAATGATAATAACCCACCTTCTCAAGATGAATGGACTATGTCGCGTTATGGCTGGAATCGTTTATGGCAGAAATTCTATGGGCACGATGTGATTAACGCAGGTTCTCCTGACTTAAAGACATTATCGAGTTCAATATCTGTTAGACCAGTCTTTTATCTAAAATCAAATAATATGTTAAAAGAAGGAAGCGGAACAGAAGAAGACCCATTTGTTATAGAAGATGTAACATATGAAGGAGAGCCAAAAGGATTAATAGAGTTTGCCTCAAAAGGATTAAATACAACTACTACAAGTAATAATGAAGAATGGACAGGAATGTATCGATATCAAGGACAACAAAGTGATAATATCGAAAATTATATATGTTTTGGAACAAATGACAAAGATGAATGTTTGAAAAATCAAGATAAATATATGTATAGAATAATAGGAATAGAAGAAAGTGGAAGAATAAAAGTAATCAAAAAGGAAGCTTTAGAAGAAGCAGATAGCTGGTGGTCTGATGGTGAGACTAGTAAACATTGGAGTGAATCGATAGTTTTTGACCATATAAATCATACAACATTTTTAAAAAATACAGAATTAGTCCCAGAAGGATGGGAAGATAAAATAGACAATAATAAATGGTTATTTGGTACTATGAATAATCGTGCTGAAATTACTGGTGCAGGGCAAACGGGAGTTGAAGTATATAAAATAGAAAGTGGTCAAAAAGAAGCAGAGTGGGATGAAAAAGCTGTAGAAGGCGAAACTTATAAAGGACAACAAGCAATACCATATACAACAACTGCTGGTAGTAGACCGGGAATCAAATATTATTATATAAGACATACCGAAAAATGGAGTGAAACATTGCTTCCTCACGAAATAAATGCTAAGATAGGATTA
>CANQIY010000057.1 GCA_947624125.1 uncultured Bacilli bacterium | reverse complement strand
TCTTCCTTTTGAAAAACTTCTACCAAGTGTATAAATACACCTGCAACAATCTAAAGTACTTTCATTATATCATTTTAGTTTTTTAAGTCAACACTTTTTCACGATTTTCTTTAGTTCTATTATAATTTCTAATAGTTTTATTTGTTTCTTTTATTTCTTCAAAAGCATAATACTTCTTTATTATTTTCAATATTACATCATTATCTTTTTTAGTAATAGTTGCTATCTTGTTATTTATATAGTATGGTTCTCTAATTCTATTAGAACTAATATTGATTAAATTTTCTAATCTTGCAGTTCCTAATTTTTTATCTAATAAATCATAGTGGAAATAATAATTATCACCTTTATGTTTCGAAGTAAGTGGTATAACAGTCCACATTTTTTTATTTGATGAACTTCTCCATAATATTACTGGTCTTAATTTTCTTAATTCACTGCCAATATTATATCCTAAATCCACCCAATAAATCGCTCCTACTTTTAAACTAATAGTATCATTAGTATTCTTATTTATTAATTTTAATTTATCTTTACACCATTTATTATATGATACACCATCTGGATTATTACTGGTATTATCTTTCACATAATTTAAGAAACTAATTTTAGATTTCAATAAAATATCATCAAATTCTTTATTGGGTATTTTAATAGGTTTACCTTTAATATAAACACATTTTTTAATATTGGAACGATTATAATCAGCTATCTCATCTAATACTATATATTTGTTAATAGAATTAGATAAATATTGTTTTCTTTTTCTTCATTATAAACAGGTACCCCAACATAATGATTTTGTGATATATCATACAAAATTAAAATCCATTGTTTACTACCATTTAAATTAAATTCATATATATGCTTCCAATTTATTGTAAGCATATTTATCACCAACTTTCTTTATCTTTATTATCTTGATAATTTGTCTTCTTCTAATTTTATAAAAATCTACTACTTTTTTTCATTAATAATCTTTTAACTCCTTTCACAAAAAAAGCCAATAGTATTTAATAAAGTCTAATACTACTGACTTCTCAAAATAATGAACACTATGTTTATAATGCATATAATTCTCCTTTCATTTCTAGAGAGATACCTTTTTCATTGACTTTATATAATATCTTTTTTTAAAATTTGTCAATTACCTTATTAGATAAGTTTTCAATAACTATTTCATTAAAGTAATTAAAAGCAAGTATGTAGTATTATTAATTAATATTCTATGTGACTCAATATAAATTAAGTTAGTTTTATCAATATGTCTAATACTATCCTCTAGATTTTGTATTAGCAAAATAGCATATAAATTTAATTTCTTTTTGCAATTGTTCTTTCTTAAGAATATTACCACTTTTTCATTTTTTTAAGTAGATAGTTTTAATTACAAAAAAACTAATCCATTTCTAGATTAGTTTTTTATCTTAACTCGAAAATTTCGAGCAAAATTCCCAATGGGGTGGAATAAGAGGATCGAACTCTTGCATACCGGAGCCACAATCCGGCGTGTTAACCACTTCACCAATTCCACCAGAACCCACCTAACATGATAGCAAAAAAATAGTAAAAATGCAACAAAAAGATTAATTTTTTAACCTATGTCAGCTAAATTCACGTTTTCTCTTGTAATATAATCAGCAAATTCTTGTTTAAAACGTTCTTTTTCCTTTACTTTTACATCTTCATAAACGCTTTTCGTATTGCATATTGCCTTATAAAAATGTTTTGTTGTGACAATTTTTTCATTATCGTACAAACAATAAGTGAAAGCATTAGCCACAATAGTTAAACAAATATCTGGATAACGACTAGCAATTTCATAAATTCTTTTATACTCATCAGTCATTTCAACAATAAAACGCATAAATTTTTCAATTTCAAATGGTTGATAATTAAGTTTAACCCCAATTTGTTTTTCCAACTTAGGAATTGTTCCCATTAAGATTTTAATAGTATTCTCTTTATCGGTTTCTAAAACTTCAATTTTTTGAAATCTCCTTAAAAAAGCCCGGTCTCTTAAAATATAATTTTCATATTCTTCTTGGGTTGTAGCTCCTATCATTTTGATAAGCCCTCTATCTAAGCTAGGTTTTAACAAATTGGCAAAATCAGCTCCCCCACTTCGACTTACTAAAAGATGTGTTTCATCGATAAAAAGAATTGTTTTTTCCCTAGCTGCTATTTCTCTTACGATAACATCTAATTTACTATGACTATCGATTTCATTATTAGTTGTTCCAATTAAACTTGAAACATTCATTTTTATAATAGTCCAACCCTTTAAGGCATCGGGAACAAGATTTTTTTGAATATGATAGGCAAGTCCTTCGACAATTGCGGTTTTACCAATTCCTGCTTTACCAACTAAAAGCGCACTTTTTTCCGGTGTCAAAAGGGTTAAAATACATTGCTTTATTTCTTCATCTCTGGCAATGGCCGGATTAGTAATATATTCTTTTTTGGTTAAATCTTCACCATAAACATCAATTAAAGACAAAAAATCACTATCCATAACATTTCTCCTCTTTAAGCTTAAGTATACCATACTTGACAAAAAATAAAAATAGTTTATAATATCTTTTAACTTGTTAAGGGGGAATTTTAATGGCGAATTATTGTGGAACTTGTGCTTGGTTAGATACAAGTAATAAAGAACGTTATACTTCTAAAAATCGTTATTATTGTAAAAAAAGAGGTAATTATTTTGAACTTACAGACATATCTTGTTACAATTATATTAATGACCCAAGCAAAGGAATTAAAACAGGTACTTATACTCCAGCTGGTTGTTATATTACCACTATTATATGTAATATTTTAGGATATGACGATAATTGTGAATTACTTACAACTCTTCGCAATTTTCGGGATAAATATTTAAAACTTAATATCAATTATTTACCACTTTTAATTGAATATGATTATATCGGACCAATTATTAGTCAAAAAATATATAATGCCAAAGATAATTATTCTTTAAGTCTTAATTTATTAAAAAATTTCTTATTACCATGTTTTAAACTAATTAAAGACAAAAATTATGAAGAAGCTATAAAAGAATATATAAACATGGTTAATTATTTAAAAGAAATTTTTAATATCAAAGAAATTGTACCTGAAAATTATTCTTATGACCTAGAAACAGTAGGTAAAGCAAGAATAAGAACTGCTAATAAATTATTAAAAGGAAGCATTTAAAACTTCCTTTTTAATTTAACCAATTATTATTAAACATATTTCGAAGATAAGAACTATTAAAATGTTTATCTAAAAATTTTTCATAATTATTTTGGGGTGGTAAACCTTTATCACATAATTTAGCTCTTTCAATAGCGCTAAAAGTAATAATGGTATCAATTAGCAAAAAGATAATTATTATACCAATTAAAATATAACCAGTTTGAGCTTCAATTTTTCTTATTATTTTCATTATAAAAGGATAAAAATATTTGACCCATAATAAACCTAATATTCCCCAAAATAAAGAATACATTAAGGAAACACGCCCATTAATATTTAAAAATTTCTTAGAATAATCCCAAGTTTTAAAACCTAAATACATTTCTGTAAAGACACTCATGAAATATTCAACAACAGTACAACTTACTAAACTAATTAAGAATATTTGCCAGGCTGGTTTATTTTTGGCATCACATAATACTAAAGAAAGTAAAACAGCACTTACTCCATATATTAAATTAAAAGGACCGATAACTAAAGCTGAATGGTTAATTAAAACCCCTTTTTTTACTAAAGTCCAAATTCCTTCAATTACCCAACCTAAAACACTACAAATAATAAAAATATAAAAAATATCATTAAATTTTAATTTTTTCAATTTATCACCCTATAATTTTATTAGTTATATTTAGTATAAATCATGCTAAATTAAAAGTCAATTTTGCTATTTTTCTTTGGTGTTAAAAAATTGTTATAATTTACTTTATAAAATATTAAAAAAAATAAAAAATTTAAATAAAGTTTTGCTAGTGCATTTGCAAAACTTTGCAATTTTACTGTTTTTTGCAAATAAGAATTTATTTTTAACATTTATAGAAAAAGAGTACCTAACTGGTACTCTTACTATTCTAAATGGCGCCCGATGTAGGACTCGAACCTACGACCTAACGGTTAACAGCCGTGCGCTCTACCGACTGAGCTAATCGGGCATTACTCCAATAGTATAATATAATTTATGGCTAAATGTCAATAAAATATCGTACTATTGGTTAAATTTTATAAATATTTTTTTAAATCATCAATATTTTTTTCTAAAGTTGCTTTTAATTTGCCAGCTAAAACAACTACTTCTGCATCATTACTGTCATAAGCATTAATCTTTTCAGTAATTTCAATAATTCCTTTATTAGTTCCTTCCATCATCATCTTAGCCACCGTATTAACACTATTATCTTTTAATAATTCCATCTCCGCCATAACTTTTGAACTAACTTTAGCCATTGTGCCAACACTTTCATTACTTTGACCATACTTTTTCAAAATATTAAGAGCTTCATTCTCACAAGTTTTATATTCTTCTCTTTGAATTTTTAATAATTTAATAAACTTTTCATCATCAACTTTAGTAATAACATCATCAATACCTATAACACCCATTTCTGCATTCTTATAAATATAATTTAAGAATTCAATATTTTCATTTTTCTTCTTTTTCATTTTCTCACCTAAAGTTATTATAGGCAATTTTTTAATTGTTATACTTCTTGAACAACCGCGATAATCATTGGTTTACATTCGGTTTCTTCATATAAATAATTACTTAATTTTTCTCTTATTTCTACTTTTATTTTATTATAATCAACAAAATTAGGAGTTATATTATGATTAATAATATCTTCACATATATTTTTAATTTCTAAAATTAAATCTTTTGAATCTTTAACATATATAAACCCTCTTGTAGTAACTTCAGGTCCAACAAGCATTACTTTATCTTTTTTAGAAATCGTTGCACTTATTAAAACAATACCATTTTCAGATAACATTTCTCTATCTTTAATTACTAATTCACCAACATCTTCATTAGATAACCCATCAATTAAAACATCATTAACTTTTATCTTAGCATTATTATTAACTAAATTACCATTTTCAAATAAAACTATTTCGCCATTTTGTTTTAAAACAATATTACTAGCAGGTATACCTAGTCGATTAGCTAAATTAGCATTATTAACCATATAACGGTATTCCCCTTTAACCGGCATATAATATTTAGGTTGCATAAGTTTTATCATTAACATTAAATCTTCACTAGATGGATGATGTAAAATAACATGGTCACTAGGTAAATTAATAATATTACAACCAAACTTAGCTAATTCATTTTCTAATTTAACTAATGTTTTTTCATTACTATCATAACGAGGTTCAGCAAATACAATTGTATCACTATTTTTTAAATCAATATATTTATCATAACCATGTAATATTTTACTAATATTAGCATAAGGATTAGCTCTCTCATCACTTACTAATAAAATAGCATTATCATCATTAATATTAGATAAATCCCCAATAATACCATTTTCCACATCTAAATACTTTTCTTTGATAGAAAAATTAACAACATTTTGTAATTTTTTACCCATAATAATTATTTTACGATGCGTATTACGAGCAGCATTAAATATATCATTAATTGTATATAAATGGTATGGAAGAATTGAAAATATTATTCTTTTTTCATTATGTTTAATAATATCTTTAAAGTATTCTTCTAATCGGTGATTAGGTGATGTATGTCCTTTTTTTTCTGAAAAACTAGATTCACACATCAAACATAAAACACCCTGTTTACCAATATAGGCAATTTTTCCTAAATCCATGTCATAAGCTCCGAGCATAGTTGGGTCAATAACAAAATCACCTGTATAACATATGGCCCCATCTTTGGAATTAATAACATACATTAAAGCATCCGGAATACTATGGGAAACTGAAATAGGAAAAATAGAAATATTGTTATCAAATATTAATTTTTTATGTGGTTTAATTTCAACAATATTTTTATTAACACCATATTCTTCTAAAACAAACTTAGTAAATTTAGTAGCGTATATTTTAACATTAGGTAATGCCTTCATTAAATCTGTAATACTTCCCATATTTTCACTATGACCATGAGTAATAAAAATACCTTTTATTTTCTTTTTATTTTTCACTAAATAACTAAAATCAGGAATTATATAATCAATTCCTAATAAATTACTATTAGCATATTTTAAACCACAGTCAAATACAAAAATATCATCATCGATTTCAACAACATAAGAATTTTTTCCATTTTCAGCAAGACCACCCAAGCCAAAAATCTTAATTTTACTCAATTTAATCACTCTTTCTAAAAAGTTATCTTCGCTGAAAACATTATAACAAAAAAAGGGGCTAAAGTCTAGTCTCTTTTAATGTCCACTAAATAAAATTGAAAGAGCCCAATAATTTTATCACGGTCAATAAGTCTTTTAAACTTTTTGCTATGCCGAGAAA
>CANQIY010000056.1 GCA_947624125.1 uncultured Bacilli bacterium | reverse complement strand
TTATTATTTTTTAACAGGACATTTTAACTTGTAAATATAAAATTAAAATTAGGACATTTTAACTTATAAATCACATCTAAGTCAACAATTTTTGTTGACTATTCCTCTTTTGTTTCGATTTCTTCTGTTTCTAAATAATTTTCATCAATACTATCTATTTGTTTATCTAATTCTTCATCTAATAATTCTTCATAATCATCTTCACTATCTTCAACTGATATTTTTACTTTTGTATTACCAACAATTTCAACTCCTAATTCTTTTTCAATATCTAAATCAATTAAACCATTATTAATTTTAACATTAGTTACTGTTGGTTGTTTTAAACTTCTAACAATTATTTCTGAATTATTATCTAAAACCATATCATTTTTTAGCGGCACATTCATTTTATCACTATAAGTAAAACGTTTCGTTGTAACGGCTGTTTTGGTATCATTATCATATGAATACCAAACATTGACATCAAAAGCACCAGAAATTAAAACACTACCATTATTATTAACCCCATTAAAATTATTATTTATAACCCAACAACCTAACACAGTATTTGGTTTTTCTTCAGTTTCTAACGTAAATTTATTACCACTTGTTTTTTTGGCTTTTCCAATTACGGCTTTCGTAACAATTTCTCTAAAATTAGCCAATTTAATCACTCCCTAATTTAATTTATGCAAATGTCTAAAAAAAAGAATACTTTTTTAATATTAATAGACTTTAATTAGGGGATTTGATATAATCTAAATGGTGAGTAGATAATGAAAGAATGCTTATTTTGTAAAATAATAAAGGGAGAAGTTCCTACAAGTAAACTATATGAAGATGATATGGTTATTGTTATTATGGATGCTTATCCAGATGTTGATGGGCATGTGCTTGTTATTCCCAAAAAACATTATGAAAGTTTGATGGATATTCCTGATGATTTATTAGTTCATATTAATAAAATAGCCAAAAAATATATTACCCAAATTATGACAAGACTTAATGCAAAAAGTTTGTCTCTTTGTGTAAATTATGGTGAAAGTCAAATGATTAAACATTATCATCTCCATCTTCTTCCTAATAAAGGATATAAAAAGAGCGAAAAATCAGTGGCCGAAGTTTATGAGGTTATTAAATAATGGCAAAGCTTAAAAGAAAAGTCAAAAAAAGATTATCTATTGTTTTAATACTTGTTACCATACTTATTTTGGTTATTGGTATTACCACCCTATTTAATTCAGGTGGAGTAACTAATAAAAAGCCAATTCTTGCACCACCTTTAGGCGAAAATCCAATTAAAACTTATACTGCGAAATTAATTGCAACAGGTGATGGACTGGTGCATACACCAATATATGGAGCAGCCAAACAAAGTGATGGCTCTTATGACTTTAAAGATATGTTAACTTATACTAAAGAATTACTTGCTAATTATGATATCAAATATTATAATCAAGAAACAGTTTTTGATGATGATAAAGCTTATGGTGGATATCCCCGGTTTAATACTCCTAGTGATTTTGGAAAAAGTATGATTGAAGCAGGCTTCAATATGGTATCTCTTGCTACTAATCATTCCATGGACCAAGGTAGTGCTAGTGCTAAAAAGAGTGCTTCATGGTGGAAAAGTCAAGAAAATGTTTTAACTAATGGAATGGCCTCTAGTGAAGAAGAAAGAACAAATTATCAAATTATGGATGCTAATGGAATTACTTATACTCTATTATCATATACTGAGCAAACTAATGGTCTTGGAGCATCTGAATTAAAAAAAGAACCTTTTTTAGTTAATGTTTATAATGAAGAATTAGTTAAAAAAGATATCGAAGCTGTTCGGGATAAAGTTGATGTTCTTATTGTTGCAATGCATTGGGGAAATGAATATTTACAAGATACTACAGCCAAACAAAGAGAAGAAGCTAAGTTTTTAGCTGATAATGGCGTTGATATTGTACTTGGTACCCATTCACATTGTATTGAACCATGGGAATGGATTAATGATACCGTTGTTTTCTATTCTTTTGGTAATTTTATTTCTAATCAAATGGGGGCTGAACAAGCGATGGTAAGAAAAGTTGGTGTTGTCGGAATGTTTGCTACTTTAGATATTACTAAAAAAGTAGATACAAGAAAAAATACAACAAGTATCATAATCGATAATATTGGGGCTGATTTAAATTATTCTTATCGTTATTATAATAGTACTAAAGGTAAAAATGACTATTTAGTTATTCCTTTTAGTAAAATGGATGCTAAATATTTAAATAACTATGCTAATACTTATAATGAATTTAGTAATGTATTAAAAAAATATAATGAAAATATCAATATAGCACCTCTACCCAATTAATTTTTAATGATATGTTTTGGCATATCATTTTTATTTTAAAAAAAAAATAATATATTATTTCTAACATATTATTAATTCATTTTCTTTTTATCTATCTTTTGACTAATAAAAATTAATTCTTCATCCGTTAGACTATCTCGAACTAAATTCTCCGCATGTTCTAACATTGCCATATCGTAATCTTGACCACTTTCTAAATCGATTAATTCATCATATTGTTCTAATAAATCTAATTTACTACTATAATCCATAAATAAAAGACTTGTTCTAGCCATAATAGTTCCCATAATAAAACTTTCATAATTTTCTTTAACTAAAACTGATTTACTATCTTGTTCATGAATATAAGGTAAAAAATGAGTTAAAACATCAACATTTATTTTACTAATATATTTATAATAATAAGATTTTTCCATATCATCAGTAGTAATTTTAGAAGCAAAATAAGGAATAGAATAACCAAAGATAATTGGATTTTGAAAATTATTTATTAAATAATTATTTAAAACATTATCATTTAAATATATAACATTATATTTTAATCTTTTTAAAAATTCATCATTTCCTAAATTATTTGTATATTTACTTATTATCAGAATTGATGCCTCTAAAAAATCTTGGAAAAAAATATTTTTCATCTTTAATAAACTACTATTTTGTTTTTGTTCTTCATCTTTAGCATTTAAAATATCCATTTCAAAACAAAAATCAACATACATAGTATACATTTTTAAATAACTTCTTATTTTCCATAAAGATTTACTTCTATCTAAACATAGTAATAAAGAAAAAATATTATCATTAAAATTATTAGGTTTAACTTTATCCATGATAGTCATGAAATAATCTTTATTGCCACTTAATTTCTTAAAGTAAGCATTTTCAAAAGCTAAAAGATTTTCTAATCTTTTTTTAGCCGTATTATATTTCTCTTCATCATTAAAATTATTTATTTCTAATTCTTTAATATCTTTTAAATTATGTTCAATTGACTTCTCAATTTGCTCTAATAAACGGTATAATTCTTGAACTTTACTTTCTTTTATCATTATTTAACCCCACTTCTTTTCAAAGTTGCCATTATTATACTATAAATTTTTAATTTGTCAAAAAAAAGAAGCAATTGCTTCCTTAAAAAATAATACTTCCACCAATTATGATTGCAAGTAATATATATAATATTAAAACTATAAAAAAGTAATTATAATTATTGGTGTTATTATTTTGACAAACATTAGTATTATTACACTTTGAACAAGCCATAATATACCTCCTTTATCTTAAATTTAAATATATGCTCCTACAATTATAATAAGTAAAATAAATAATACTAATATAATAGCAGCACCTATACCGTTATTTCCGCAGTTCATAGTTCACTCCTCCTTTATGTCTTTTCATTTATAATTTATGGTTAAACTTTTTAAGTGTGAGTGCTTAATTTAATAGATTTCTCTTTTCTTTACTTTATTCGTCTGTTATAATATTGTTGTTGGGAGGAATTATGAAGAAGAAAATTATATTAGTTATGGTTTGTTTATTAGCGTTATGTGGATGTGGTAAAATTCCAAAATTACAGGATGGTAAAGAAGCAGTTGTCACTTTTAAAAAAGATGATAAAGAATTTATGCTTAGTGCTGAAGATTTATATAAGGAACTTAAAGATAGCTATGGTTTAGATGCAACAGTTAATTTAATTGATAAATATATCTTAGAACAGGAATTTGCTGATTACATTGAAACAGCACAACAAAATGCTGAATATTATCTTGATGCTTTAAGAGAATCTTATGATACAGAAGAAGATTTATTAAATGATATTAAAAAATATACTAGTTTTCAAACTATCGAAGCTTATCAAGCTAGTCTATATTTAAGTTTTATGCAATCCCATGCTGTTACGGAATATGCTAAATCACTTGTAACAGATGAAGAAATTCAAAAATACTATGACCAAGATGCTAAAGAAGATGTCGAAATTTATCAAATATTAATTACACCTGATGTTACGGATAGTATGACAAGTGATGAAAAAGCCGCAAAAGAAGAGGAAGCTAAAAATTTAGCTAAAGATATTATTAAACAATTAGATGAAGCTGAAAATAAATTAGAAACATTTAAAAGTTTAGTTAAAGAACATTCTGATGATGAAGCTAGTAAAGAAAAAGATGGTAATTTAGGATATGTTAATTATAATGATTTAGATGAAGAATATGATGAATTACTAGATGCTGTCTACAAATTACAAAATGGTGAATATTCTAAAGAAGTAATTACGACAGAACTTGGTTATCATGTTATTTATCGTAATGCTTCCAAAGAAAAAGATGCTTTAGAAGATATTAAAGATGATATTATTGAAACATTAGGTAATCAAAAAATTGCTAATGATAGTACAATGTCTACAACTGGTTTAAAATATTATCGTGATTTATATAATATGGATATTATTGATTCAGAAATTGATAGACAATATGGTATTTATATGACTAATCTTCTAACTGGAAGTACAACAAATTAAATTAAGAAAGATGATATGTTAAGAAAAGACATATCATTTTTTTATATATTAAAAAATAATATACTTAATAGCATATTATTTTAATAAAATCCTTTTTGGTATAAAGCCTTATTAACACGTATTTTAAGTTCTTCACCACTATATTTTTTAGCTAATTTTTTAGTTATTTTTTCTTTAATTAATTCTTCTTCTAAACCTAACTTTAATAATTCTTTTAGAATTTTATTAGGTCCCATTTCTTTTAAATTAATCGCATCATTAATATTAAAAAAGAATTATTATTAAAAAAGAAAAAGATTTTCACACACATTCTTATTCTTTTATAATATACGGATTTTCTGGTTTACCTAGTCCACTTAGCAAAGTTTGAGAAGCATCTATATAGAAGACAGGCCTAACTACACAATTGTTATAATCTCCTAAAACATAACCTCTAGCATAAATAACTGTTATCCATAAATTATTATCTCCTTCAGTTTCTCTATATCCCATTCTAGTAGATAAAAACTCATTAGAGCCTGCATTATCTTTATCATTTTGAGATAAATGAATCCAGCTTGATTTACATATTTTCAATTTCGGAGTATCTTGGCTATTATAGACACAGATAGCAGTATCGGAAATAGCTAAATAATAATCACTTAAATACATTAAATTTATTTTCGATGTTTTTGTAGATGTCCATACTTCATTTTTAGCTATTTTTCCATTATCTGATTTTTCATACCATAATGCTTTATTCTGTCCAATTTCAATTAGATAATTTGACAAACCTTTTTGTGAGGTATTCCACATATCTCCATATAGCCATTCATTATCTACTATTTTATCTTCCCAACCTTTTGGAATATAATCAGTATTTTCTAAAAAATCGGGTCCATTTATGGCTTGATAAACTAAACTATTTGGCCATTTTATATCATCATTACTATTATTCCACCATGCATATGTTTTATTTAAAGCATCTTTTTTGATTACTTTTATTCTTCCATTTTCTTCGATGCCTATTATTCGATACATATATTTTTCAGGATAAGTTTTACATTCATTACTATTACTTGTTCCAAAACAGATATAGTTCTCTATTCCTTCACTTTGTTGTCCCTGAAATCGATACATTCCTGTCCAGTCTTCACTATTACTTGTTGTATCTAAATTTAAACCTTTCGGTTCTAATACTTTTATTGCATCTCCTAAAGTTAATCTATCAAAATATATATAACAATAAACTGTTTTATTTGTATTTATTGATACTCCTACATTTTCTTCATAACTTAAAACATTATTTATTACACTACCATCTATACTTACACATTGAGATTTTTCGCCATTATAACTATATCCTACACTAGGAAATTCATTATTGCTACTTTCTTCATAATTATTACTTTTATACCCATTTTCTAAATAGATAGCAAAAGTATTATTAGTATCTCTTATATCTAATTTAACATCATCTAATACTATTTTTTCTTTATTAAATAATTTATATAACCCAAATATAAAAATACTTACACATATTAAAATAGCAATTATTTTCTTGTTAATAACTTGCATTACTTTTGTCTCCCTTTATTTTATATTTGTTATTATATAATACCCCCCCCCGGAGTCAAGTTTTGCAAGAAAAAATGTTGAAAATTATTCAACATTTGTAAAACCTTTCTTAATCAAAGC
>CANQIY010000055.1 GCA_947624125.1 uncultured Bacilli bacterium | reverse complement strand
AAAATCACTATAAAGCCTTATAAATACTGGGCTAAATGGTGATTTTTTGCTTTAACAAGTGTGAAACTCGGGTTATATCATATAAATAATTGAATTAGTTATTATTTTTTTCTTTTTAATTTTAATTCCGGTAAAGAATAAAAGAAATTTTCTTTTTCTAATTGTTTTTGCGTATCACAATATTGTTGTCTTTCTTTAACAAATTCTTCTAAAGAAGGATAGTTATTTAAATCAATCACTTTTACTTCATGGTCTTTCGTAAATAATTTATTATCTTGGACTTGGCCATCTTTATCTAAAATAGCCATATAACTTTCCGATGTAAAAAAGTATTTTATATGTTTATTTCCAAATTCATCATCATAAGCATAAAAATCATCATTTTCGACGGAAGATTTAATAAAAAGTTTAGCTAAAAATTCATTTTTGGAAGCATCAAAAGTTATTTCATCCCACATATTAAGAGGTGTTAAAAATTGGTCTTTTTCATAATTATATAAAGCATTAAAGCCACCCTTACCATTTTGAATATTAAAAATATTTAAAGATGGTATTAAAGTTCTTTCGTGAATTGTACCAAAATAATATAAGTCACAGTCCCAACGATTTACTTCTTCCCATTTATGATTTTTTAGTTTTTCATGAATAGTAATAAACTTATCATTATTATCCCGAATAACAATAAAACGATTATCATGATGGGAATAATATCTATCTTTAATTTTTAAATTGTCCTTTTTATCTTTTAATATATTAAACATATTATCATTCCTTTACTCATTTATTTTACCATATTATCTTTAAAAATAATATTAATCTTATTCATTTTTAATAAAAATGTCACGTAAAATTAGCTTGTTTTTTAATGACTAAAAGTAGTCGAGATGTTATAATTATTTTGTAAGAGGTATACTATGAATTATATAGACAATTTAAATGAAGAACAATTAAAAGCAGTTAAACATATTGAAGGACCATGTCTTGTTGTAGCGGGAGCTGGCTCAGGGAAAACAAAAGTCTTAACAACAAGAATTGCCTATTTAATTGAACAAGGAATTTATAGTGGTAATATCTTAGCTATCACATTTACAAATAAAGCAGCGAAAGAGATGAAAGAAAGAATAAATAAGATAGTTGATACCAACTATGCTTTTGTTGGGACATTTCATTCCTTTGGGTTACGGATTTTAAAAGAAAATTATGAAATGTTAGGTTTAACTAAAAATTTTACTATCATTGATTCAGATGATGTATTAAGTATTATAAAAAAAGTTATGAAACAAATAGGAATTGATGTTAAAGAAGTTTCTCCTTCCTTTATTAGAAATAAAATAAGTTTTATCAAAAATGAAATGCTAAGTGATAGTGAAATAGATAAATTTTTAATAACGGAATATGAACAAATTGCTGTGAAAGTTTATTATGAATATGAAAAAATTTTAAAAAAGAATAATGTTGTTGATTTTGATGACTTATTAAGAATGCCTGTTTTACTTTTTACCCAAAACAAAGCGGTCTTAGAACATTATCAAGAAAAATATCAATATATATTAATTGATGAGTATCAAGATACCAATGAAGTTCAATATCGATTAGTTAAATTACTTAGTAAAAAATATCGTAATTTATTTGTTGTTGGGGACCAAAATCAAGCAATATATGGCTTTAGACAAGCTAATTATAAAAATATTTTAAACTTTGAAAAAGATTATCCGGATGCAGAAGTTATTGTTTTAAATCAAAATTATCGTAGTACAACAACGATTTTGAATGTAGCAAACTCTGTTATAAAAAATAATGTAAAAAGAAAAGAAGTAAATTTATTTAGTGATTTAGGAGAAGGAGTAAAAGTAAAATATTTACGATGTAAAAATGGTAGTGATGAAGTTGAAAATATTTTAAAAGAAATAAATAATTTATTAGAAAATGGCTATGCTAAAAAAGATATTGCGATATTTTATCGAACGAATGCCCAGTCACGGGTTTATGAAGAAGCATTATTACGCAACAATTTGCCTTATAAAATAGTGGGTAGTTTTTATTTCTATAAAAGAAAAGAAATTAAAGATTTAATTAGTTATTTAAAATTAGTAGCTAATCCCTTTGATGATATATCTTTAAGAAGAGTTATAAATGAACCGAAAAGAGGTATTGGGGAAAAGACTATTGATAATTTAGAAAAAATAGCAAATAGTAAAGGAACATCGATTTTTTCAGTTATAGAAAAGGGTAAGGAATTAGAATTTAAAGAATTAATATTAAATATAATAAAAGAAAGTGAGAATTTATCTCTAACGGAATTAATTGATTTAATTTTAGAAAAGACAGGAATTAAAAGTGAACTTTTAGATGGAAAGAATTTAGAGGGGGAACTTAGATATGAAAACTTAATGGAATTTAGAAGTATTTCGGAAAATTATCAAAATACAACCGGTAGTGTTAATTTACAAGACTTTTTAGATGAGATTTCTTTAGTGGCAGACATGAGTGAGCATGAAAATAAAGAAGATGCGATTACCTTAATGACTTTCCATTCTGCAAAGGGTTTGGAATTTAAAGTTGTCTTTATGGTTGGCATGGAAGATGGTATAATGCCTCATTCTAATTCTTTTGAAGAAGAAGATGGGCTTGAAGAAGAAAGAAGATTATGTTATGTTGGGATAACTCGGGCTAAAGAGAGATTATATATAACAAATGCGAAAATAAGAATGCTTTATGGTAAAGATATGATTAATCCCCCATCGCGTTTTATTAATGAAATGGACCCAAAATATATAGAAACGAACATAATAGAAGAAAAGAAAATTTTACATAAAAATTTAGCTTTCCAAAATAATACGGAAAGTGGTAATGAAGAAGAATATAAAAGTGGGGATGTTGTTATGCATCTAACATATGGACGTGGTGTTGTAATAGGTGTAGATGATAGATTTATAACTATTGCATTTAATAAAAGATATGGGATAAAGAAAATTCTCAAAAATTATAAAGGTTTAAAAAAGGAAAGAGGATGATATGATGGAAAAGAATTTAACTTTATTAGTTTTAGCAGCTGGAATGGGTAGTCGTTTTGGAGGTTTAAAACAAATTGAACCAGTGGGACCCAATAACGAATTTATTATCGATTATTCGGTAAAAGATGCCATTAAAGCTGGTTTTAATAAAGTCGTATTTATTATTAAAGAAGAAAATTATGAAATTTTTAGAAATACTATTGGGAAACGAATTGAAGACAAAATCGAAGTTAAATATGTTTTTCAAAAAATGACTGATTTACCAAAGGAAATAGTAATACCAGAAGAGAGAATAAAACCTTTAGGAACAGCGCATGCGATTTATTGTGCAAGAGATGTAGTAAAAGAAAATTTTGCCGTTATAAATGCTGATGATTTTTATGGCGAAGATGCTTATATCAAAGCAGCAAACTTTTTAAGTAATTGTAAAAGTAATGAATATGCCAATATAAGTTATGAAATAGGGAAAACGATAACTAAAAATGGCGCAGTAAAAAGAGGAATTATTTTTAGTGAAAATGGTTTTATAACGGATTTAATCGAAAGTTCAGTAGAAGAAGTAAATAAGGAAATTATTGCATCTCCCTTAGATGGAAGAGATGCTTTCAAAATTCCTTTTACCCAAGATGTTTCTATGAATTTATTTTGTTTAACTCCAACCATATTTACTTATTTAGAAAATAATATTACGGCTTTTTTCCAAAATAATGCTGATTTATTAAAATGTGAATGGCTTTTACCGGATGTTGTTTTTGCTAGTGCTAAAGAAAATAATGTTAAGGTAAAAGTAATAAAAACGAATAGTAAACACTATGGAATGACTTATAAAGAAGATTTAGAAGATTTAAAAAAAGGAATTCTTCATGAAATAGAAAATGGTGTTTACAAACGTAATTTATGGGGGTAAGAATATGCCTGTAGACAGAATAAAAGAATTAGTGGTTTTATTAAATGAAGCAAATTATAATTATTATGTCCTAGATAATCCAACTATAACTGACCAAGAATATGATAAATATTTAAGAGAATTAATGACTTTAGAGGAAGAATATCCTGAATATGTTTTACCGGATAGTCCAACCAAAAGAGTTGGGGGTGAAGTATTAGATAAATTTAATAAAATAACTCATCAAATCCCTATGTTAAGTTTACCGGATGTTTTTAATGAAGAAGAAATTAGAGATTTTGATACAAGAATAAAAAAAGCGGGGATTAATCCCGAATATGTATGTGAACTTAAAATAGATGGTTTAAGTGTATCTCTTATTTATGAAAAAGGTATTTTAAAAAGTGGTGCAACTAGAGGAGATGGCGTTGTAGGTGAAGATATTACTCATAATGTTAAAACTATTAAAGCTATTCCTTTAAAATTAAAACAAGATATTGATATTGAAGTAAGAGGGGAAATTTATATGGATAAAGAAACTCTTACGAAAATAAATGCTCAAAGAGAAAGGGAAGGATTACCTAAATTACAAAATGTTCGTAATGCCGCGGCTGGTTCAGTTAGACAATTAGATTCGAAAGTAGCGGCTCAAAGAAATTTGAATAATTTTATTTATCATTTACCTAATCCTCTTTCTTATAATATCAATAAACATTATGATGCTTTAGAATTTATGCGTTCTTTAGGTTTTAGAGTAAGTCCTTATAATCGTTTAGTTACATCCATTGATGAAGTTTTAGCATTTATTCAAGAATTTACAGAAAAAAGAGAAAGCTTACCTTTTGAAATAGATGGTGTTGTTATTAAAGTTAACGATTTAAATGAGCAAAATGAATTAGGTTTTACAGCTAAATATCCTAGATGGGCCATTGCTTATAAATTTCCTGCTAATGACGTTCTTACCAAACTAAAAGATATAGTATTTACAGTGGGAAGAACTGGCCAAATAACACCTAATGCCGTTTTAGAACCAGTTTTAGTTATGGGTTCAACAATAAGTAGAGCCACTCTTCATAATGAAGATTTTGTGAATTCACTTGGACTTATGGTGGGGGATATTGTGGAAATTCATAAAGCCGGTGATGTTATTCCGGAAGTTAAATGTGCAATTAAAGAAAGAAGAGTAGGAACTGAAAAACCTTTTGTCATGATAGATAGATGTCCTATTTGTAATACTCTTTTGATAAAAAAAGAAGGTCAAGTAGATTATTATTGTCCTAATGATGCTTGTCCGGCTAGAGGAATTGAAGGTTTAATTCATTTTGCCTCAAGAGATGCCATGAATATTGATGGTTTAGGCGATGAAATCATTGAAGATTTTTATAATGAAGGATTTTTAAAAACAATTACGGATTTTTATTATTTAGATAAACATGAAAAAGATATTTTAATGTTAGAAGGTTTTGGTCATAAGAGTTATCAAAATATGATAAATGCGATAAATAATAGTAAAAATAATAGTTTAGAAAAATTATTATTTGGTTTAGGTATAAATGGTATTGGTAGTAAAACCGCCAAGTTATTAGCAGAACATTTTGATAATATTGATAATTTAAAAGCTTCTTCAATAGAAGAATTATTAGAAATAAAAGATATAGGGGATGTTTTAGCTAAAAATATTTATGATTATTTTCAAACCCATGAAGAATTAATTGATGAATTAAAGCAAATTGGTATTAATATGAAATATTTAGGAAAAAAGAAAAAAATCAATGAAAATATAACGGGCAAAAAGTTTGTTATAACAGGAACAATATCTTTTATGAGTCGGGATAGTATTAAAGCTTTAATTGAAGATTATGGGGGAACTTTCGCAGAAAGTGTAAGTAAAAAAACAGATATTGTTATTGTTGGAGATACACCGGGTAGTAAATATGATAAAGCAAAAGAATTAAAAATACCTATATGGGATGAAGAAAAATTTAAAGGAATTGTAGATGAATTAGAAAAATGACAGAATATTATATAGATAAATTAAAATTATTAATAAATTGTGAAATAAAAGATAGAAGTAATTTAAGTAAAGAAGAAATAGATATTAGAGAAAGAAATTTTTATCAAAATTTCTCGCTTAATAATTACAAATCTTTATTTACTAATTTAAATATCTTCTTTCGTAATGAGAAAGTAAATTTAATAGATAAAAGATATGTTTTAGAATTATTAACTACTTTTTTAAATAAATTTACATCTTTTAGTAATGATAATTATGAATTACCAATTAATATTAAAAATTTATATAGTGCTTCCATAGAATTTAATAATTTAAATATATTATATGAAAATTTAAGTATTTATAAAGTTCCCCAAAGAATAGATTATGAATTATTAATATTAGATTTTGTTGATTTTATTAATAATGATAAATTTAAGTTATATAATTTAATCAATTTAGAAGCTATTCATAATTTTCAAACTAAATTATTAAATTATTTAAATTTATATGATGAAGAAAATCATCAATTTAAAGATACAATTAAAGATAATTTTATAATAGATGAATTAAGAGATTTAGAACTTAGTAAACAACGCTAGAATATTTTCTAGCTTTTTTTGTTTGTCGTTGTTGTCAAACATTATAAAATATAAAACATTTTTTGTAGCAACTTTTTTTCTTGCAAAACTTGACTCCGGGGGGGG
>CANQIY010000054.1 GCA_947624125.1 uncultured Bacilli bacterium | reverse complement strand
CGTCCACAATTCTATTTCAGAACTACAGATGTAACTGGTGTTATCGAGTTACCTCAAGGTGTTGAAATGGTTATGCCAGGCGATAACGTTGACATGACAGTTGAATTAATTGCGCCAGTAGCACTTGAAAATGGTACTCAATTCTCAATTCGTGAAGGTGGACGTACTGTTGGTGCTGGTGTCGTATCAGAAATTATAAAATAATTTAGTTTATAAAAATAACAGCTTTAATTAGTTGTTATTTTTTTGTGCATAGAATAATTCTATTTAACATAAAAATATTTTAGTTATTCTTATTGATGAAGGTGATATAACGAAAAAATATATATCAATTGAAGATTTTTTAAATAATAAACCAAAAATAAAAAAGTCAAAAAATATTAAATATTTATTAGAGGTAATATGCTTTAGTGTAATATTTTTATCTTTGGAAATTTTAGTAAAATGGGTATATGATAATCATAGTATTAAACAAATTAATAAAGAAATGGAAAATAGTATTAATAAAAATATTAATAATTATGATGGAGTGTTAGTAAATGCCCCATCTAATAAAAATAGTAATTATTATTACTATGTTAAATTTCCTTTTTATGAAGTCGAGTTTAATAATTTATTATCGCAAAATACTGAGACAGTAGGATTTATCTATGTTAAAAATACTCTTATAAGTTATCCTGTAGTTCAAGCTAAAGATAATAATTATTATTTAAATCATACTTTTTTAAAAAAATCTAATAGTGCCGGTTGGGTGTTTATGGATTATCGGAATAATATAAATGAATTAGATGATAATACTATTATTTATGGTCATGCTAGATTAGATGGCACTATGTTCGGTTCCTTAAAAAATGTTTTAACTTCCTTTTGGCAAGATGAACGTGATAATTACGTTATGTTTTTTTCAACTCCAAAAGAAAATATGCTTTTTCAAATTTTTTCTATTTATACAATTAAACAAGAGAATTATTATATAACAACTAATTTTAGTAATGCACTTGAAAAAGAAAAATGGCTTGAAACAATCAAACAAAGAAATATTGCTCCGGTTAATACAGAAGTTGATATTAATGATAAATTCTTAACTTTATCAACATGTAAAAATAGGCAAGGAGATAGAATTGTTGTACATGGAAAATTAATTAAAAGGCAAAAAATTAAATAATAGTTATAATTGTTTAAATGTTACATATAGTTTAATGAAAATAGAAAGGAATATCATTAAACTAATGATATAAGAAGTGAGTATTATGAGAAAGTATGTAAACTTTAGCTTATTAAGCATATTCTTGTTCTTTGCCGTGCTTATTCAAGCTAAAGCCTTAACAACATGGAAATTTGAAGATTGGCAAGATGGAACTAATTATGGTACAAAAACAAAAATTTCGGCTAATATAACTAATCTTAAAGGTGAAAAAGAAGAAGACGAAGGAATGAAATCTGGACCATTTAATAAAGCTAGTAAAGCTAAGATTAGTGATGGTATTATAGAAGAAGTTTTTGTAGGACTTAATAAAGATGATTATCAAAATTCGGAATTATTTGAACTATCTTTAGCAATAAATCAACAAGATGGACAAAAAGCTGAAGAATATCTTACCGAAGCCGTTGTAATGACGCAAAAAAGTGGTGATACATTTGTTATTACGGCGAATAACTGGGCAAAAGCTCAAACTCCGGTTGCTGTAATTGATAAAGATGGTGTTTATACTTATAGATGGGAATATAAAATGAGTGATGATGATAAAGTTCAAGTAAAATTTACAGTTTTAGATTATGGAAAAGTTTTAGGAACAACTGATTTTGTTACTTTAGATGTAGCTAATGCTTCCAAAGCAACAACAGTAAGATATTTATGGGCATGTAATATTAAGGCTAATTATGGTATTGATATTTATACAACATTACCACCTAAGCCAGATACAACAGTGGAAAATCCTAAAACAGCCGATATTAATATATTTATGCTTTTAGGTTTAATTGTTTTAGGTAGTGTAGGACTATTTGTCTTAAAAAAAGATTATAAAGGCTAAAGGCCTTTTTTATATTGACATTAATTATTGGCTTTCAGACATTCCTTTACATCATGCTTTTCTAAAAATGTGATTTTTATAAGCAAAATTCTTTCTAAAAATGTGATTTTTTATACTATTTTTCTTTCTAAAAATGTGATAAAATGATTTTGGAGAGTGATAACATGGCCGAATTAAGAAGAAAAATTGATAAATTTTTAGTTGAATGGAAAAATTCAAAGGATAGAAAGCCCCTAATAATAAAAGGAGCAAGACAAATTGGAAAAACAACATCAGTTGAAAAATTTGGTAAAGAAAACTATAAATCTTTTATTGAAATAAACTATGTTTCGATGCCTCAATTTAAACAAATATTTCAAGATGGTTATACAACAGATAAAATTATTAAAAATATGAGCTTACTAAATAGTAATTTTCAATTTATCCCGGGAGAAACTTTAATATTTTTTGATGAAATGCAAGAATACCCTGATACAGCAACTTCTTTAAAGTTTTTTTATGAAGATGGTAGATTTGATGTTATTTGTTCTGGCTCATTAATGGGAATTAATTATAAAGAAATTCATTCAAATAGTGTTGGTAATAAAGAAGATTACACGATGAGGTCGCTAGATTTTGAAGAATATTTGTGGGCTAAAGGATATAGTGATGAACAAATTGAAGATTTGTATACATGTATGAAAGAATTAAAGCCATTAACCAATACTCAATATGACGTCATGATGAGTAATTTTAAAGATTATTTAATAACGGGTGGAATGCCAGAAATAGTAAGTACATTCATTGATAATAAAAATTTTAGTGGTATTTTAACAGCTCAACAAAAATTATTAATTGATTATGAAGAAGATATTACTAAATATGCTGGAGGTTTAGATAAATCAAAAATATTAGATGCTTATAAAAGGATTAAAATATTTCTTGGAAATGACAATAAAAAGTTCCAAATTACAAAACTTAAAGATGGAGCTCGAAATAGAGAGTATGTTGGTGTTATAGATTGGTTAGATAGAGCAGGAATAGTCAATATAAGTTATGCTTTAGACCATTTAGAAATGCCATTAAAGGCCAATTATAAACCTTTTAATTACAGATTATATTTTGGGGATACAGGCTTATTAATTGGTTCACTTGATGAAGAAACACAAAAAGATTTAAGAAATAACCAAAATTTTGGAACATATAAAGGCGCTTTATATGAAAATATAGTTGCGGAAATGCTTACGAAAGCTGGATTTGATTTATTCTTTTATAGGGATGAACAAAATAAAATTGAAATAGATTTTATAATAAGAGATGAACAAAGTATAATCCCTATAGAAGTTAAAGCATCCGATAATGCAAGTTATTCATTAAATAAATTAATAGATGAAAAACAATATAAAAATGTTAAATATGGTATAAAACTATGTAATAAAAACATAGGGTTTAATGGTAAATTTTATACATTTCCATATTTTATGACATTTTTATTAAAAAGGTTTTTAAATGAAGAAGACCTGAATTGTCGCAAATTTTGCGATAATTGAGTGGTTTAATTCCTCTTTACAATTAAATTCAATTCATTTATATGTTTAATATCTTTAAATATTTTTTCTTTTCTTTTCAACATTATCCCATTTTATAGGAATAACATCTTTAAGTGCTTCACTAGCTGTTATTGTAGGTCTTTTCAATTGAAAAAAACCTTTTGGAAATTTAGTTATGTTTCTTTTTTTCATAGTAACAGCCTCTTTTCTTAATAACTTAATTTTTTTCTTGTTTTTATACAATAACCGAATTGTTTCCTGTATTTCAAAAATACTGGAAATTATTCTTTTGTCGTTTTATAACTTTCTATTCTAATAGCACTATGTTATACTTTGATTTATTATAAACTTATGCTATAATGTTATTGAACCACTCCATCCTCGAATGAGGGCAAGGTGGTGTTTTTTTGACTTTTTAGGATAAATTACTAAGCCATATTTATTCTTTAGTATTGGCAGTATGCTCAAAATATAAGCATACTAAATTTTTTTATTCATCATCTCTATAAAAATGCTAAGTTAACACCTTCCCGATGTCGGCAAAGTGTTCATTTAATCGTTATTTTTAGTCTTTTTTAATTATTTTTTCTTGAATAATAGGCATTGTTAGCATTAAATTCAATTCATTTATATGTTTAATTTTTTAACTGAATATAATTAAAAATAATAGTATAATATAATGAACTTATCTCCTATTATTTACTTTAAGTACATTCTAAATTTATACGCACGAATAATAACATAACCATTACCTCCTGGACAATATAATTATATCACGCAAACATTTGTTTTGACAAGCATTTTTCATTGATTTTTGAAATTTCCTATAATATAAAAAAAGTGGAGGCTCCACTTTCCAGTTTATGTGGTGTAAATACATACACTTAGTCCGCAGACCAACATAAATCTGTCCACCAAGACGAAGAGTACTTACGGTACAAATAATGTATCAAAGCAATGCCTCAGGATTACGTTGTGTAGTCGGTAGAGAGAAATTCAATATTCTCTCTATTTTTTTTATGGATAAATTTTTATTCCTTTATTTTTATATTCTGGATAATAATTTATATGTTTTTTTCAAAAATAAAAGTGCTAATCAATTGACTAGCGCTTTTATAATATCATGAGTTATAACCATATATAACTCTAAAATCAAAAATTCATGCCTTTCGGCTAAATCGTTTATATTATATCAATAATATATTCTGCTGTCAAATTCACCTCTTCGATTTTTATCATTAATAATACATATATAATTTTAAAAATACTTAATGTTTTCGTTTACTTATTGGTGAAATCAAATTATAAAAAATATTTATAAATTTATTTTTAAATTAGTTTTGCATATATTTTTTAAATACTTTGCATATATTATAATTGATTAATGTTACTAATTATGATAACATTTAGTTAGTGAGTGAGTAGTTCGCTGAATTGCTGAAGGGTATATGTTATATATACCAGCAAGCTTGCCTTGTGGGAACCTTCAGGCAGGGGAAAGCTCACTAAACTGTGGTCTTTATGACCGTATGACTATTATTTTTTGTAATAGTCATTTTTGTTGGGTTAAAAATTTTAATATTTCTTTATCTATCAATTCTAATTTTTCACTATCACAATAGTATCTTAACTATTTGCAGTTTTCTTATTCAAATTGAAAAGTTAGTCAATTTTATTATTGACTAACTTAACAACTTGATTTTTTCTTTTCTTTTCAACATTATCCCATTTTATAGGAATAACATCTTTAAGTGCTTCACTAGCTGTTATTGTAGGTCTTTTCAACTGAAAAAAACCTTTTGGAAATTTAGTTATGTTTCTTTTTTTCATAGTAACAGCCTCTTTTCTTTATTATTTTATCTAATATTATTATACTCAATAAAGTGTGATTTTCAAATAATATTATTTCATATATAACTTTAAAAATATTATCAATGCTTTCGTTTACTTTATGTTAGTGAAATCAAATTATAAAAAAATATTTATAAATTTATTTCCAAATTAGTTTTGTATGTATTTTGTAAATACAATTGCATATAATATAATTGACAAATACTAAACTTTGTGTTAGTATTTAGTCATAGAAGCAAATGCTTCGGGATTACGTTGTGTAGTCGGTAGAGAGAAATTCAATATTCTCTCTATTTTTTATGGATAAATTTTTATTCCTTTATTTTTATATTCTGGATAATAATTTAATTTCTTTTCTAATGTTTCAAATGCTTTGTCTCTTTTCTTATATTTAACATATTTATGGATAGGATAAGATGATAAATCTGCAAATTCTAATCCAATAAATGATTTATGATTTTTAACATTAAATTTCGGATTAAAGTAAATTCCTTCTATTTTATTATTAAGTTCTTGTGTGCTTATATAAGTAGTACCCGAAATATTAATTAAATTTGAAATATGTTGTAATAATTTTTTGTCTTCCTTTTTTCCTCGTGCTTCTAGCATAATAGCACCTCTGTTATTTTTTCCCATAAAGTAAATAAATCGTTCCAGTAAAAAATCAAAAGCGATGTCATATATGTCCATTGTATAACTCGTATGAAGTATGTAATTTGGTATATTTATTGATATTGAAATAATAACATATTTAGAATTTTTTATAGCGCTATCTAAATCAACAATAAAATTATTATAATCTTCATCATTTAATTTGAATACACCATGTTTATTCCTTATTTCATAAGAGTGAAAGCAAACTTTTTTATTATTAAAATATTTTAATTTAACTTTTTCCATTAGTTCTTTTGCATATTTATAGTCTTTGGCAGAAAATATGCATCCTGTTATTGTAAAAAATTGTTCATCAGCATTAATGTCTTTATTATTCAGTAATTTATTTTTTATATTATTTACTGAATTGTTAATATTGTTTTCATCAATAAACATTATATAATCACAATTAGGAGGCCAATTTAATATCGGAGTAGGTTCCTTATAACAATTTTTCATCCTTTTCACTTCCTATTCTAATAAAAATTTAATATTTTATTTGCCCATTTACGGAATATAATACCATTTTTAGATTTTACACGATATCCAGCATTAATAATCATATCTAGATTATAATAATTTGTTGGCTTAGGGCTAAATTCGGAATTTCCGAATTTCCTTAATAACCTTTAAGGGTGTGGCTTGCTATGGGCAAGCCATCAAAAATCCACTCGTTAGACGAGTGGAATTAAAAGA
>CANQIY010000053.1 GCA_947624125.1 uncultured Bacilli bacterium | reverse complement strand
TTTGTTATTATATAATACCCCCCCCCGGAGTCAAGTTTTCAAAAAAAGGCCAACAAAAAAATGTTGATATTTCACAACATTTAATTTTTTTATTAAAATAAATTAATAACCTATATCAGTAAGTAAATCATTTATTTCATTAGCGTAATCATTAGTTCCAGCAATAAATATTAAGCTTTCTCTTACTCTTGATATAACAATATATTCTTTTTCAGAAACAGCAACCGTTTTATTCATCAAATTACCTGACTGTTCTTGATTTTTAGAAGTACTTGTTATATAGTCTGCTATTCTATCATAATAATTTTTATATACTTTTTTAGCATCAACATCATTTTCAAATTCATAATATTCAATTTTATAAGGAACATCTTCTTTAGTAGCTACAAGATAAGTTTTAGCATCATATAATGCTTCGGCACTATTATCTATCTTATATCCTAAAGCCTCAAAATGTTCACCAAATTCTTTCGAATCTATCATTTTGAAAAAACTACATCCCACAGTTAATAAACTAATTACTAATACTAAGATAACTTTTTTTAATTTCATTTTATATCTCCTTTATATTTATCTTTATATTTTGCCATTATCATATCAAATTCTTCATCATTATCTAATTTAATTAGATAATCACCATCTTCTTTAGTTATAACTTTTCTTACACCTTTTTTATTTCCATCTTCACTTACTAAAAACACATATTTATTATTATCATTTATTAATGTATCAATAATAGCATAAGAAAGGTTATCTTCTAAAGTAATCATATCTAAATCCATTATCTTCCCTCTTTCTGAGCTATTAAATTATTAATTGTTGAACGATATTTATTATTTAAATTAGCTTTACTATTTCGATAATTATCAACTAATTTTTGAACTCTTGCTTGACCATTTTTATCTAATGAATTAAAAGGAACAATTTGGGTATCTTTTAGACCTTTATATATTTCAATATCTTGTAATAAAGAATAATAATCTTTATCAGTTGGATTAGTATATCCTTTTTTAACTAAATACTCTAAAAAAACTTCACAATCTTCTATTTCTGCATATAAATCTTTAAAAGCATCTTCTTTACTAAAATAATCTCTTAAATAACTAAACACACTATCCATATTACTTAATCTATTATATTGCATATCAAAATAAACATCATTAACAACAATATCAAATAATTTAGGGTCTTTAATACATATATCTATTATATCTCTTGCAATACCATTATTGTCATATGCTTCCGTCGCAGCGGTTCTTCCATCTCCATAATTAGCTACATAAGTATTTTGCTCAACAATAGTTTTTTTATGCTCATAATCTTCTTCTATATTAGTAGCAAGCATTCCTAATTTTCCAGAAATATCATCATCTAATAATTTAACATTTAATTTATTTATTCCTTTTACAGCTACAGCTGAGATGCTGGCTACTAAAAGAAGAGATGCCATCATTTTCTTTACATTTACTTTATTTACTTTTTTCTTTGTTGTTCTAAGTTTAGTTCCTACTTGTTCTTTTTCATGACTAACACTTTCTTGCTTTACTTCCATATAACTGCGATATTCATCAATTTCGGCATCAGCATCACCTAACATAATTTCAGCCTTTTTAAACTCACATTCATCAATTAAATAATGAGCAAACTTAGTTGCTTCTTCTTCGGAAAAAAAGCCTTTATGTCTTTCACCTATATATCTTGCAACTTGCCAATAAGGCATTTCGGCACTAATTTCGTTCACAACATCATAAGGACTTCTTATAACATCATCATATGGTCCTCTTAATTTATTTTCCTCTTTCATAAATACCCTCATTCTAATGATAACTATTTTTTTATCTAAAGTCAATTTAACTATTAAAAAACACTTGTTAAAAACTTTTTGTTTGACAAAAATTTACTCAATATTTAACTTTTTCGAAGCATACCTACTTAATAAATAAGCAATAAAAAGCATTAAGAAAATAATGATTAATATTTGGGGATTTTTTAAACTTTCCACTAAACTTGTTCCTATAAAACCCCAGAAAAACACGAGTGAAACTTTACCAATTAAAATAGCAATCATAAATTTTTTAAATTGCATTTCTGATAAAGAAGATGCTATATTAATTAAAAATGCAGGCGTAAAAGGAATCGCAATAAGTAAAACTAAGAAAGATAAATTAATATTGTCAATTTTTTGCATTAATTTATTAAAATATTTATATTTACGTACATGTTTTTGAAAATAATTTTTTAAGAAAGTTCGACATAGAAAAAAAGCAAAGAAACAACCTAGACAAGTTAAAATATATGATATAATAAAACCTAAAGCATAACCATAAGCAATAAAAACAATTGTAATAAAAACAAAAAGAGGTAATACAGGAAAAATCGATTCCAAAAAAATTAATAAACAAGCTAAAAGAGGTCCTAAAAAAGAAGAACCTGTTATTATTGACATAATAAAATTATAAATATTATTTAATATATCACCCATACATAATCACATTTTTATTATAATATAAGTATGGGTAAAAATCACGAATTTATAACATATGTGACATCATAACCGTAAAATGATAAAATACGTACAGCTTTTTTACTCTTATGTCCTTTATCACAAATTAAAAAATATTTTTTATTTTTATCTAAATATTTCTGATGATTTAAAAGTAATTTATCATAATAAATATTAATACTATCCGGATGATGTCCTTCTTTATAACTTTCACTATCTCTTACATCAATTAAAATACCTAATCCTTTATAGTATTCACTTTCTTTAATTGATTTCATTATTATTCACCATTTTATTTTATGAATATTTATTTTTTTAACTTAATCTTTTTACCTAATAATTTCCTAAAGATGAAAAAAATCCTTAAATAGGATTTTATTCATCACCAAAAAAGTCATCAAAAAATTCATCATCTGTTATCACATTTTCATTGACTATAACACTATCAACATCAACATTGATTTTAGGCTTTTCTTCACTCTTTCCTTCTTCTTTATTTTCTTCTTCTTTTTGTTCTTCACTTTTTATAGGAGTACTTTGTTCTTCATGGTCTAGTGCTAAATTATCATCAAGAAGTCCTAAACTAGATAAATCAAATTCTTTATTTGCGTAAGCTTCCTTGGGTTTATTACCATCTTTCATGGCTTCCTTTTGTCTTTTTTCTTCTTCATCTAATTCTTGTAATTTTTTATCGATATCTTTAATCATATCATCGATACTCATTCCATTCATCCCCATAAAAGGATTATTAGGCATTTCATGAGGAATATTATCGTCTTTAAAATTACCTGCAAATGGATTACTTGACATAGCAAAAGGATTATCATTTATAGTATCATTACGGAAAGGATTACTATTATTAAAAGCCATACTATCCATGCCATTACCCATCATTTTTTTTCTTTTTTCTTCACTAACAAATTTTTTTAAATCGAATAATTCAATTGGTTTAACTTGTCTTATTGGATACTCTGCTTCAGGATAATCTTCACCCCAGTCCATTTTAAAGTTAGGTGTATATTTTGTTTTAAAAGGACTCATCCGAAGTCTAATAATAATTGCATCGCCTAATTTCAATTTTTGTAAATCAGTAACGGTAACTAAAGGAGTTGAAGCTGTTTTATCTTTTTCTTTCGATTTAACTTCTCCACACATCTTACTTATTTCTTCTAAAGCTTTTAACTCGGTACTAATTAAATATATTAAATTACCACAATTACCTCTTATAACTTGGGCAACATTTTCCCCATAAACATCATTTAATTGAGCAAAGTTTTGAATGATAAAAGTAAAGCGAATATCTCTACTTCTGGCTGCTGAAACCATACTATCAACATCTTTTAAAGGAGGCATATTGGCAAATTCATCTAAGATAAAATTAGTTCGATATTGTAATTTTCCCCCATTACTTTGGGCAACATCAATAAGGGTTTCATAAACTTGTTTAATAAAAATCGTCATTAAACTATGATAAGTTTTCTTTTCATCATGAATAATCATGAAAACAGCTGTTTTACCTTTACCAATATCCCGCATATCAAAATCACTATGCGAAAGCATTTCAGATAAATTTTCTCTTGTCGAAAACATTCTTATTTTTTGTCTAAAAGTTGATAATAAACCACCCTTCGTATCACTCGGAGCATTAACAGTTGTACTAGCAAACATATAGGCATTAGAATCAGGCCCTTTAATATTAAAATATTCTTTAATATAATTACTAGTAGCATATCGCTCTTCTCCAACGGTACTCATATAATTGATACTATTTAAATTGACTTCACTTTCTTTTGCATCTTGAAATAAACCTAAGGCTAACCCAGAGAAGTAATCAGCTGAACCTTTTTCCCAGAAATCAGAGTCACCTTTATTATTCGGGTCATACAAAATATTTAGAGCAACGTCATCTAATAATTCGGTCGCTTTATCATAATTACCTTCTTTATAATATTGGTAAGGAAGCGCTAAAGGGTTCCAAGCATTACCTCTATTAGGCTCACGGAAATTTAAAACAATAACTTTATATCCCCGTTCTTTTAAATTCTCAGCTGTTTTCCGATAAATTTCGCCTTTAGGGTCCGTAATAATCATACTTTCACCCTTTTTAGCTAATAAATTAACCATTGGAAAAACTAAATTTTCCGTTTTACCAGAACCAGTTGAACCAATAACTAAATTGTGATAATCACCATTATCAACCCAAACTTCTTTACCATTATTAATAAGAGGAATTCCTGCTGCATTTAATTCTTTGGCTGTCGGATTTACTTTTTCTACATGACTTGACTCTTTAATTTCTTTTTCTTTTGCCCATCTTGAATAACCATCACTTTGTTTTTCAGCTATTTTAAGACCAAAGCCTTTTCCTTTTTCTTTATCAAATATATAAGATGAAACACTTGAAAAAATTAAAATTAAAGCCCCGATAAAAAGCATTAAAGTAAGGGGTAAATTTTTTAAATAAAAAGCTGTATAAGGGATTAAACCAAAAAATGTTCCTGTTTGAATTAATTGTAATATATTTGAAACAGCTAAAGCACATAAATAAAGTAAAATAAGACAATATAAAACAAATAAGAAAAAATCTTTAGGTTCAACTTTAAATTTCATTATTAACACTCCCTTAATTCATAATTATTATACTAAAACTATTATTTAAATTCAATTCTATTTCTTGTAATTTTAAAAAGCTATTTGATAATTATTTGGACTACTTTCTATAATCTGCATATCATTACCTAAACTATCTTTTATTTTATATAAAATAAATGTTTCACTTTCTATTTCTTCATAACTAAAGATATTACTAGATAAACTACGATAAATATTATTTCTATTTTCTTTAAATGTTTCCAAATTAACATATTTTTCTTGCATTTTACTATCTAACATAGCGTAAGCTCTTTCCGGATTTAAATATAACAAATTTAAAAAATTATTAACATAGCTAATTAATTTATTTTCTATACTAATACTAATTAATTTAACAATATGACTATTATTTATATTTATATTAAACATACTATAACGATTACTATAATTTAATAAATTATTTATATCACCTAAAGGTTTTATCACATAGTGATTATTACTAATAATCACTAAAAAGTTATCATTATCATTATAAGTATGAGCACCATCTTCTTCTTGGTTATATAAACTACCATTTATAAAATAATATTTAGTATTACCACTTACATTATAATAAATAGTATATGCTGTAAATATTGGATTAATGGCTATTTTAGGAAAATTATCTAAAACGTTATTTACATTAATATTATGACTTGTTTTATAACTATCTTCTAAAATATCATATAAATTACTAACATCATTATTTGCTATTATTTCATAATAATCATTAATAATATTTTGTAAAGTAAAATAAAGATTTTCATCAGTAAGAGATGAAATTTCACTTTGAATTGGTAAATTATCATCCCACATACTATCTTTATCTCCTAGAGGGTTGTCATCTATTAAATGTTTGTCATGATTATTACTACTTAATAAAAATGCCAAAAGAGATGTTACTAGTAAAATAACCACTAAAATAATAATGACTTTTTTTTGACTTTTATTAAACATTTATATTCCCCTTTCTTTCTTACGCACAACCATTTTGAACATAAGATGTCATTCTCGATAAGTTATTTTTTACCCGAAGAGGACAATTATATTCTTTATTAGCAGGTATTTCAAAATTTAAACAAAAATTATTAGCAATTTCACTAGCAGGATAATTACCTTTAACATATTTATTAACAAGTGAAATTGTACTAATTTCATGCATTAAAAATTCTAATTGTCCTTCCAATGTTTGCCATGTATTAGGTCGATATTTCTTTAGACTTTCCCATCTTGATTCATGCCATTGACATAAACCATAACTGGTTCCGCTATCACCAATAACACCGGTTTTAAAACCACTCTCTGCTTCCATATTAACCATAATACCTATTACGGCATTTTGGGATAAACCTGAATTAAGTAAATATCTACAAACTTGATTTTTAACATCGCCTGTTACAACTGGTGGTTTAGTTGTCCCACTGGAGCCTCCACTTGAACCTCCACTTGAACCACCACTTGAACCACCTGAAGAATCACTAGAAGAAAAATCAAAATTAAAATTGTCGGTTGGTCTTGCATTACCGGAATTAACATAATTATTTGGGTCTACAGCACTATTATTAACTCTTACTTCAAAATGAAGATGAGCTCCACTCGTTCTTCCACTGTTACCTACTAAACCAATTTTTTGGCCTTGAGCAACTTTATCACCAACTTTTACAACTATTGAGC
>CANQIY010000052.1 GCA_947624125.1 uncultured Bacilli bacterium | reverse complement strand
TTTGCTTAAATAAATGTGATTTAAAGACTTTAGAAGATGAAGAAATTCTTTCTACTTATAGAGATTTAGGTATAACTGTAATTGAAACTTCTACTTACAGCAATATTGGAATTGATGATTTAAAAGCACAATTATTAAATAAACAGGCAATTTTTGTAGGAAATAGTGGTGTAGGGAAATCCTCTTTAACAAATGCTATTATGGGTGATGATGAAATTAAAACTAGTCATGTTAGTGAAAAGAGTAAGAGAGGAAGACACACTACAACAACTTCAAAATATTATGTTTGGGAAAAAGGATCATCAATAATTGATACTCCTGGAATTAGAAGCTTGGACGTTTCATCTTTTAACCCTAATGAAATTCAAGATTATTTTCTTGAATTTGAAAATTGGAAAGACAAATGCAAGTATAATGATTGCCTTCATTTTAATGAGCCATATGATTCTTGTATTGTCAAACAAGGCGTAGCGAGCGGATTAATAAATTTTGATAGGTATGAAAGTTATCTAAGAATTATGAGTGACGTATTGAATATTAAAGATTATTCTGAAATATTAGATAGTATTTATCCTGAGGAAGTAAAAAAAAAATCAAAATAATGAAGAAATAAAATTTTAAAAATATAAGTAATATAACGATATTATATTGAAGATTAAAATTAGATACGGTATAATAAGTTTATCAAATATTGATGGACTTATTTTTTATTAGGTGTGTTAAACCCCTTTTGCAATCGCACCATTGACGTTTATGTTCGAGCTTTTTCGAACTTCTATATAGAGAACTTGCAAAAAGTTCTTTTTTTATCTCTCCTTTCTTTCTCAAGATTAGAGACAGACACTCACATCAAATGTTTCTATATAAATATTTAGAAAAGAAATAATATATTTATTAATTTTATGAATAGTTAAGATATTATTAGTAGGTATTCATAATGAAAAGAAAATTTTCTTACTCATAATATATAACAAGAGAGGAAGTTTATTATGTATTATCCATATAATAATTATAACAATTATAATAATAATCGCTTTTTACTACCATTTTTAGGTGGAGCCCTTATTGGGGGAGCAGCAGTAGGACTAACAAGACCACGGCCAATTTATAATGTTGCCCCATCTTATGGTGGTTATGGTCCAATGGCTCCATATGGAAATTATAGCTATAGTTATTATTATCCAATGTATCGTCCATACTAAAATGTTAAGCAAAAAGATATGAACCGCAAAGTCATTTATGGTTCATATCTAAAGTCTTAACTTTTTTATATTGTATTTTTAAGTTTGGCTGTTATTACTAGTTGTAAATTTTTATCTTGTTCATTACATGTTGTTAATATAAGTCTTTTTTCTTCACTTTTGGGTATTTCTAAAATACCATTTTTTATGATGTTTTCATACTTTATAACTTCATAAATATATTTATAATTTTGATAATAAATAATTATTTCATCATTAATTGCTAATTTATCTAAATTGGTAAAATATGAATGAATTCCAGAACCTGAATGGCCAGCAATAACAAGAAGACTATTATCGGTATTAGGCATGGTTGAATTCTTTAAAATTTGAATATTTTTGTTGACATTATTTTTATTGTCATTAATATTATAAAATCCTTTTTGAACATTAATTTTTGGAATTTCTAAAATGCCTTCATAACTAGGTTCTTCTTCATTATTAATAACCACTTTATTTATTTTAGTATCAAAATAATTTTTAACTAAGTGTTCTTCATATTTTAAGTTAAAATAGTAGTATAAATAGAAAAGTAAGACAAAAATAAATATCAAAAATGTAATAACAATTAAACTATTTAAAAGATATTTTTTTATCATAAACAATGATGCCCTCTAGTAATAAACTGATAATGCCTGTTAAATTCATATAGGTAATAGTGTTTTCACTAGTTTTTGGAATTTCAAATACTTCCTTTTCATTTTCTAAAGTTAAATTAGTTTCTTCATTATTTTTAATGGCAAAGAAAATTTTTTCTTGGTTTATAATGTAACCTTCGGGAGCTTCCGCTTCAACTAAATAATAATTACCTTCTAGTAAATTAGCAATAGTTATATTGCCAAATTCATTAGTTATACCTTCAAAAATAAGGATATCATCTTCGGTATAAATTTGAATTTTGGTATTAGGCAACAATTCTCCAGTTAAACTATCTATTTTTGTGATATTAAGATGCCCTTTTGGTAAATAATTTTTGAGGGTAAGACTTAAATCATCATAAACATTATCTTCATTAATGGTAAAATAATATTTAGTATTATCTAAAAGGTGATTACCTGTTGTTTTTGTTTCAATTATATAATATGTTCCAAGATTTAAATTATCAATTATAAAATAGCCATCTTTAGTAGTAAATGTCCCAATTAAAGCATCTTTTTGATAAATTAATTCATCAGCATCATAAATATCTTCATTTGCATATAATTGAAAAGAAACATCATTTAATTTTATTTCTTGGAAATAAAAAGCATTATCTTCACTCACCAATTCTTCTCCATATTTATAAATAGTAATTTTTCCAAGCATCTTTTTATCGGCAATTACTTTTTTTATAATATCCGGTGAATTTTCCGAAACTGTTATTTCAAAATCCGGTATTTTTTCATAACCATGTGCACTATTTTTTTGTTTAACAATATAAGTTCCATAGGGAAGAGTAACTTTTAAATACCCATCATCATTTGTCGTGGCACTTGTAATTAAAGAATTATTACTTTTTAAATAAAATTCAAAAGTTACATTTGCTTCACTTTTTAAAATATCCGTTTTATCTTTTAAAAACACTTTATATATTTCAACATCTCTTTTAATGACATCATCATAAACGACAACTTCTTTTTCAGAGTCATCAATTGAGATAGTAAAATAATATTTTTCAGGGTTTAAATTATAACCATTCGGAGCTTTTATTTCTTGTAAGTAATAATTACCTAATTTTAAATCATTACTTATTGCGGTACTATCTTTACCAATCGTTATTTTTTCTACTAAACGATTAAATTCATCATAAATACCATAAATAGCTCCCTCTAAAATGGCATCACCCTCTGGCTTTAAAGATAAAGTATCTTGGTCTTTTTTTGTTACTTTAACATGACCACTGACAACATTTACATAAAGATTAAAAGCCATTTTATCACTCATACTAAAATAACCCATTTTTTGTGATAAATCATCAATTCCTTTAAAAATAGTCGTCTTATTAGTAGTATAACTTTTCTTTTGCAAAGTAAGAGTTAAATTACCACTTTTAGTTGGCATCATATTAATATTATTACCATTTATATTATAGTCAATTCCATCTGAGGCAATAACTTCATAATTACTTAAAACTTTATTCTTATCACTTAAGGTATAAGCATCCCCTAAATGAATTGTTATTTTTTTATCTTTAAATGATGGTTCTATATAATGGTTATTAACTAAATCCATAATTTCTTTTTTCTCTTTATCTAAGTTGATATAACTACCACCTCCTGATATTTCCGTCCAAAATTCGACAATACTATTTCCAGCTGTTTCCCATATTAAAGCTTGGGTAGCTAGTCTATATCTTAAAGTATGATGTGTAGGATAATCATAACCATAATAACCAATTAATTCCATTTTTTCATTTATTTCTTTAGAATAAGGGGAATTTTCTAAGCCAATTTCTTCAATATAGCTATTGGTGGTAATATGTGTCCCTGGTTCAATACAATAAGTAGTTAAATTATCTATTTCATATGTATTATATATAGCTGAAAAATATCCTTCATCACCCCCTCTTCTTGTATAATAATAATTAGGAATTTCTTCCTTTTGTAAAATACTAGCATGAGCGACATTAATTCCTAAAAACATTAAGCTTAATAAAAATCCGCTCCATTTCCATGTTTTTTTCAATTTTTTCCTCCTTTCACTTATATATATTAGCGAAAATTTTTCTTTTTCCTTTTTTTCTGTATAAATTTTTAATAAAAATAACAAGATAAACATATAATTGTAAGGGAGAAAAATATGTTTAATAATTTTGGTGTACATATTACAAGTATTTTTAAAAGAGCAGAGGAAGAAAGATTAGAGCTTCATCATCCATATGTTGGCACAGAGCATTTACTCTTAGCTATTATGGCCCTAGATGAAGAAATGCGCTCTTATTTACAAAATTATCATTTAACGTATGAAAATTTTAAAAAAGAATTAAATATAATTGTCGGTAATGCTACGAAAGAACAAGAGTTAAATCTTTATACTCCTCTTTTAAAAAGAGTAATTAATAATGCTTTAGAAGATGCTAAAGAAAATAATAATGGAATAGTTACTACTAAACATTTAGTCGCTGCAATTTTAGAAGAAGGAGAAGGTATTGCTATTCGTCTTCTTATTGGTATGGGTATTGATATTGACCAAATATATGAAAATTTAAATAAAAATAAACTAACAAATAAAAAATTAGAAATTTATGAAACCGGTGTTTTACTTAATGATAATATCGATTTAGAAGAAACAGTTGTTGGTCGGGATAAAGAAATCAATGCCATTATCGAAACCATTTTACGAAAGAAAAAAAATAATCCTATATTAATTGGTGATGCGGGTGTTGGTAAAACCGCTATTGTGGAAGAATTAACAAGAAGAATTATGAAAAAGGAAGTTCCGGAAAGTTTATTTGATACTAAAATTGTTGCCCTCGAAATGGCTTCTTTAGTAAGTGGTACTAAATACAGGGGTGAATTTGAAGAAAAATTAACGAAAATCATTAAGGAATTAGAAAGTAGTGACAATATCATTTTATTTATTGATGAAATTCATTCCATGGTTAGTGCCGGAGGTGCTGAGGGAGCCATTACTGCCGGTGATATTTTTAAACCTGCTTTAGCAAGAGGAAAAATTAAATGTATCGGTGCCACTACTACTTATGAATATCATAAATTTTTTGGTAATGATAAAGCTTTAATGCGTCGTTTTGAAGTTATCAATGTTTTAGAACCAAATAAAAATGAAACAAAAGATATTTTATTAAAAGTAAAAGGGGAATATGAAAAACATCATAATGTTACTATTCCAAATGATATGATAGATAAAATAATTTATTATACTGATAAATTTATTAAGAATAAAAAAAATCCTGATAAAGCCATTGATTTTTTAGATTCTGTTTGTTCGAAAGTAAAAAATCAAAACCATAATCTTTGGCAAAAAAGAGAACTATATCAAAAATTAGAAGAAATAAAAAAGAAAAAGACTACAGCAATTAAAGATAATAATTATGATGAAGCTCTTTTACTTTATAGTGAAGAATTAAAATTAAATAAAAAAATTAAAAATTATCATGCTAAAAAACAAGAAATAGTTACTGAAAAAGACATTATTGAAGTTTTAGAAAATAAAACAAATATGTTATTTACTAAAGAAAAATTAACTTTTTTAACTAAATTAGATAATATTATAAATAATAAATTATATAATGTTAATAATTATTTACAAGAAATAAAAACTTTAATTAAAGATAATTTACTTAATCGAAACGGTTTTTTAAAAGTTTATTTAGAAGGTGGAGAGTGTTTAGGAAAAAGTACATTAGTTAAATTAATTGCTGAAAATATTCCTAATGCTAATTTCTTGCGGTTTGATTTAAAAGAATATAAATCGAGTTTTGATATTAATAAATTACTTGGTGTATCACAGGGATATGTAGGTTATAATGATGAACATCTTTTTAGTAGTTTAAAAAATAATAATTTTAGTATTATTTTATTTGATAATTATAATGAAGCTCATGTTAATGTCAAAGATTTAATAAAAGAAATATTAAAAGAAGGTTATATAGTAGATAACAGGGGTGAAAAAATATATTTTACTAATACATTTATCTTTATTACTGATGATATTATAAAAAGTAATAAAGTAGGTTTTAATAATAAAAGTGTTAGTGAAGAAGAAAATGAATTAAATGATTTAGTAGATAAAACAATTCATTTTGATGATTTAAGTGAAGAAGTATTAATTGAGTATTTAAAAAAGAATAAAATAAAAAATATTTCTTATATCTTAAAGAATAGTAATTATGAAAAATATAATTATAAAAATATTGCTAAAATGATTAAAAATGCATCTTTAATAAAAAATTAATGGGGAATATAACTCATTATTTTTTTAATTTTTGATTAAAATAAATTCGACAGAATATGTCAAAATAAACCTCTTTACAAAAAGGATTATTTGTAATTTAATAGAGAGTTAAGGACACGTGGAATGCGCCGCTACTTCTAAATCTGGGGGTTTTGGTAAAAACAAACAGAAGTGGAGGTGGTAAAGTGAAATCAAAAGACTTGATAAGGATTTTGATTATCATTATTTTTATATTATTATACCTAGTGTATACATTAATAGAAAAAGACGCATCCATAACAGTAATGTAAGGATAGCGTCGTGCTAAATAAGACGGCGTAAATCTACGCGTCCTAAATAAATTATAAATTAAATGTTGTGAAATATCAACATTTTTTTGTTGCAAAACTTGACTCCGGGGGGGGTATTATATAATAACAAATATAAAATAAAGGGAGAAAAAAGTAATGCAAGTTATTAACAAAATAAAGGAGATAAATATTAAGAAGAAATTAATATTTATCTTAGTATTGTTATTTATAATATTATTTATGTATAAGATAAATACTCCAATAGTAAAAGAGAATAAGAAAAATTATAGTAATAAACAATTTGCTATATATGTAAAAGATAATAAAGAGGGAGAATATACAGAATATAAAGGAGAAACATTATTTCCAAGTGGATATTATTTAAATGAAGAAAGTTATTGTAAAGATAATAAAAATGAAAAAGTAAATAATACAATAAAATATGATGGAAATGGAATAACAGT
>CANQIY010000051.1 GCA_947624125.1 uncultured Bacilli bacterium | reverse complement strand
GAGCCATTGTCTCTTCCTAATAAGCCTCCTGCATGTTGCCCTAAAGAATTAGTAATTATTCCTTCATTATGACTATTCTCTATTGTTAAATCAGTTGCATGAGCACCAATTATGCCTCCTGTATTATTACTTCCACTTATATTACCTTTATTACTACTATTTTTAATGATTAATTTTGCTCCTTCAGTTCCTCCGGTTCCGCCAATTATTCCCCCGGTTGAACCACTATTAGCTAATGAAGTTACATTTACTTCATTATGACAATTATCAATTATTGAATTTCCAAAAGTTGTAGAAACAAAACCTCCACCATTACCAGAAGTCATTTTTATATCACCACTTAAAGTTAAATTTTTTATTGTAGCGTTATTTATAACCAAAAATAAACCTGCTGAACTCTTTTTTAGATATAAATTATCTATTCTTTTATTATTACCATCAAATATGCCATAAAAATTATTGTTGCTTGTTCCAATAGGTACCCATCCCGTTCCTGTTGTTAATTCATTCATTAATTTGTTACCATCATCATCTATTCCATTTAATTCTCCATAGTCTGTTCTTTCACTATCATTATAAGAATTACTATCTCTAAAATCTAAATCTCTTGTTAATTTAAAATATTCATTTGTATGATTATTTCCTTTGATAGTATTCAAACTTAAATCTAACAAATCTTCTATACTTCTTATTTTATATGGTATAGTTTCTGTTCCTTCTCCTTTATAATCATAATATACATAACATGTGACTGGTTTATTTACTTTTAAATTTATTTCTTTACTAACATAATTATAATTTAAAGCATCACTTACTTCATTACTATTACTATCTAAACATCCACTTAAATTTTTATTATATACATAATCATCTGTTGGAAATTCATTATTATCACTTTCTACATAAGATGCATTGCCACTCTCATCATATTTCTCTATATAAATAGCTAAATTATCTTTAGAATTATTTATATCTAATTTAACATCATCTAACACTACTTTTTCTTTATCAAATAATTTACATATACCAAATATAAAAATACTTAAACATATAAAAATAACAATTATCTTCTTGTTAATAACTTGCATTACTTTTTCTCCCTTTATTTTATATTTGTTATTATATAATACCCCCCCCCGGAGTCAAGTTTTGAGCAAAAAAAATAAGTGATATTGTTAGTTCACTTATTTGTGTTAATCTAATGGATTTAATATTAAAATACTTCTATTACTTAAATCTAATTCATTAATAAATTTTTTTATATCTCCATAAGTAATATTTTCATATATTTCTTTAATATTATCAATAACATCTCCATAATTTAATACTTCTGTTTGAATAATATTATTAACTACTTCAACATCTTCATATTCTAATATTAAAGAAGCAATATTAGCTTTTTTCATTCTTTCAAAAGTCTTCTCATCCATTTTTAAATTATTAAGTTTTTCATTAAACATATTTAATATTTCATTTTTATAATCACTATCAATTGTAAACATGATAAGTAAATAATCATCAAATAAATCACTCATAAAAGATAAATTACTAATCAATTCTTTCATTAAGAGTTCATCTTTAAAATCACTAGTAGCTCCGAAGTTCGCTCTTAATAACAGGTTAGTATATAATCTAATATGTAAATCATCATAATTTTTCAAATTCTTTTTTGCTATTTTAATTCCTATTTTAATTTTTTTATTAGAAACATTAATTTTATATTCTTCATTTTCTACTCTTACTTTTTTACTTTCCTTCTTCATAATTCTTTCAGGATTTAAATAAGTATTAAATTGTTTCTTTTCTTGATTTTCTCTTATTGCTTCATCTAATTCATAGGGATTAAAATTACCGGTTACAACTAAAAACATATTTTCAGGATGATAAAAAGTTTCATAAACTTTTTTAATATCATTTAAAGTAATAGCTTTGATATCTTTAGGAGTCCCCGTTATTAAATATTTATATTCATATTCATTAAACAAATTATCTAAATGTTTAAATAACATTACAGTATAAGGGTCATCTTCACCCATTTTTGCTTCTTCTGTAATAATACCTTTTTCATTATTAACAATTTCTTTTGTAAAATAACCGTTTTGGACAAAATCTAATAAATGAATTATATTATCTTTAGCGTCAATACTTCCTAAAACTTGATAATTAGTATAATTAAAAGTTGTAAAAGCATTCGTATCACTTCCCTTTTTAAAAAAGTAATCATGGGCTGTTACATCTTTATCTTCATTGAATTTAACATGTTCTAAAAAATGCGCAATTCCTTTCGGCATCTTATATTCTTTATTACCTATTTTAAATTCATTAAAAATTGAACCATATTTAACAGATAAAGTCCCATAAAAAGTATTAATATCTTTTTTTACCCACATATATATTTTTAAACCATTAGGACATTTATCATAATATATTGTTTCATTTAATCCTTTTAAATTAATTTCTTGCATCTATTTCACCTGCCTCTTGAATATAAACGGTATTTAAAACTAAACTTTTTCCACATGCCATAATATCTTTTTTTTCTACTTTTTTAAGAGCTTTAATTCGCTCATCTATTAAAGGTAAATTAGAGAAAGTATGGAAGATATAATTATTTAAAATGGAAACATTATTATCACTACTCATTTGTAATGATATAATTAAATTCTTCTTAGCATCTTCTACTAGTTCTGAAGAAAATTGAGCTTTAATCATTTCTTTAATACTCTTTTTAATTAAATTTTGGGCTAACTTAACATTTTTTTGGTCAAGTGATACTTCAATAATAAATAAACCATCATATTTTAAATATAAACTTCTAACAGCATAACAAAGAGCATTATCACATCTTAAATATTGATATAATTTAGAAGATATCCCTCCAGAACATAATAAATAATTAAATACATGAAAAGCACTATCTTTATATTCTTCCGCTAAATTATTTATATTATAAATCATAACTAAAGTACTTTGGACAAAGGTTGATTTTTCCACCACTATTTGGGCTTTTCTTCGAACTTTATTATTTACTTTTAGAGAAATATTTTTAAGTTTTATTACACGATTCTTAAAATTAGTTTTGATAATATTTACGGCTTCTTCCATATTGATATTACCAATAATATATATATCACAATTAGAATGATTTAATAATTCTAAATAAGCATCATATAAACTAGAAGGAGTTATATTATTAATATCTTCTCTACTTCCTAAAACTTTAAAAGAACTTGGCGAATTATTATCCATTTTTTCTAACGATTTAATAAGGGCTAAACGGTCTGAATTTTCAATAATACTATCTATTTCTTCTAAAACTCTTTTTTTAATAATATTAAAGTTAGTTAAATCAAATTCTTTATTTTTAACCCGAGGATTATTGATAACTTCAAAAGGAAATTTTAAAACTTCTTCTAAATAGCCCTCTTCGTTTATATAATTAGGAGCGATAAATTCTAAAATAAATGAAGCTGTAAAAAGATTACCAACTTTACTACTTGTTCCATAAAAAGTAGCTTTATATAACTCTTCTAATTTTATGGCTATATCTCTTCTACTTTTATAATTTTTTCCTGAATCAGTTAAGATATCACTTAAAAAAGTAAAAATAGGCATTTCTTCTTTAGCTACTTCTCTACTAAAAATAATTTCCATGCGCACTGTTTTAAACTTATCAGTTTTTATTGTATGTATATTATAAGAATTACAATTATATTTTTTATACTCCATTAAGACACCTCTAATGTTATTATAGCATAATTTTTTATAATTATGAGCATCCTTAACTAAGTTTCTTAAGGCTTTTGTATTGTTTTATCATATAACTATCAGTCATTCCTGCTATAAAATCTAACACAATTCTTTCCTTTGTATTTTTTTTATACTCTTCATTCATATTATTTAAATAAATAGTATATATAATTGATGCTTTATTTTCAGTTTTTAAATCTTCTAAATATTTAGCATATAATATTAAAAACATCTTTTTTACTTCTTCTTTTTCTTCTTTACTCATAGCTTTAGCATAAATATATTTATAATTAAATTCTTTTAATTCATTAAGGGCTTTAAAAACTTCATCACTCATCTTTATATAATTATGATTAAAACTATTTTTAATAATATCATTTACGACAGTACTTATGAATTCACGATTAGTACTTCCTAAAACTTTTGTTATATGCTCTGGAACATCTTCTTTTTTAATTATTTTTATTCTAATGGCATCTTCCATATCTTTACCTAAATAAGCTATTACATCACTTACTCTTACAACACAACCTTCTAAAGTCATGGGATGCATTTTTAAAAGAATGTTTTTGTCATGATAAGAATTATTATATTCTTCTAAAAATTGTTCTTTGTTTTTTTCCGTAGGCTGATACTTTCCTAAAGCAATTTCCCCATTATGACACATTATAGCATCTAAAACAGGTAAAGTTAAATTACAACCTTCCCCATTATTTTCAATATTCATAAGTATTCTGACACTTTGAATATTATGATTAAAAAATCCTTCGTTATGTTTAAGACTGATTTCATTTAGAATAGCTTCCCCTAAATGGCCAAATGGAGCATGTCCTAAATCATGACCTAAAGCCGCTGCTTCGATTAAATCTTCATTTAAACCAAGAGCTCTTCCGATATCTCTAGCAATTTTACTTACAAATTGAACATGAGTCATTCTTCTACTTAAATGGTCATCAGCACCATGTGTAAAAACTTGGGTTTTATCTAAATATCTTGTATAAGCAAGCGAATATAAAACTCTATCGATATCTCGGTAAAAGGAAGGCCGATGGTCTTCACTTTCTTCCTTAAATCTAATTCCTTTGTCATAAGAAGTCCCATACTTACTTAATTTTTTACCTTTCATATTTTCCATTATTTCTTTATTCATGATATACCTCCTCAAAACGATATTCCCCTTTAGCATCTGGATATTTCTTTTTATCTATTTTTGATAAAAACATTGCTAAACTTCTGACCCAAATCTCTCCTTTATGTTCATAAACCACTACTTCTTCTAAATTTTCGGAGTCTTTAGCTAAACATATTACTTTTACTAAATCACCTTTAAAATGACGATATATTTGTCCACTTTTTACTTCTCTCATAATAACCTCTAATAATATTATATAATTATTAAGCCAAGAAAAAAAGACTTTAGTTCTTAACCTAAAATCTTTTTTATATTACGCTGCACTTTCAGCTTCTTCATCATCAGCTAAAAATTTTTCTTCTAAAACTTCACTTGCATCATCATCTAATAATTCTTTTTCAAGCTCTAATTCAATGTCACTATATTGTTTAGCTCCCGTACCAGCTGGAATTAATTTACCAATAATAACATTTTCTTTTAAGCCAACTAAATTATCAACTTTACCACGCATCGCAGCATCAGTTAAAACTCTTGTTGTTTCTTGGAATGATGCAGCAGATAAGAAACTTTCTGTTTCAAGAGATGATTTAGTTATACCTAACATAATTGGATTTCCTTTAGCTGGAATACCGCCATTTAGAATAACTGGTTTATTACCTTCTGCAAATTCTCTTAAAGATACCGTTAAACCTTCAACAAAATCAGTATCACCGGCATCAATAATTCTTACTTTATTAATCATTCTCTTAACAATTATTTCAATGTGTTTATCGTTGATATCAACACCTTGTAATTTATAAACATTTTGAATTTCTTTTAAGATATATTCTTGAGCTGTTAGAGGGTCTGTTACAGCAAGTAATTCTTTTGGTGAAATAACTCCTTCTGTAAGTTTATCACCAGCATTTACTTCGTCTCCTACTTCAACTCTAACTTTCATATTATAATTAGTAATATGTTCTTTAACTCCTGATGCATTCTCTATAACAATGGAATGTTTACCATTTTGTTCTTCAATGCTAATTACTTTACCTGTAATTTCCGCAATGGTTGCTTTAAATTTCGGAATTCTTGCTTCGAATAATTCTTCAACTCTTGGAAGACCTTGTGTAATATCATCGCCACCGGCAACACCACCAGTATGGAATGTCCGCATGGTAAGTTGGGTACCAGGTTCACCAATTGATTGAGCGGCCATAATACCAACCGCTTCCCCAGTTTCAACCAAGTTACCTGTAGCTAAATTTCGACCATAACATTTTTGACAGACACCATTTGGTGTTTTACAAGTTAAAACACTTCTAATTTCTACTCTTTTAATGCCGGCTTTATTTATTTTCGCTACAATATTTTCGGTAATCATTTCGCCAGCTTCCAAAATAGTCTCTTTTGTTTCTGGATTAATTATTTTTTTAGAAGCATATCTTCCTAAAATACGTTCTGCAAGTGATTCAATAACCGAACCATCTTTGTCATTAATTAAATCGTAAACAACAACACCTTGCATAGAACCACAGTCATGTTCTTTAACAATTATATCTTGAGCAACATCGACAAGTCTTCTTGTTAAATAACCAGAGTCAGCCGTACGTAGAGCTGTATCAGCTGAACCTTTTCTTGAACCATGCGTTGATAAGAAGAATTCAGATACAGATAATCCTTCCATAAAGCATGATGTAATCGGAATTTCAACAGTTGTTCCATCCGGTTTAGCCATAAGTCCTCGCATACCAGCAAGTTGAGTAAAGTTTGAAATCTTACCACGAGCTCCACTATTCATCATCATGAATATTGGATTAGTAAAGTTATCTTTAGAAATTTCTGCTAAAGCATCTTTAACTTTATCAGTTGCTTCACTCCAAATTTGAATAACCCCATTATATCTTTCTTGTTCGGTAATAAGACCTTTTTGATATTGTTTATTAATCTTATCAACACGACTTTTAGCTTCGGCAATAATTTCATCCTTAGCATCACTTCTTACTACATCGGCAGCTGATACCGTAATACCAGCAATAGTTGAATATTTAAAACCTTGGTCTTTTAATTTATCAAGCATTACAGATGTTTCAGTTGTTTTATATCTTTTAAAGACTTGGGCAATAATTTGACCTAAAGTTTTTTGAATAAATGGACTAACTAAAGGCATAGCTTTTATTGCTTCTTCTAAGTTAGTACCCATCGGTAAAAAGT
>CANQIY010000050.1 GCA_947624125.1 uncultured Bacilli bacterium | reverse complement strand
CAAAGTAAATGCAATACTTATTCTCATTGTAAATGCAACTCACATTGTAAAAGTTGCATTTACTTCGAGAATTAAGAAATATTCCGATAATGGTATAGTTGTGTTGACAAATACTACCGATAACAGTATAATATTATTGGAGGGAAATTATGGAATTTATGACTACAAAAGAAGCTGTCCAAAAATGGCATATAAGTGAAAGAAGAATAAGACAATTATTACAAGATGGAAGAATTGAAGGTGCCATTAAAATAGGAAACAATTGGAATATTCCAATTAACGCTAATAAACCTGCTGACAAAAGAAGTATTAAATGTGATAAAACTGAATTTAAATTTGATTTACCAAATAATTACTTTGATAAAGTTGATGAATTAAATAAAGAGTTAAATTCAAAAAGGCCTATATCAAAAGAAACTTTAAAATCTTTAAAAGACGCTATTAATTTAGAATGGACTTATAATAGTAATGGTATCGAAGGAAATACATTAACTTTAAGAGAAACACAAGTTGTTTTAGAAGGTATTACAATTGGTGGTAAATCTTTAAAAGAACATTTAGAAGTTATTAACCATGAGCAAGCCATTTTATTTTTAGATGAAATTATAAAAGATAAAAAACCGATTACGGAATGGAATATTAAAAATATTCATGAATTAATATTAAAAGGAATAGATGATAAAAATGCTGGTAAATATAGAGATGAGAATGTAAAAATAAAAGGAGCATTACATATTCTACCTGATTATTTAATTGTCCCTGAATTAATGGAAAAATTAATTGTTAACTATAATAATTGGCAAAAATACCATCCTATTATTAAAGCGGCATTATTACATGGCGAATTAGTTAAAATACATCCATTTGTTGATGGTAATGGTAGAACTTCAAGATTAGTTATGAACTTATCTTTGATGAATAGTGGATATCTTCCGGTAATTATCAAAAAAGAAAAAAGATTAGAATATTATAATGCCTTAGATAAGGCCCATACTACAGGAAATTATACCGATTTTGTTAAATTAATTAATAAACTAGAAATCGAAATGTTAAATAAATATTTAGATTTATTAAAATAATAACATTTTTTGAAACTTTTTTAAAAAAACTAGGGATTATTATATTGTAGGTGATAAATATGACTGATTCCAACCTATATAAGTTTAATGATATATATGATAAAACTTATTTAGATTTACTTAAATATGTAATTATAAAATGTCATAATGTAAATGATACAAATGATATAGTTCAAGAAACTTATTTAGAATTATGGAACATTATAAATAAAAAAGAGATAAATAATAGTAATATTAAAAGTTATCTTCTAGGCATTGCTAATAATAAAATAAAAAAACATTATACTTTAATGCAAAAATTAAAGACAATATCGCTATTTGAAAAAAATGATAAAAATATGGAATTAATTGATTTATTAGAAGATAAAATAGATATTGAAAATTTGTCTATTCAAAAAGATAACTGGACTACTATATGGCATTATATTAAAAGTAAAAAAAATCAGGATATTCCCAAAATTTTTTATTTATATTATAAATTAGAATTATCAATTAAGGAAATAGCTGAAGAATTAAAAAAGAGTGAATCATATATAAAAAATTTAATTTATCGAACATTAAAAGAATTGCGTGAAAAGTTTGAAGATGGGGGATTAAAAAATGAGTAACAAAGAACAATTAAAAAAAGTCATTGAAAAAGATTTTAACCAAATAAATAATTATAAAGAGATAATTAAAAAAGTGGAGAAAAATAAAATGAAAAAAAATAATTTATTAAAATGGTCTTTAGTACCAATAGGTTTATTAGTAATTATAATAGGAATAATATTTTTAAATTATAATAATCATTTACTTGTTAATAAGACATATATTGATAAAGAAAATAATTTAATTTTAAATATTAATGATTTAAGCAATATAGGAGTAACAAAAATGGATTTGGATATTAAAATAGTTAACGATGTAAACATACCTTATCCTTTTAAAATAAATGGAGAATTAAATATACCTAGTGATTTAACCCAAACCAAAAATTATGTTGTTTATACTAAAAAAAATCAAGATAGTAAAGATTATGATGTTATAGCTAGTTATGTAATGCATCTTACGGATGGTAATGAGCGAACTATGTTAATTAGATATGCCAAAAATCAAGTGCCATTAAAAGATTATTATTTTAAAGAGGATAATAGCAAAGTTACAACTATAAATGGAATTAATTTAATAATTTATAAATATGAAGAAAGTTTTTATACTACCTTTAGTTATAATGATTATAATTTTGATATTGAAACCATTAATATAACAGAACAAGAACTAGCTAATTATTTAGTATCTATTTTTAAATAATAAGAGTATAATATGAGGAAACTAGAAATAGTTTTCTTTTTTAAGAAATTTTTAAAATGTTAATAATAGTTGACAAATTTCCAACTGAAATAGGTAGAATGCAACTAAAATAAAAGATATAATTTTAAGTGTGAGGTGAAGATTATGAATAATTTAGGAGAAAGATTATTTAAACTTAGAAGAGATAAACAATTATCGCAAGAAGAGGTAGCAGAAAAATTAAATGTAACAAGACAAACAATTTCGAAATGGGAAACAAATCAAAGTTTACCGGATTTTGATAAAGTTGTTCCTTTATGTGAATTATATAGTATTACCCCAAATGAATTATTTATTGAATTAAAGAAAGAGAAGGAAACAAAAAAAGAAGATTTAGATGCAAGAAACATAACAAATAAAAAAGCTTTAGGAATAGCTACTGGTGTTGTCTTATATTTTTTAGGAATTGTATGGATAATGATAGCTATTCCTGTTATGAACATGAACCCTGTAGTAGCGTCCGCAATTTTTTTACTTATATGTGGTTTAGCTACAGGGACCATCATTTATGCATGTATTAGATATAAAAAAATAAAAGAACTTAAAGAAACAAAAGAAGATAAATTAAGAAAACAAATTTCTAATGTTGTGGCTATAATTGTAACAATTACATATTTAATTATTAGTTTTAAAACAATGGCTTGGCATTTGACATGGATAATATGGGTTATATTTGGTTTATTTGCGGAAATATTAAAATTAATATTTATGTTAAGGAGTTCTAATAATGAAAAATAAAAAAGGAATTATAACTCTAATTATTATTTTAACAATTATTATGGTGATTTTATTAATCTTTTTCGTTAGTCTTTTTCAAAATGATTTTAAATTTAAAGGTTTTAAAATGGGTAGTCAAATTAGTAATGAATTAATACTTGATAAAACTTATGAAGAAGACTTTAATAATATTGTCATTGATGCTAAAGTAAGTGAAATTTTTGTTAAAGAATCTGATACCAACTATATAAAAGCAATAGTTTATGGGGAAAAAGATTATATTGATATAAAGACTAATCTGGATACATTAAATATAAAAATGAATGATAGAAGTTGTTACGGATTTTGTTTTATGCAAAAAAGTGCCAAAATAGAAATATATTTACCAAAAGAATTTAGAGGGAATATTGAGATAAAAAATGATTATGGTGATATTTCTATTGCTGAGTTTTTAAATGCTCAGATGACTATTATCGAAGACTGTGGTGACGTTACCATTCTTGATGGCAATATTGTTAAAGTAGATAATAATTATGGTAATACAAAAATAGAGAATGCAAATGTTTTAACTATAAATGAAGACTGTGGTGATGTTTATATTACTAATGTCAATGATGTAACAGTCAAAAATAGTTATGGAGATATAATAATTGAAGAAGTTAATAACTATCTTTATCTTGAAAATGACTGCGGTGATATAGAACTAAATAATCTTAACTTAAAGAAAAATTCTTATATAAAAGATGACTATGGTGATATTAAAATAGGTAACACCAATGAATTATTTATTGATGCTAAAACCGATTTAGGAAAAGTAAAAATTAATAATAATTATAATAAAGCCGATACTACTTTAAAAATCGAAAATGACTGTGGAGATATAAAAGTAAATAATTAAAATAGTTAAATTTGAAAAACAATAAATTAATAAATTATATATTTTATAAGTAGACTATTTTCTTTTTAAACTATATTCACTATCTTCTCTAGATAAAGTAGCTAAATAATCTCCATAAATATTCATTTGATTAGTTAAGCCATATTGATTAACAATAGAATTATATTGATTTAATAAGGCTAATTTTTCTGCTGGAGTTGCTTCAAGTTTTTGCATGATATCACTAGTAATTAATATTTGTGTTGGAATAGCTACTTTTTGTTCATCAAAGAAATTCCATGTATCTATCGGTGCAAATAATGTTTCGACAGCATAAGCTCCATCATGTTCTTCATTCGGATTATCTTCTTTTAAAATTCCCATCATGAAATAAGGACAATTTTGTTCATTACTTTGAACATATAATAATTTTACAGCATTACTATTTCGTAAGGAACCCGTTTTTTGCATAAAAATATTTTTATCAAAATTAATAACCCCAAAATTAAAACGGCTAAAATCTGATAATTTTTCAAAAATAGAACATTTAATCATCATTCGGTAATAATTAAATATTTTGCCTCCGTGATTATAATCGTATTCTAAAACTTTATCAAGATTTAAAAGTAAAAGTTTTAAAAAATCATAAGAACGAGGTATATTATCAATTCCTAAAACATTTTCTCTAAAATCAGTGTAGTATTCACTAACTAAATTTTTATAATCAATTCCTAACATATGACATAAGTTTTTTGGTAAAATATCTAAAGTAAATTGACTACCATCGGAAAGAATAATATCATATTCTTTATCTTTATAATTATCATCATAATCTTGGACAGAGTTAATTAATTTTTCTCCAGCTTCATTAGCGTATTTAATTCCTGGATATGGTGTTTTATATGCATAAGTATTAACATAATTTAATTCTTTTAAAGTTATCAAAATAAATCCCCCTTCAAAACGTCTTCATTATAGCACATAAAGTAAGAAATGTCAAAAAATGTAAAATAAAAAAAGAATAGACATTTTAAATTTGCCAAAACAATTTAGTTTTAATAGCTCTTGACAAACTGTGTATAAACTGTATATAATACATATATACAAAGAGGTGAACAATGGAAATCATAATCAGTAATTCAAATGGAATTCCCATTTATGAACAAATTAAAGAACAGATAAAAGTTAAAATAGTAAATAATGAATTAAAAGAAAATGAACCTCTACCTTCAATAAGAACGCTTGCTAAAGACTTACGTTGTAGTGTCATAACAACTAAAAATGCTTATGAAGAATTAGTCAAAGAAGGTTATGTTAACCAGTGCAAATGTGATTATTTCAAGCACACATAAGTAGTCCTTTAAGGCTGTAGACTTAGCAAAAATGAATAATATAAATAAAAAAGTACTTAATGAAATGTTAAATATATTGTATGAGGAGGATGAATAATGGAAAATATTTTAGAAATAAAAAATTTATGTAAAAGATATGCTGATTTTGAACTTAAAAATGTAACATTTTCTTTACCTAAAGGAATGATTATGGGTTTTATTGGGGAAAATGGTGCTGGTAAAACGACAACAATAAAATCAATATTAAATATCATTAACTCTTATAATGGGGAAATTAAAATTTTTGGTTTAGATAATCGTAAAAACGATAAAGAAATCAAAGAAAATATTGGCGTTGTTTTAGATGATATGTTTTTTCCGGAAATTCTAACTCCCAATGATATAAATAAAACGATGCAGGGTATTTATCAAAATTGGGATACTAAATTGTTTTATGATTACTTAAAAGAATTTGCTCTCCTACCTAATAAACAAATAAAAACATTTTCGAAAGGTATGCGTAAAAAATTAGAAATAGCTACCTCTTTATCTCATCATCCCAAACTTTTAATTTTAGACGAACCAACCTCCGGTCTTGACCCCGTAGCAAGAGCCGAAGTAATAGAAATCTTTCAAAATTTTATTACCCATGATGACTGTTCTATTTTACTTTCTAGTCATATTACAACTGATTTAGAACATATTGCTGATTATATAACTTTTATCAATAATGGTGAAATTGTTTTATCAAAAACAACAAATGAGTTAATGGAGCAATATGGCATAGCAAAATGTGGGGCAAAAGATTTTCAAAAAATTGCCAAAACAGATTATATCAAATACAAAAAGACAAAATATGAATATGAAATATTAGTTTCTAATAAAAAAGATTTTCAAAATAAATATAATATTTCGGTAATTGATAAATTAACTTTAGATGATTTAATGGTTTTAATGATTAAGGGGGAAGAGTAATGTTAGGATTAATACAAAAAGATTTAGCCATGATTAAAAGTAATTTTAAATTAATGGGTATTTTACTTATTGTCTACGTCATAATGGGGCTTATGGGGGCTGCAGATATATCATTTATCTTACCATTTATGAGTATCATGATAATGATTTCATCATTTAGTTATGATAATTATAATAAATGGGATGCTTATTCTGTTTCATTACCTAATGGCAGAAAGAATAGTGTAAAAGCTAAATATCTAACTACTATTTTAATGGTTTTAATTGTTTCGGTAGTCACAACCATCTTATCCTTTATTATTTCTTATATCAATACCAAAACAATTAACTATGAACAAATCTTAGTAACAATGCTAGGTGTCATTTTTGGAACATTATTAGTTTTAACTTTTATGTATCCCATTATTTATAAATTTGGTGTTGAAAAAGCTCGAATTGGCATTTTTCTTATTGTCTTTGGGATTGTTATTATTGGTTCTCTATTAGCAAGTTATGTAGATTTATCACATCTTGCTCACTCTTTATCTTTTTTAGAAGATTACATAATCATTATCTTGATTTTAATAACTATTATTATGGTTTATATATCTTATTTAATTTCAGCGAAAATATTTAGTAAAAAAGAATTTTAAAAAATTAGCAAAAAGATAGTATGGTAAAATAATTCCTACTATTTTTTTTATAAAGATAGTAGTATAATAAAAAAGAAAGACATAAGTAATAAAATTTTATAGTGTGAGGTTTTATAAGGTTGAAAAAAAATAATTAAATTTTGACACGCAAAAAAGTGTCTTGTCAATGAAAGACATTAAAATAAGCTGA
>CANQIY010000049.1 GCA_947624125.1 uncultured Bacilli bacterium | reverse complement strand
ATAACAAATATAAAATAAAGGGAGAAAAAGTAATGCAAGTTATTAACAAAAGAATAATTGTTATTTTTATATGTTTAGGTATAATTTCTTTTAGTTTATTTAAATTATTTTATAAAAAAGAAACAGTATTAGATGAAGTTAAATTAGACATCATAAATAGTCAAAAAGAAAATAGTTTAGCAATTATGTTGCAGAATGAAGATGGTAGTTATAAAGAAAGTACCGATTTTTCAATTGATGGCTATCATTACAATAAAAATAAATCCCAATGTATCGGAATAGATGGAAATATAATAGAAAATGTTTTAAGCTATGATTATGAAGCAAATAAAGTAGTAGTGGATACTACTGAAAGTGTAAATTGCTATCTATATTTTGATAGTAATCTATTTACCAAAGATTTAAGTGGCAATAACTATGATGCTGTTTTTAAAAATGGAGCTAGTATAGTTTATGATGAGGAAGAAGGGCAAACAGCTTTATTTTTTGATGGCCGAGATGATTATGCTGATGTTGCCGATTTACCCGCTACTATCGACTGGAATTCGGGTTTTACGGTTATATTCGAGGCTAAGTGGAAAGCCCTAAATAGATGGAGTAGGATATTTGATTTTGGTAATGAAGTTGTTAGGGGAGAAGCAACTAGTAATGGAAATGATAATATTTTTATAGCTAACAGAGAAATTGATAATACTACTTTAAATATAGATACACGATATGAAAAATCTTCAAGAGGTTCAACTAATTTAACAAATGGCATAGACTTAGACAAAAAAATGGAAATCAAAACCGAACTAATCAAAAATACTAATTCTTATGAACAACGAATTTATAAAAATGGTCAACTTGGAATTACCAATACTTATAATGTTACGGAATATGTAAGAAATGTTTTAAGAACTAGTAATTATTTAGGTCGCTCTAACTGGGAAATTGATGGTTACTTTAATGGTTATATTTATAATTTAAAAATAATAGATAGTCATAATAATATTATTTTATGGTATGACTTTGCTTAAGTTCTCTTTGTAACTCCCGTTCATATGTTAACAAATTAAGATTAGGTATTAAGCCTAACTTTTTAACATTAACATAATATTCTTTACTATTATGACATTTAAGTTCAATTAATTTCTTTAAAGTATCTAAAGCTTTATCTTTATCCTCTTGAAATAAATTATATAATTCTAAAGCTAATATATAACTAAAAGCATATTCATATTGATGATTATTAAGAATATTATATAGATTAAAAGGAAAATAATTTATTTCTTGCCAATTTTTAATTATTTCTTTTTTATTTTTAAAATTACGTTGTAATTTATTTTCCATTTGAACTAATTCATAAAAACTAATAATGTCATTTATATATTCACTATACATAAGATGACTATTATTTTTTAAATACAGTGCACTATTATCATTTGTTATTTTATAATAATAGTCAGTAGCTAAAAGTTCTAAAAAAATAGAATCAGCTTCATTTAAAAGAATTTTATTATATAAAGTATGTTCTGAATTAATTTGATAACTAGTTGCATGCGCATATTCATGAACAGTAGTAACAAAATCCCCAATATTACCATATCTAGTAACATTAATATAAATTTTATTTAAATATTCATATATTAAAGTATACCCATCATGTTCATTATTTTCTTCATTATTAAAACGAAAATTATGATATCTATCTTTAAACGTTTTATAAAAATAATGGAAAAAATAAGAATTTAAACTTTTATAAAAATCATGAGTTAAATCAAGTAAATCATCTTTAGATAAAGAAATATTTTTTATTTTTCTAGGATAACTTATAAACTCAGTTGTCTCTTGATAATCTTTATAAGTAGGTATTAAAAAAGAATTTTCTTGAACTAATATTTTTTCATATTCATATTTTTGACATAAATTATCTTTTGTTGTATTATTTGGATTAAAATTAAGTAAAAGATAACATAATTCATTACAATTAGCGAGTATTTCTTTTTTACCATTTTTAAGATGGTTTATATTAACATTAATCGCGTCATTTATTTTTTCATATATTTTAAATTTATCTATATAATAAGGATTTTCTTCAATAAACCATCCAAGTAAATTATTAATATCAAGAATAATTTTTAAAAGTTCGGAAGGCTTTTTTTCTATTTTTAAGAAAAATAATAAATTATTTAATAATTCAGCTAAATTATCTTGATTCCAATTATATTTATTTGTTTTCATACAACTCACAACCTACTAATTTGATAGAATAACATAATTTAATTTTAATAACAATCTTTTTTAGAAAAAATAAGAAAATTTAATTAATTGCATATTTTATAAAAATAATGTTATAATTTAGTAAAGCAAAATATAGAAAGGTTGTAATTATTTTGTTAGCGCAAGGACCAAGTTGGTTGACGAGGATGATAGTTATCGAATTATCAGCGGATGCTATCACGGATTTAAGGAATTCGTTAGATATATTAAAAAAGCAAAATTAATCTTGTAACAAATAATATATCAAAATAACTTTTTAGATTGGAGATTTTATGTGCGGTATAGTAGGTTACGTAGGTAAAGAGAAAGCTTTACCAAGAATTTTAAGTGGCCTTAAATTTTTAGAATATAGGGGATATGATTCAGCTGGTGTTGCTTATGTAAAAGAAAATAAGATAAAAATAGTTAAAGAAGCAGGAAGAATAAGTGCTTTAGAAGCTTCTTTAAATAAGGAAGAGAATACTTATTTAGGAATTGGTCATACAAGATGGGCTACTCATGGAGTACCTAATAAAATTAATTCTCATCCTCATAAAAGTGGTAAATTTACAGTTGTTCATAATGGTATTATTGAAAACTATATGGAATTAAAAGATATGTTAATAGAGAAAGGAATTGAATTTAAAACCGATACTGATACGGAAGTAATCCCGGCTTTATTAAATTATAATTATGAGCAAGAAAAAGATATTATAAAAGTAATTAATAAAACAATTAAGATGCTTAAAGGTAGTTTTGCTTTGGGAATAATTTGTGATGATGACTTAGATAGTATTTATGCAACGAGATATGATAGTCCTTTAATTATTGCTCATCAAAAAAATGGTTATTTTATTGCTAGTGATGTTCCCGCTATCTTAAATTATACTAATAAATATTTATTATTAGATAATTTAGAAATAGCTAAAATAAATGTTAATAACTTAATTGTTTTTAACAGTAATTTACAAAAAATAAATAAAGAAGAATTAACATTTGTTGGTACTAGTGATGATGCAATGTTAAATGGTTATGAGCACTATATGTTAAAAGAAATTCATGAAGAAGCTAAAGTATTTAAAGATACTTTTAATTATTATGTTTTAGAGAATCAATTTAAAGAAACAATGCCTAATTTAAAAGATTACCATGATATTCATATTGTAGCCTGTGGTAGTGCTTATTATGTAGGGTACATAGCTAAATATTTAATAGAAAAATATGCCTCTATTCCTGTGTTAGTTGAAGTAGCTAGTGAATATCGGTATAAAAAAAATTTTTATACAAAAGATACATTAGTAATAATAATTAGTCAATCAGGTGAAACAGCCGATTCTCTAGCGGCTTTAAGACAAGTTAAAGAAGATGGTATTGATACCATGGCTATTGTTAATGTTGTAGAATCATCTATTGCAAGAGAGGCTAAATATACTTTATATGTTAAAGCTGGTCCCGAAATAGCTGTTGCAACAACAAAAGCTTTTTTAGCCCAAACGACTCTTTTAGCATTACTTACAGTAAAACTTTCTAAAAATAATGAATTATTAAAAGAATTTAAGGGAATAGACAAAAATATAGAAGAATTATTAAGTAGAGATTATTTAAAATATGCAAAAGAAATATATAACCATAATGATGCTTTCTTTATTGGACGTAATATAGATTATGCTTTATGTTTAGAGGGAAGTTTAAAATTAAAAGAAACTTCTTATATTAATGCAGTCTCTTTTCAAGCTGGAGAACTAAAACATGGAACTATTTCTTTAATTAGTGAAAATACACCTGTAATTGCCATTAATACTTTAGATAGTATTAGAAATAAAACAATTAGTAATATTAAAGAGGTTAAAGCAAGGGGTGCTAATGTTTTATATATAACTAATGAAAATGTTCGGGATAATTTCTATAATAATATTATTTTAATTCCTAAAGTAGCTGATATAGTTAGTCCTATTTTAACTGTTATTCCTCTACAATTAATTGCTTATGAGGTAGCTAAGTTACGTAATTGTGATATAGATAAACCAAGAAATTTAGCTAAATCAGTAACAGTTGAATAGAAGTAAATTAAGAAATTTGCAAATTAAAGAAAATTAATATATAATTTAAACGGTGATTAATTATGCAAATTAATAGTGTTGAGGAACCCATAAGTGCCATTAGAATTAGTCAATATCCGGAAGATAAAAGATGCGAATTTTTACTTTTAGGAAGAAGTAATGTGGGAAAAAGTAGTTTTATTAACACTTTAATTGAAAGAAAAAATTTTGCAAGAACTTCATCTAAGCCGGGTAAAACCCAAACTCTAAATTTTTATTTAGTAAATAATGCTTTTTATTTAGTTGATGTTCCCGGTTATGGTTTTGCTAATGTTTCAAAAGAAAATCAAAAAAAATTCGGCATTATGATTGAAGATTATATTAAAACAAGAGAAAATTTAAAAAATGTTTTTCTTTTAGTCGATTATCGTCATAAACCAACTGAAGATGATGTTTTAATGTATAATTTTTTAAAATATTATAATTTAAATGTAACTATTATAGCGACAAAATATGATAAAATTACGAAAAATGGTCGGGCTAAACAAGATAAAATAATTAAAGAAACATTAAAATTAAATGAAGAGGGATTTATCCCATGGTCAACTTTAACCAAAAAGGGAAGAAATGAAGTATTACAAATTATTAGTGATTATTTAAATATTGAGAAAATATAAAGATTAATTTATAATAGATATGTAAGGTGACGTGATATAAATGGGAAAAAGGGGCTTTACTTTAATTGAGTTATTAGGTGTTATTGTCTTACTTGGAGTAGTTATGGTTATCGCTTTTACTTCAATTGGCGGAGTTACAAGAAAATTACAAGAAAATATGTTAGATGAAAAAATTACTCTTATTGAAGAAGCTGCTAAATTAAGAGGTCAAGATATTAAGGGCTCCATAATAAATAGTACCCAGACATATGATGGTTATCCATGTCGGAGTATTATTGTTAGTGATTTAGTTACTTCAATAGATAATTCTTCTTCTAAATATTTAAGTAAAGATAACAATAATGTTTGTTTAACAAAAGATAGTACTGAAACAGTGGGATGTATAGAAGACCCAAGTAATAAAGATAATTATTTAGATAAATTAGAAGTTATTATATATTATCGGAATCGAAGAATATATGCTGTTGTAGATAGAGATAATAATTTAACATGTAGTTAAGGGGGATATATGAAAACAGTTTGTTTAATTGGTAAACCTAATGTAGGTAAAAGTAGTATATTTAATCGACTTATTAATGAAAAAAAGTCGATTATTTTAAGTGAACCAGGGATTACTAGAGATAGAATATATGGTATTGTTACTTATAAAGATAAAAAATTTAATTTAATTGATACAGGGGGTATTCATGGTGATGAAGATAATTTTAATAATGATATTAAAATTCAAGCTGAATTAGCTATTAATGAAAGTGATATTATTTTATTTGTAGTTGATGGTTTAAGTAATATTGATGATGCTGATAAAAAAATTCGTAATATGTTAAAAAAGAGTGGAAAAGAAGTTATTGTTTTAGTAAATAAAATTGATAATGAAAAAAGAAAAGAAAATATCTATGCTTATTATGAATTAGGATTTCCAAATGTTGTAGGAGTATCAGCTGAACATAATTTAGGTTTTAGAGAATTATTAGACCTTATAACTAATGATATAGAAGTAAAAGAAGATGAAAAAGAATCTCTTTTAAAATTTTGTTTTATAGGAAGACCTAATGTTGGTAAAAGTTCATTAATAAATGCTCTTTTAAATGAAGAAAGAGTTATTGTTAGTGATGAAGCAGGAACAACAAGAGATGCTGTTGATACTAAATTTGTTTATGAGAAAAATGAATATATTGTTGTTGATACAGCAGGAATGAGAAAAAAAGGACGTATTTATGAAAATATTGAAAAATATAGTTTATTAAGAAGTATGAAAGCTATTAATGAAAGTGATGTATGCATTTTAGTTATAGATGCTACTACTGGAGTTATTGAACATGATAAACATATTTTGTCTTATGCAATTGATGCTGGAAAAGGAATAGTTATTGCTGTTAATAAATGGGATACAATAAAGAATACTGATGAAGAAATAAAAAAATGGAAGAAAGAATTAGAAGTATATTTTAAATTTGTGCCTTATATTAATGTTGTTTTTCTTTCTGCAAAAACTAAAAAAAGAATGCATACTTTAATGCCAGAAATAATTAAGGCTTATGAAAATAATAAACAAAATATTAAAACTAGTTTAATAAATGATGTTATAAGTGATGCTGTTAGTTTACATGAACCTCCTTCTTATAAGGGTAAGAGATTAAAAATTTATTTTGTAAGTCAAACAGATAGTAAACCACCTAAATTTACTTTTGAAGTAAATAATAAAAAATTAGTTCATTTTAGTTATGAAAGATATTTAGAAAATAAATTAAGAGAATCTTTTAATTTAGAAGGAACACCTATTATTTTACAATTTAAAAATAAACATGAATGAGAGAGAGAATCTCTTTTTTTTATTCAATTTTCTTCTTTAAATCATAATTAATAGAGGCCCACCTTAGGTGGTAGGGAGAAAGTGGAAGGGAAGGTGTGGTGAAAGAAAAAAGAGAAAAAAAGGAAAGAAGTAAAGAAAAAATAGAATAATAGAAAGAACGGAAAAATAGAAGAAAAAAATGAAAGTAAAAATGAATGTTGACAAAATAAATGAAAAAAATTAATTAAAGATATTGACACTAAACTAAATATTTTGTAGAATAAATATAGAAATATAGAAGATAGTATTTCTGGAATAAAATAAAAAGAGGGAGGAGGGAAGAAAGAAGAATGGACAAAAAAAATACAATGTTATTAACAGTAATAGCAGTAGCAACATTATTAGTAGCAGTAGTAG
>CANQIY010000048.1 GCA_947624125.1 uncultured Bacilli bacterium | reverse complement strand
CGATACTTCTTATTTTGTATGGTACTTTTTCTGTACCATCACCTTTATAATCATAATACACATAACATGTGACTGGTTTATTTACTCTTAAATTTAATTCTTTACTTACATAATCATATTTCAATGCATCTTCCACTTCGTTACTATTATTATCTAAGCATCCACTTAAAGTTTTATTATATACATAGTCTTCTATTGGAAATGTACTATCTTCACTTTCTACATAAGATGCATTACCTTCTGCATCATACTTCTCTATATAAATAGCTAAACTATCTTTAGTATTCTTTATATCTAATATTACATTATCTAATACTACTTTTTCTTTATTAAATAATTTATATAAACCAAATATAAAAATACTTAAACATATAAAAATAACAATTATCTTTTTGTTAATAACTTGCATTACTTTTTCTCCCTTTATTTTATATTTTGTATTATATAATACCCCCCCCCGGAGTCAAGTTTTGGGACAAAAAAAGAGGTTAAAACCTCAAATTGTTGTTAACTAAAAAAATTTAAATATAAACTTTATCTTTTCTTTGTTTAAATTTTTCCATAATACCATCACTTTCCGGAATAAGAATTATTTTCTTATTTTCTAAAGTTTTAGGCATATCTATTAAACGTTGATTAGAAGAACCTCTAAAAAGAAGATTAATATCTCTTTTATCAATTTCAAATTTTCCATCAACTAAAACATCGATATTTTGCAGAAATTCTAAATAAATTGGATTTTTTTTGGCTAAATTTAATATTTTTTCATATGTAAAACCTGTATAACACCAAACATTAAGACCACATTTTTTAGCACATTTAGCAATTTCTGTAACTGCTTCGATTTGAAATAAAGGGTCTCCTCCACTAAGTGTTATACCATCTTGATTTTTTAAATTTTTTATTTCATCTTTAATATCTTCAACATCAAATAATGCTCCACCTTCAAAATCATGGGTTTGAGGATTTTGACAAAAAGGACAATTATGTGAACAACCCTGTGTCCAAATAACCGTCCTTACGCCAAAGCCATCGACCACACTATCCCTTTGAAGAGGGGCTGCTAGTCTTATCTCCATAACATTTTCCTTAAGCTGTTTTGACAGTTTTATTTTCTAGAGTATGTTTAACACGGTCTTTTTCTTCACATCTTTTAGCATTATTAAATCTCTCTGTTGTTCCAACTAAATAACCAGTAATTCTTCTAATATGTTCAAAACCTACTCCTTCTCCAATTAATTTTCCTTTTTTATTTGCTTCCATAATTTTTTCCTCCTTCTTTTTAATTATTTAGCAATCACATTCATTACGATTGATAGTTTCAACCGGAACTCCCTCAAAATCATGTCTTCCACATTTTGGACAAACATCATTAATAACACCCACATAACCACAAACTGGGTCACGGTCAACTGGATGATTTACAGCTCCATAACCTATATTATTATCATGCATAATTCGAATAATTTTTTCAAAAGCCTCGACGTTATTTGCAGTATCACCATCTATTTCAATATAAGAAATATGTCCAGCATTGGTAAGAGGATGATATTTTCCTTCTACTTCTAGTTTATGCTCAATTGATGTATGATAGTATACTGGAACATGGAATGAGTTAGTATAATATTCTCTATCTGTTACTCCTTTAATTTTACCATAAATAGAACGGTCTATTTTAACAAAACGACCACTTAAACCTTCAGCTGGCGTTGCAAGACAAGTAAAGTTAAGTTTTTCTTCTTGCGAATATTCATCACATTTTTGACGCATATGTTTAATAATTTCTAAACCTAATTTTTGAGCTTTTTCTGATTCACCATGATGTTCACCAATTAAAGCTTTTAAACATTCAGCAAGACCAATAAAACCAATTGATAATGTACCATGTTTTAAAACTTTTCTAATTTTAGCTCCTGGTTCTAATTTTTCTGAGTCTATCCAAACATGAGACCCTAATAAGAATTTAAAATTATTAACACTTTTACTACATTGAATTTCAAATCTTTGTAATAATTGACCTTTGCATAAATCTAATAATTCATCTAATTCTTGATAGAAAGCTTTCATGTCAGCTTTATTTCTTTCACCTAAAGCAATACCCCATTTAATACCTAATCTAGGTAAATTAATCGTGGTAAATGATAAGTTTCCTCTTCCCGGTGTAACTTCTTTTTCAGGGTCAACAATATTACCAATAACTCTTGTCCGGCATCCCATATAAGCAACTTCATATTTAGGGTCAAGACCTTTTAAATAAGGTTTATTAAAAGTCGAATCCATAAATGAAAAGTTAGGGAATAATCTTTTGGCTGAAACCTTACAAGCTAATTTAAATAAATCATAATTTGGGTCTTCTTTATTATAAGAAACGCCTTCTCTTAATTTAAAAATCGAGATAGGAAATATTGGTGTTTCCCCATTTCCAAGTCCAGCATCTGTGGCAAGTAAGAAATTCTTAATAACCATTCTTCCTTCTGGAGAAGTATCTGTTCCAAAATTAACTGATGAAAATGGTACTTGTGCTCCCGCTCTTGAATGCATTGTATTTAAATTATGTACAAATGCTTCCATTGCTTGATAAGTAATTCTATCTGTTTTACTCATTGCTTTATCATAAGATTTAATAAATAATTCTTTTAATCTATCACTTGTAATATATTCACTAAATTCTACTTCTGGATTAATTTCAATACTATCTAAATTGCTAACTTTCTCAGCTAATTTATCAAAATCAATTAAACCTAAATAACCTTCGATATCTAAATAATCATATAACATTTGTTTAAGTTGTTTTTTAAATGTTTTCTTAACTCCTGGAGCCATATAATAATCAAACATTGGAATACTTTGCCCGCCATGTTGGTCATTTTGATTAGCTTGAATACATATAGCTGCTAAAGCAGTATAACTCATGATATCATTTGGGCATCTTAAGTGACCATGACCAGTAGAAAAACCATTCTTAAATAATTTTTCTAAATCGATTTGATTACAAGTAGTAGTACCCATTGCTAAAAAGTCTAAATCATGAATATGAATAGCACCTTCATCATGAGCTCTTGCATATTTGGCATCCATTAAATAAGCTTTACCAAATTCTTTCGAAACAGTTGAACCAAAATGTAACATAGTTCCCATTGGTCCATCACCATCAACATTGGCATTTTCTCTTTTAGCATTTTCTTCTTTGGAACTTTTAAGTCCTAAAGACTCAATGGCTTTAACAAATTTATGTTGTTGTTTTACAACAAATGCTTCCCGTGATGCCGCTCTTCTTTCTCTGTAACTTGCAAATGATTCATAAACATCTGCATCTGTTTTTTTAAGTTCTTTTTCAATAATATCTTGAATTTCTTCAATTTTAATTGTCTTTCTTTCTTGATATTCTTTCTCAATTGTTTTTAAAACTTTTTCATAAACTTTATTAACAATTTTTTCATCATAATTATCATAAACGCTGTCAAAGCCTTTTTTGATGGCAATGGCTATTTTAGTCCCATTAAAGCCGACTCTTTGACCACTTCTCTTGACAACGACAATATCATTTAAAACCTCTGTTTTCATACTCCATACCTCTTTCCTAACCTCTTCTTAATTATCTATCATATTCTTAAAATTAGCAATGTTTTTTTTATTATTTTTTTTAAAATTGTCAAACGAACATTTTTAAAAAATTTATTTTTTATTTTAAAAAAACATTTTGATAAGTTTTGACCGAATGTTTTCTTTTTTTCTTTTAGAAAAATTTTTTTGTTCGTTTGACAAGTCATATTTTGTCAATAAAAGTAAATTTAAAAAAGATATAAAAGAATATCTAAATTTTTACAAAAATATACTTTATTAGGATGTGATTATTTTGTTTAAAGATAAAGTTATTCATTTCATTGGCATTGGGGGAATTAGTATGAGTGGTATTGCCCAAATGGTCAAAAATATGGGTGCAAAAGTTACAGGAAGTGATATAAAAGAAAATGAAATGACTAAAAAACTACAACAAGATGGAATTGATATAACAATTGGTAGTGACAAAGAAAAAGTTAAAAAAGCTTCCATAATTGTTTATTCCAGTGCTATAAATGAGAATGACCCTGAATTAAAATTAGCCAAATATTATCAAAAAGAAATTTATGAACGAGCTAAATTTTTAGGACTTCTTATGACAAACTATGAAGAAGTCATTTGTATTTCGGGAACGCATGGTAAATCAACAACAACAGGGATGATTTCATCATGTTTTTTACAATCTTTTAATCCTACTATTCAAATCGGGGCTAATTTTCCTTTAATAAATGGTAATTATCATATTGGGGATAACAAATATTTTATTGTAGAGGCTTGTGAATATGTCGATAGTTTTCTTTCCTTTCATCCTACTAGTGCTGTTGTTTTAAATATCGATGATGACCATTTAGATTATTTTAAAGATATCAATAATACCAAAAAATCTTTTAATAAATTTATAAATCTTTTACCCCCTTTAGGTAAATTAGTTATCAATAATGACTGTGATAAAATAAAAGAACTTAATTTACCTCATAATTTAACTATTCTTACTTATGGAATAGATAATGATGCTTCCCTAAAAGCCAAAAATATTACTTTTGATAGCCAAGGCTATCCTGAGTTTGATATTTATTATAATAAGGAATTTTTTCTTCATTTAGAGCTTAAAATATTAGGAATTCATAATATTTATAATGCTCTTGCCGCGACGGGAATAGGGATTTTATATGATTTAGATAAAGAAGATATAAAATCAGGTCTTAATAACTACTTAGGAGTTGAAAGAAGATTAGAATATATTGGGAAAATACAAAATAATATAACAATTTATGATGATTATGCCCATCATCCAGAAGAAATAAAAGCAACCCTTAAAGCCCTTCAAAAGTTAAAATATCATCAAAATTTTGTTATCTTTCAATCGCATACATATTCAAGAACTAAAGAACATTTAGAAGAATTTGCTAATATATTAGCATGTTTTGATAATGTTATTATTGCACCGATTTATGGTGCTAGAGAAAAAAATATTTATAATGTTAAAGAAGAAGATTTAGTAAATTTAATTAAACCTTTTAATCAAAACGTTTGGGCTCTTTCTTTTGATGAAATTATTCCTTTTTTAGAAACAAAGATAGAAGAAAATGACTTAATCTTAACCATGGGCGCAGGTCCCATTAATACAATTGGTTTAGAATTATTAAAAAAAATATAAAAGAAAATTAATTTAGTTTTCTTTTATATTTACAAATCTAACTGTTTTCATATATTCTTTACTTAAAGGTTTATCATTATCATCAGTCGGCGCATTTGATATTTCAACAACATAATCATAACCAGCAATAACTTTACCAAAAGCAGCATAATTACCATCTAAATATGATAAGTAATCATTACTATTAACACAGATAAAGAATTGACTACTAGCTGAATTCATATCATTACTTCTTGCCATAGAAACAATTCCTTCTTCATGTTTAATATTATTAGTAATGTTATTATTAGCAAATTCACCAGTTATTTTTTCACTACTTCCACCAAAACCAGTTCCATCCGGGCCGCCAGTTTGAACCATAAATCCAGCAACAACACGATGAAAAATAATATTATCATAAAATTTTTCACTTACTAATTTTTGGAAATTAGCTACGGTTAATGGTGCTTCATCCGGATATAATTCAATTAAAATTACTTTATCTTTATTAGTAACTATTTTTACATAATTAGTTACTTCTTCAGTTTCTTCATAATGATAATTTTCGATATCACCTTTAGTTAAATCTTTACCGCAACCAGTTAAAAATAACATACTAATTAAAATAACACTTATTACTTTTAAACAATTTTTCATATAATCATCCATTTCTCATAAAAATTATAAGATTATTTTTTTTAGATGTCAAATTATACTTAGTTTATAATAAAGGGTTCATCACTTTTACCACTTCCATTTATTAAGTTAATATTATTTTTTAAGTAAAATACAGGTCTAACAGAATATTTTTCAGATTGTCTATTAGTAGTACACGCACCACTATTCATCACTTCAAAAGTGTAATATAATCCCCATCCCGGACTAAAGCCACCTTTAGTCATTGTCCATTCAAATTCTGATGATGGATTATCATCATTTTGAGTTAAATGTATCCAGCTTGTAAGACATTCCGTATAATTGCTACTGGAGTCACAATTACCATCATTACCAACTGATAGATAATAATCACTTATATTCATAAGTCCTATCTTAGCATTTACTTCATGTTCTAACTCTGTCTCATTCCATTTTTCTGTATGATTGATAATATAAAATGTTTTTCCGGCATTAGCACCCAGTGTTGCCTTAACTTCAATAGCACTTTGCCCTTTATATGTTTCATCGGCATTTTGTACTTTTTCACCCCACAAAGCTTCCTTTTGACCACTTTCTATTTTATACACTTCGACACCACTTTGATTAGAACCATTTATAGCAATAGCAACTCCCATACTACCAAATAGCCAATTATTGTCATCTATTTTATCTTCCCAGCCGGCTGGAACATAATCAGTATTTAGAAAAGTTGTTCCATTTATATCTGCAAATATTTTTGAATTTGACCAATTAATATTAGTATCAAAATCCGCCCACCATTGAGCTAGTTCATTTAATGCTTCTTTTTTGATAACTTTAATTCTACCATTTTCTTCAATACCTATTATTCTATACATATATTTATCGGGATATTTTTTACATTCTTCTTGGTCACCCGTTCCAAAACATATATAGTTTTCTACATTATCACTTTGTTGTCCCTGAAAACGATACATTCCTGTCCAATTAGCATCACTGCTATTTGTTTCTAAATTTAAGCCATTAGGTTTTAATATTTTTATTGCATCTCCTAAAGTTAATCTATCAAAATAAATATAACAATAAACTGTTTTATTTGTATTTATAGACACACCTATTCCTTCTTCATAACTTAAAACATTCTTTATTATGCTACCATCTATACTTACACATTGGGATTTTTCTTTATTAAATTGATATCCTATTTTTGGAAATTCATTATTACTACTTTCTAAATAACTATTACTTTCATACCCATTTTCTAAATATATTGCAAATGAATTATTTGTATCTCTTATATCAATTTTTACTTCATCTAATACTACTTTTTCTTTATTAAATAATTTAAATAATCCAAATATAAAAATACTTAAACATATAAAAATAACAATTATCTTTTTGTTAATAACTTGCATTACTTTTTCTCCCTT
>CANQIY010000047.1 GCA_947624125.1 uncultured Bacilli bacterium | reverse complement strand
CAGGTACTCCTGAAGAGCTTTGTAAATGTTCAAACTCTTATACTGGTGAATACCTAAAAACAGTGCTATAATTCTATTATAGAAGGTAGGTATTATGAAAGAATATTGGAATATTTTTGTAAAAGAACTTACCGATGGAGATCCTTACTTTTTACAAATCAAAGGATTTAATATTCGTTGGTATTCTGTTCTAATACTTTTAGGAGCTCTTATTTCTCTTATTATGCTATTAAAAGAAGCAAGGAGAGTCGGAGCCGATAAAGATTTTATTTTTAATCTAGCCTTTTGGACTATTATTATAGGTTTCATAGGTGCAAGACTTTACTATGTAATATTTAAATTTAGTCTATTTAAAGATGATCTATTAAGTATTTTTAAGATTTGGAAAGGTGGGCTTGCTATTCATGGAGGAATTATAGCAGGTGCAATAACCATGTATGTTTATTGTAAAAAAAATCATTTCAAATTCCTTAAAGCAACTGACATGGCCGTTCCTTGTTTACTTTTAGCTCAAGCTATAGGCAGATGGGGCAATTTCTTTAATGGTGAAGCTCATGGAGTAGCAACAACCTATTTTGTTTTAAAAAATAAATTGCATTTACCAGACTTTATTATTAATGGTATGTATATTGATAATAAATATTATCATCCTACCTTTTTCTATGAAAGTATTTATTGCTTAATAGGGTTTATTATTTTAAGTATTTTAAGAAGATTAAAATATATTAAAAGAGGCCAATTAACCGGTATTTATTTAATGTATTACTCTGTAGGAAGATTTTTTATTGAATCACTTCGAACTGATTCTTTAATGTTTATGGGCTTTAGAGTAGCCCAAATAGTATCCGTTATTCTATTTATAATTGGTTTAGGTATTTGTATGATTGTTAGTAGAAAAGGCCGTTTTGAAGATTTATATAATGAAGAACAAAGTGGCCCACTTAATTTTTAAGGAGAATATATATGTATGATTTAATTGTTATTGGCATGGGTATAGGTGGTATTACAGCCGGCATTTATGCCAAAAGAGGTAATTTAAATGTTTTATTACTTGATAAAGGAACACCGGGTGGTATGCTTAATAATATTGAAACAATTGGTAATTATCCAGGACTTCCTAATGTTAAAGGGGATGATTTTGGTGATAAATTATTAGAGCAAGTAAAAGATTTAGAAATACCTTATAAATTTGAAGAAGTTATAAATGTCGAAGTTAATAAAGATATTAAAAAGGTTGTGACAAGTAAGGGAAGTTATGAATGTAAATATTTGATTATTGCCACGGGAACGAAACCTAAATTCCTAGGTTTAGATAATGAAAAAGATTTATTAGGAAGAGGTATTAGTACTTGTGCAACTTGTGATGGAGCTTTTTATAAAGATAAAGATATTGCCGTGGTTGGCAGTGGTTCAAGTGCTTTACAAGAGTCTTTATATTTAGCAAAATTATGTCATAAAATTTATTTATTAAATCGAAAAAATAGATTTAAAGGGGAAAAAATATTAGAAAGTAAAGTTAAGAAAAGTGATAATATTGAAATTATTTATGAAGTAAATATTAAAGAATATAGAGAAACAGATGGCAAAATCTCAAGTATTATTTTAGATAATGGTAAGACTTTAGAAGTTGCAGGTGTCTTTATTTATATCGGTTATAAACCAAATACAGATATTTTTACTAACTTAGGTATAACAGATGAAATGGGTTATATTAAAGTTGATGAAAAATATGAAACAAGTATAGATGGGGTATACGCTATTGGGGATGTAATTAAAAAGAATGTTTATCAATTAATCACCGCAGCAAGTGATGCTGTCTATGCCGTTAGTAATATAACTAAAATAGCTAATTAAAGGTGCATTAAGCATCTTTTTCTTTGCCATGTTCTTTCTTTTTTATTAATAATTTTGTATAATAATTTTGTAGGTGAATTTATGTTAGTAAGTAATAATTGGCAAGACTATAAAATTTTAAAAACAAGTAAAGGAATGAAATTAGAAAGTTGGCATAATATTAATCTTTTACGACCAGACCCGGTTGTCACTTGGGATTTAGGTGATTTTTCTAAGTATGATATTAATGCCATTTATTATCGAAGTAATTTAGGTGGTGGTCATTGGGAAGAAAAAAGAAAAACACCACCAACTTGGACTATTTCTTATAAAGATTTAAAATTTGTAATTAAAGAAATGGGTTTTAAACATACGGGTTTATTTCCAGAACAAGCTGTTAATTGGGATTATACCATGGAAAAAATTAAAAATTCTTCACGAAAGATAAAAGTTTTAAATTTATTTGCTTATACGGGTGCTCAAACAGTTGCTTGTTTAAAAGCGGGAGCTAGTGTTGTTCATGTTGACTCTTCGAAAGGCATGGTTGAATGGGCGAAGGAAAATGTGAAATTAAATCATTTAGAAAATGAACCAGTTCGTTATTTAGTAGATGATGTTTTTAAATTTGTGAAAAGAGAAATAAGAAGAGGCAATAAATATGATGCGATAATAATGGACCCACCTAGTTATGGAAGGGGAACAAGTGGCGAAGTTTGGTCTTTAGAAAATGATTTAGAAAATTTAATAAAATTATGTCAAGAAATTCTTAGTGATAATTTTCTTTTCTTTATTGTTAATACTTATTCAACTAATTTACCAAGTGTATCTTTAGAAAATATTTTAAAAATTAATTTTCCTAAGCAAAAAATAATGGTTGATGCACTATGTTTACCTATCGAAAATAGTTCTTTATTTCTTCCCTGTGGTATAACGGGTCGGGTGGAAAATGACTAAATTAAATGTTTTATATGAAGATAATCATATTATCGTTGTTTTAAAACCCGTTAATATGTTATGTCAAAGTGATAATACGAAAGATTTAGATTTATTAACAATGGTTAAAGAATATGTAAAAGAAAAATATCATAAACCGGGTAATGTTTATATTGGACTTGTCCATCGTTTAGATAGACCAGTGGGTGGAATTATGGTTTTGGCAAGAACGAGTAAAGCTGCATCTCGTTTGTCTAGTTTAATAAGAGAACATCAAATGACCAAAGAATATTTACTTATATGTAGAGGAAAATTAAAAGATAAAGGAATTATGGAAGATTATATCTTAAAAGAACAAGAAAAAAGTAGAATTGTGGATGCTAAAACAGGTAAATATGCTAAATTAGAATATGAAGTATTACAAAGAAAAAATAATTTAAATTTAGTAAAAGTTAATTTAATAACGGGTCGTCATCATCAAATAAGATTACAATTTGCCCATCGAAATGTCCCTTTAGTTGGTGATAATTTATATGGTTATAAAGAAAAAATGCCGATTTCCTTATTTGCTTATCATTTACAATTTAAACATCCCGTTAAAGATGAAATAATGGATTTTGTAGTCTATCCCAAAGGTTTTTTATGGAGTGAATTTGATTATGAAGCATGAGTTATTAGTGCCAGTTGGTGAATATGCCTCTTTAATCGCCGCGATAAATAATGGGGCTGATGCCGTTTATTTAGGGGGAAAAAAATTTGGAGCTAGAGCCTATGCTAATAATTTTTCTTATGAAGAATTAGAAAAAGCAACAAAATTATGTCATTTATATGGGGTAAAAATATATGTCACCGTTAATACTTTAGTATATGAAAGGGAAATAGATGAAGCACTTTCCTATGTTAGATATTTACATTCCATTGGTGTTGATGCTTTAATTATGCAAGATGTTGGTCTTATTAACTTAGTTCATCAAAAATTTCCTAATTTAGAAATCCATGCCTCAACGCAAATGCATAATCATTCAGAAGAGTCTTTACCATTTTTAGAAACTTTAGGAGTAAAAAGAGTTGTTTTTGCGAGAGAATTACCTCTTACTTACATTAATTCTATAAATACTAATTTAGAAAAAGAAGTATTTATTCATGGTTCTTTATGTATATCTTACAGTGGTCAATGCTTATTTTCATCGCATGTTTTAAAAAGAAGTGGTAACCGGGGTGAATGTGCTGGCATGTGTCGTCTTCCTTACCAAATTATAGAAAATGATAAGATAGTTAATACTGAAGGTGATTATCTTCTTAGTCCTAAAGATTTATGTTCTATTAATTATTTTAAAGAATTAATGGATAGTAATATTAAATGTTTTAAAATTGAAGGGCGAATGAAATCGCCTTTGTATGTTGCTATTGTGACAAAAATATATAAAACATTAATGACGCAATATGAACATCATGAGAAAATGCAAGTAAGTAGGGATGACTTAAATTTACTTAAAGCTATTTTTAATAGAGAATATACGGAAGGTTACCTTCATAATGACAATAATATTATGAATATGAAAGGGCCTAATCATCAGGGGCTTTCTATTGGTCATGTGACAAATATTACGAAAAAGAAAATTGAAATAACACTTACTTATCCGCTAAAACAAAAAGATGGTATTCGGTTTAAAAAGAGCAATGTTGGTTTAACTGTTAATTTTATGTATGATAAGAATGATAATTTAATTAATAAGGGTGAAAAAAATACCAAAGTATATTTAGATAATTTTCTTTCTTTAAAAGAATTTGATGAAGTATTACTAACTAATCCTTTTTATGAATTACCTAAAGAAGTTCTTAAAAAAATACCAGTATCTCTTTTCTTTAAAGCTTATTTAAATGAAAAAATGACAATAACTATTAAATGTGTGGAAGATGAAATATTGGTCATCAGTGAAGATGTAGTTGAAAAAGCTATAAGTAATGCCGTTAGTAAAGAAAGAATTCAAAAATGTTTAGAAAAAGTTGGTAATACTCCCTTTATAATTCAAAATATTGATATTGATATAAATGATGGTATTTTTATTCCTATTGGTAATATTAATAGATTAAGAAAACTGGCTTTTGATAAATTACAAACTTTAAGAGAAAATAAAAAGAAAGAATTTAAGGAAGTAGAGTTTAAAGATGAAAAAATTATTCAAGAAAAAACAACCACTCTAAATGTTTTAGCAAGAACTAAAGAACAAATTGAAGTTTTAAAAGAATTAAAACTTCAAAATATAATAGTTGAAAATAATGATTTATGGGAAGAAAATTTTATTTTTAAAGTACCAAGAGATAATTTAAAACATGAGTATAATAAACCTAATTTATTAGTTACTGATTATGCTAGTATGATTAAATACCCTTATAATATAGGTGATTATTTCTTAAATATAACTAATCATTATACTCTAAATTATTTAAGTAAATATAATAAGATGAATTGTTTATCAGTTGAGGGTAATATTGAAGATTATGAAGAAATAATAAAAAATAATGAAAGTAAATTAAATGTAGAAGTTTTAATTTATGGTAGAATAGAGCTTATGCTCTTAAAATATTGTTTATTAAATAATTTAATAAATAAAAATAAATTATGTACAGTATGTCAAAGTAATAATAAATATTATTTAGTTGACCGAAATAAAGCTAAGTATCCAATTATAAATAATAACTTAAATCATAGTATGATTATATTAAGTGCTAATAATATTAATTTAATTAAAGATATAAAGAGATTAAAGAAAATAGGGATAACTAACTATCGAATTCAATTATTTAATGAAACAAAAGAAGAAGTTAAAGAAATAATAGAAAAGGTGATGAGTAATTTATGAATGAACAAATAATAAATAATTTAGCTAGTACTCTTAAAATAAGTACGAAAAGTATTCAAAATACATTAGATTTATTAGCAAATGGTAATACAATTCCCTTTATTGCTAGATATCGAAAAGAAGTAACAGGTAATTTAGATGAAACGCAAATAAGAGAAATTGAAAAAGAATATACTTATGGGGTTAATTTAGAAAAAAGAAAAGAAGAAATTAAAAGATTAATTGCGGAGAAAGATTTATTAACTGATGAATTAAGTAAAAAAATTGACGAAGCTAGTAAATTAGTTGAAATTGAAGATATCTATCGTCCTTTTAAAGAAAAGAAAAAGACGAAAGCAACCGACGCTATTAATAATGGACTTGAACCTTTAGCAAAAATAATTATGAGTTTTAAAGTAACTGGTAGTATTAAAGACATAGCTAAAAATTATGTAAATGATAAAGTAAAAAGTATAGAAGACGCGATTAACGGGGCAAAGTATATTATTGCCGAATGGATAAGTGATAATGCTAGTTTTAGAAAACAAATTAGATATTTAACTTATCATAATGGTTTATTAGTAAGTAAACGGAAAAAGAATAGTGAAGATGAATTAAAAACTTATGAAATGTATTATGATTTTAAAGAAGAAGTAAAAAATATTAAATTGTACCGAGTTTTAGCTATTAATCGTGGGGAAGATGAAGGTATTTTAAGTGTTAGTATTTCTTTAGATGAAAATATTATTTTTAATTATTTAGAAGAAAAAGTAATTAAAGATAAAACAAAAGAAGAATTAGTAAAAATTGTTAAAGAAGCAATGGTAGATAGTTATAAAAGATTAATCGCGCCCTCTATTGAAAGAGAAATAAGAAGTGAATTAAAAGCTCAAGCTGAAGAAGTAGCAATTAAAAACTTTAGTGATAATTTAGAAAAATTATTAATGCAACCACCTATTAAAGAAAAAGTAATTTTAGGTTTTGACCCTGCTTATCGTACGGGTTGTAAACTAGCTGTTTTAGATAAAACGGGTAAACCTTTAAAAATTGCTGTGATTTATCCTCATGAACCCAAATGTGAGTATGAAAAAAGTAAAAAAATTGTTTTAGATTTAATAGATGAATATAAAATTGATATTATTGCCATTGGTAATGGAACAGCTTCAAGAGAATCCGAACAATTTGTAGCGGATGTTATTAAAGATGCCAAAAGAAAAGTTGAATATATTATCGTAAGTGAAGCCGGGGCTTCCGTATATTCAGCTAGTAAACTAGCTATTAGTGAATTTCCTAATCTTCATGTTGAAGAAAGAAGTGCTATTTCTATTGGAAGACGTTTGCAAGACCCTTTATCAGAACTAGTTAAAATTGACCCGGAAAGTATCGGGGTTGGTCTTTATCAACATGATGTCACAAATAAAAAATTAAAAGAGTCACTTTCTTTTACAACTTTAAAAATAGTTAATCAAGTTGGTGTTAATTTAAATACCGCTTCTCCTTCTATTTTAAAATATATTTCCGGTTTAACTAGTTCCGCAATTACCAAAATATGTAATTATAAACAAGAAGTAGGTTTATTTAAAAATAGAGAAGAATTATTAAAGAAAAAAATTCTTAATGATAAAACTTATGAACAAGCTATTGGTTTCTTAAGAATTCCTAGTAGTGATAATATATTAGATATGACATCTATTCA
>CANQIY010000046.1 GCA_947624125.1 uncultured Bacilli bacterium | reverse complement strand
CCCTTTATTTTATATTTGTTATTATATAATACCCCCCCCCGGAGTCAAGAATTTAGCAAATTAGCTCAAAAAATTTGTTACAAAATAAAAAGAACTTACCTAATAGATAAATTCTTTTGTAAGGAAAGATACGTGTGTGATAATATCTTTCGTTCTTATTTTAACGTCTTCATTGACGATTTATTTTAATTTATTATATAAGGGTTATCAATAGTCCCTATTCCTGTTAAATTTATTGTGCTTACTAAAAAGAATACTGGTCTTATTGTAGCATTACAAGAGCCATCCATAATAAAACCATCATTTTCTTCGCTTTTTATATCATAATCTATTACCGTACATAAGTAAGATTTTACACTTGCATGATATCCGTAACGTGTCATTAGAATTTCTCTAGACCAATTCTTGGTATTATATAGCCAATTATTTTTACAATCTTTTCCATAACAATTATAACCACCTTCCTGTAATGCATAATTATAATCTGTCATATTTATTATTCCTATTTTAGCATTTTCTAACAATGAAAATCTTTCTGTTACTGATTGGATAGCTCCATTTACTAAATCACCATAGCTTGTATCTGCATCACCATTTTCCATCTGATATACTTCATATGCTGTTTTTCCATTTAGGATGCTTCCCATTGTAAAACCTTGATACCAATTACTATCTGCAATTCTATTTAACCATGTTGAGTCTTTTAAATATGAATACTCTGTACTATTTATAAATATATTACTTAAACTCTTATGTTGGCCATTTAACCTTTTAAATAAATCGCTATCTCCCCATATTGTTTTTTCTTGATTATTATGCCATTGGAAAGTAGTTGTATTGCCTTCTTTTATTGGAGTATTTTTTATCAATTTTATTTGCCCATCTTCTTTTATTCCTAATATTCTATACATGTAATGTTCAGTATCATTTAAACATTCCTCTTTACTACTTGTTCCAAAGCATATATAATTATTATTTACTTCATCTCTTGTTCCCTGATATCTATATAATCCTGCTTGGTCGGCATTTAAGTTTGCTATTGTTGTTATATTTTCTTTATTATTATTCATACACTCTTGCATATTCTTTTCACTACATATATTACCTATATTTTCTTTTTCATCAAAATATAAATAACAATAGACTGTTCTATTAGTATTTATTGATACACCTACATTTTCTTCATAATCTAATATTTTTTCTACTTCATTTCCATTAGTATCTATGCATCCACTTAAATCATTATTAAATACATAACCAGTTTTAGGATAATTACTATTTTCTTGTTCTATATAATTACCTTTATTATCTTCTATATAAATAGCTAAATTATCTTTAGTATCTTTTATATCTAACTTAACTTCCCCTAATTCTACTTCTTTTTTCGGAAGAAAATAAACTAAACCAATAATAAGTAAACTTAATGCAATAAAAATACTTATAATTTTTTTATTAGTAATATTCATTAATATTACCCTCCTTTAATAATAAACTCTCCTAAATATATTTTGAAACAAAGATGAAAGTTTTAAACATATTTTCTTCTACTATAATTTATTTTATCATATATTATCGTATTTGTGTATATAAAAAGTTAAAATAAAAAAATAAATTTTACAATTTAATGAGAAATGGATAATATATGATAACAGAATTCTTATTAGATAATTTAAGAAATATTAGAGAAGACCAAGATTTAACCCAAGAAGATATGGCTAAAATATTAAATGTATCTCAACCTAATTATGCTAGATGGGAGAAAAAAGTAAAAATAATTCCTTTAACTAAATTAAATCAATTATGTAATTATTTTAAGCTTAGTATGGACTATGTTGTTGGTCTTAGTAACAAAAGAATAATTATGAGTAATGATAATGTTTTAAATAAAAAGTTAATAGGTAAAAATATTAAAAATATACGTAAAAGATATAATTTAACACAAAGTGACTTAGCTATAACTTTGCATACAACCCAATCTGTTATAAGCGCTTATGAAAATGGTAAAACATTAATATTAACTTCTTTTTTAATTCAAATATGTAATATATATCATTTATCAATGGATAAAATATGTAATCGAAAATAAAAAAATATATTAATTTTTTATAACTAATATATTTTTATTTTACTCTTTTTAAAGTAACATTATCATCTAAGAATTTAACTAATAAATCTCTTTCATGATAATCATATGTTTTATAATATTCTTCCGGTAATTTACCTGTTTTAGCATAATATTTCTTTAATTTATTATTATAATTTGCTAAAAAACATAGATTAGCTTCATCATAACAATTAACTATTTCTTTATTATCTATTGCTACTTTTGTATTATCTTCAACATGATAATTAATTTTTTTCTCATTTTCTTTTAATTCTTGTAATTTAGCTTTTTGTTCAGTTAATTTACTATTTAGATAACTAATTACTTGTTCTTTACTATTTTCAATTAATTCTTCTCTTTTAATAACATTATCAAAGCTTTTAGTTGAAATAATAGTCATTATTGTTAATAACATAGTATATATTAACAATATAATATTATTAGTAAACATAACTTTTCCTAAATAAATAGAAATAACATAAAAAATACATACTCCTAATTTACATAAATAAGAACTTCTTTTTTCTTTTTGCTTATCTCTTTTACCAGTAGTATTTATTTCTTCTACTATTTTTTCTAAAACTTCTATCATGTTTTCTATTTCTAAAATAGAAAACATATTATTACTTATTTCAATATTTCTTTTTTCACCAAGTTCATTAGTTACTTCGGCTTTTTCACCATTAAATATTACTTCTTTATTCATGATAATACCCCCTTTGAATGGTAGATATCATACCATAAAGTAAATATTTTGTCAAATTATGACGGATATACACAATTTTCTTTAAATTCTAAAGGGATATTATAAGTAATAGTTTTATTATTAGAAGTAGCTTCAATTTCTAATATTAAACCATTTTGATAATATTTTTGACAATTATTAGAATATTCATCAATATTAAAAGAAACATTTTTTAAAAATTCTTCTAATGTAATATTATTATTTACTTCATAACTATCTATTACTTTTTTATTATCTTTCTCATTTTCATATAAAGTACAACTTATTTTATCATAGACCATTTCTTTATCTACTCCACAATAAGTAATATTAGAAATATATATTGATGTTTTATTATTGTTAAAAGCCATACTACCAAATAAATCAAATTCTTCACAAGAAGTAACTATTTGTTTAAATTCAAAGTCATCTTTTTTCTCTTTAAAACACATATATAAACATAAAGAAACTAAAATTATTATAATACCAATAGTGAAGAAGAAATACTTTCTTCTCTTCTTTATATTATTACTTAAAAGTTCATTAATATCTTTATTATAATCTTCACATATTTTTCTTAAGATACTAATATCGGGTAAATTTTTCCCAGTTTCCCATTTACTAACAGCTTGATAGGTTACCCCATATTTTTGGCCAAATTTCTCTTGACTTAAATTACTTTTAATTCGACTAGTTTTAATAAATTCTTTTATTTTATCTTGATTCATGGAAAACCTTCTTAAATATATTCCCTATCTTCTAACTTTTCAATTATTTCATCTATATATAATAAATCATCCCCTATTATATTTATATAATCACTACCTAATTCTTCTTTTAAAACATTTAATTCTTCTTCAATATCTAAAGCAGAATAAGTAAATAATTCTAAATAATTTAATAATAAATCTTCGATAAAATAACAATTATATTTATTTAAAAGAGCATAAACTTCTTGAAAATTTTTTTCATCTAAATTATTTAAAAAATATACATTATAATTTTTCTTAATTAATTGTAAAGTTTCATCACTTACATATTTATCTAAAAACATCTTTAGTTACCTCTTCTCTTTTTGACATTCTTTATTTAAATATTCATCTAAATCCAAACCATATTTTTCTTTAATATTTTTCTTACTCATTGAAAATATTTCTTGAAGAAGGCCTAAATTATCTAAAAGAGGCATATTAATACTTTTTAAATAATTAATTTTAATAATCATTTCTTCATAAGTAAGATGATTTAAAATAATACTATTCTTTTCTTTATCAATATTATATACTAAACAAAGTTTATCGATTTTTTCTCTTTGTAATCTTCTATTTTCATAAGAAAAACCTATTTTTTGTAACATTTTTCCTTTTTCACTATCTGGATTTAAACGATGTTTAGCATTAAATAACCATGAACCTAGTTTAATAATGCCATAATCATCACTTTCTATAGTATAACTAACGGGAATATTTAAATTATGATGTTCATTATAATAATTTTCTAAATATTGATAAATAATAGGAAAAGGAACATGATTTCTAATATTTGTAAAACGCATCCCAATTTGTTCTAGTAAAACTCTTTTCTCATAACTTAAATTAGCTCTTCTTTGTCTTGAAAGCCATGCCCCTAGATTTATAAGACCATATTTATTATCTTTAACTTGGTACGCATAAGGTATTTCTAAATTATTATTCTCTTCATAATATTTTTTAGCATATTGATAATAAATATTAAAAGGTATTCTTTTTCCTTCAATATTTAAACCTAAAACTTCTAATTCTTCTTTGGCTTTATTATTTTTAAGAGCTTTCTTTCTTTTATTAAAAGCCCAAACCCCTAAAGCAATTCTTCCATTCTTGTCATATTCATAACCATTATTAGTCTTAAATTTAAAAGGAATATCGACATTACCATGAACTTCTTTATATTTTTTAGCATAAGCCATATACTCTTCATCGCTAATAAAGTTTCTTATTTTCGTAAAGCGCATGCCAATGTCTCTTAACATTTTTCCTCTTTTACTATTAACATTAACACTAGCTCTTTGATTAAAAAGCCAACTACCTAATTTAAATTCACCATTTATATCTTTTTCATAACCATTATTTGTAACAAAATGTTTAGGTATTTCTAAGTTACCATAATGTTCATAAAAAATTTGCGCTAATGCATAATATTCATCCCAACTATGTCTTTTATTAAGATGAAAATCCATTCCTATTTGCTCTAGTAATTTACCATGTTCACTATTCGGATTCGTATGAGTTCTTTGATTATATAACCATTCTCCTAAATTAATCGTACCATCTTTAAGATACTCATATCCATTAATGGTTTTAAAACTTCTTGCTACTTTTAAATTATGATGGTGCTCATAATAAATTTTGGCATAATTATAATAATCTTCCCAAGATTTAATAAGACAATCTGAAATGTAGCGAAGCATTTCATATTCATTATCCCCTTCAATAGTAACTAAAAAATCTTCTTTATTTTGCTTTAATGTTTTGATATAAGCCGGAGTATTTCTTAAATCAATAATTAAAGGAGACAAAAACATTTTGATGATTTCTTCTTTCGTTATATTAGGTGAAATTAAAATATCTTGTTCTTGACATAAAGCTAATAATTCTTTTTTAGTAAGTTTCGCTAAACTTTGGGATTTTTCATAATTAGTACCCCTTATTCCTAAAGCTAATGCTAGTAATTCTTTATAAGAAGAATAACTATCAGTGTAACTACCTAAAATGACAGCTTTAACATCTTCAATATGAATACTTATATCACTTTTTAAAATTAAAACTCTCAATCTACCCGTTACATCATGTCCATCTTTCGTTTTATTATTTTTAAATAGTTCTAATTCTTGTAAATCTTCTTCACTAGAACCTTTTACTGTATAATAAATGGGTTCACATTTTACATCAATTTTATTTAAATAACTTTTAATTTCTTGTAAGTAAGCATCACTCTTCCCTTTTTCTAAATCGGGTGCCATTAAATAAACTATTTTATAATCCGGAGCGATATTTTTCTTAATTAAATCTTCTTTATCTAAATTATAAGGTAATTTTTTAAAAACATCATTTAATATTTTAAGGTATTCTTCTTTTAATTCTTTATTTTTAATTATATTAACTTTTTCAATTAATTCATTAGCAACAATACTTAAATTATTATATATTCCTTTAAAATAAACTTGAGGTAATACATTATCTGCTAAAGCTTTTTCAATAGAATACTCAGCCACAATATTACCCGCAAATAATTCACTTCCATCAGCGTTAATCATCTCTTTTTCCGAAAAATTTAAACCGGCTCCCCCCAAAATTTTTATATTAGGATGCGTTTTTATTAAAGTATTAACACGGGCTTGCCAAACTGGGGCAGAAAGATGATAAAAATCACTTAATATTAATATTTCACATGGCAAACTTTCAATTTCAACCTCACTTAAATTAATTAAACTTTGATAAGTTCTAATTTCTAAATTAGGAAAAGAAGACATGTCTAAATTAGCATCTTTTATAAGACGTTCTAATTTATTTTTTTTACTTAAAGATGGTACTAAATAAATAATATTCTTATCTTTATTATCATAAACATAATGTAAAGATAAATAAGATTTACCACCATTTGCACATTCTATAACTCCAACTACATTTTGCTTACTAAAAGAGGAAGTTATTTTCTTATATATTTTTTCATTATGTTTATATAAAACAAAAGGATTTTCTTCTTTCATATCACTCATCTTCTTCTAATCTAATACTTTCTTTTTTTCTAAAATCTATTGTTACCAAAATTTCTGTTAATGGTAAGATAACTCACTCTCCATAAACCCTCTTTTAATTATTATAGGTAACATAGTTACCAACATATATTTCTTTATTTTTTAAATAATTAGCAAAATCTTTAGGTTTTACTAAACAAGGTTTTTTATCTAAATTAATAACTTGGACCTTTTTTAATAACTCTGCTACAAAAAAGCTACATACATAATGATTTTTAATAGTTAAAGGAATGCCAATACAGCGAACAATTAAACCTAAAAAATCATATTTATATTTATTTTCTTCCTGACTCATTTTCTTTAAAATCATTTCTATTTTCTTATATTGTTCATTTGTAATTGTAAGTTCATATATAATACATTTAGTGTTAGCAAATTTATGAAAAAAAGGACCAGTTTTAAGCTCTTTCGTAAACCCACCATTCCATATAGAATTAACTTTTCTCCGGCCAAAACTATATAAGACATCACAATTTTTATCTAAAGAAAGAGCGACATGACTATATTCATAATTAGTACAAAGACGAATTAAACGAGCCGGAATAGTAAAGGTTTGCATTAATAAAATATATATTTTTGCCATTTACATCTCCTTAATTATAGGCAAGCCCATCAACTTGTAAAGTTACCCCTGTTATATAGGATGCCATATCACTAGCTAAGAATAGAAAAGCATTAGCAATATCTACT
>CANQIY010000045.1 GCA_947624125.1 uncultured Bacilli bacterium | reverse complement strand
TGCTATATATGTAGAAGAAAGTAAAGCTCATTATGAAGAAAAAGATTTAATTCCAATATATGGTTATATATTTAATGAAGAGAAATCCCAATGTATGAATATAGATGGTAACATAATAAATGATATATTAAGTTATGATTATGATAATAAAAAATTAATTGTAGATACCACCGAAAGTATAAGTTGTTATTTATATTTTGATAAAGGAGCAGGTTTAGAAATAATAGGTATGCAACCTAAACCTAAGGGATTAAATTTAGAAACGAATAGCAGTGATGCCAACTGGACAGGAATGTATCGATTTCAGGGACAACAAGAAGATGGAATAGAAAATTATATATGTTTTGGAACAAGTGACCAAGAAGTATGTACAAGTAATCCTAATAAATATATGTACAGAATAATAGGGATAGAAGAAAATGGAAGAATTAAAGTAATTAAAAAAGAAGCATTGGCTGAAAAAGAACAATGGTGGTCAGATATTAATACAGATATTAATTGGCCAAATTCAAAAATATATTCAAATATAAACGGAGACAAATTTTTAAAAAATACAGAATTAGTCCCAATAGAATGGAAAGAAAAAATAGATAATAATAAATGGTTATTTGGAAAAATGATAAATGTTAATATTACAGGTGGAGCAAGACAAACCGGAATAGAAGTATATAAAGTAGAAAGTGGTCAAAAAGCTGCAGCATGGAATGAACAAGCACAAGATGTCAATGAGACTTATAAGGGAGTGAAAGCTAAAGCATATACAGTATTATATGGTGATAATGTAGGAAAAGAATATTATTATATAGAACATAAAGAAAAATGGAATGAGACAGAGTTAAAAAATGAAGTAGATGCTAAAGTAGGGCTTATGAATATAAGTGATTTTTATTTATCTGTAAGTAATACAGCTAATTGTCAATTAGATAATAAAACTTATAGTGGAATATGTGATGTTGGATGGATGCACTTGTCTCAAAATGAATGGACGATGGATAGTATGGGTTGGGATATAGCTTGGGGTAGTTATAAAGCTTTTCTTAATTCTAATACAGGTTTTATAAACATAACTGATATAAATATTTTACTAGCAGTAAGACCCGTCTTCTATTTAAAATCAAACAATATCTTAAAAGAAGGTAGTGGAACAGAAGCAGAACCTTTTATACTTAAATAAAAAAGCCTTAATATGAAAAGGCTTTTTAAATTTCGCGCATTTTATCTTTATCTTTAAAAGGATTTTTCTTATCAATTTTATCAACAAATATAATACCATTAAGATGGTCCATTTCATGTTGAAAAGCTACCGAGATATCTTCTCTTACTCTTATTTCTTTTTTATTACCTGAAATATCTTGGTAGGAAATTGTCATTCGTGCATATCTTGGGACAATACCTTCAACCTCTCTATTAACACTTAGACATCCTTCACCTTCCCCAATATAGACAAGTTCTTCACTATGACTAAGTATTTTAGGATTAATAACGACATAATTTTGAAATTTTTTATCTTCTAATTCTTCAACAATAATAAATATATTTTTAGGAATACCCATTTGAATAAATGCGAGTCCCATTCCCGGTCTTAAATTATATTTTTCAGCATATTCTTCAATTTGACTCATTGTTAAATATTTAATGACATCATCAATTAATTTTTTATCTTGTTCAGAAAGAGGAAAAATAACTTCTTTACTTATTTTTCTTAAAGTTTGGTCTTTTTCATCTAATATCGTAATTTTTGGTGGCTTTTCCATTATTTTTTCCTCCTTCTTATTTGTTCATTTTCTAAATAATTAATATTTTTATTTATCTTATTTATTTCTTTTTCATAAGCATCTTTTTCTTCTTGTAAAAAACACTCATTTCTTAACTTTTCATAATGTTTTAATAAGTCATATTGGTTGGTAATATCGTCGTTCTCTTTTTTCTTTCGTAAATTAAATTTATTTTCATAATTTATAATAAAATTAACTAAATGAAACATTCTTGTAAAACTTAGGGAATATTCTTTTTGTTTATTAGAACGATATAAAAATTTATGTAAAAATGTTTCCATAGCGTTACCTGCATAATTAGGTAAATAATTCTTTTTGCGATAGAAATAAGTAGCATTTTTAAGCATGGCAACCTCTTCACTAAATAAATTTACATTAGCTAATTTGACTCCATATTCTTTTAAAAAATAATCCATAAACATTAAATTATTTAAATTATTTATAAAATACTTTTTTAAATAATCTAAATTGAAAAGGCAAACATCTTGGGCATAAGGAACAGTATAAATTCTTTTTTGTCCGGCATGTTCTTGCAAAACTCCTATTTTTTCTTCGGCAAATTCTAAGGAAATAAAATTCATTTCTTTTAAAAATAATCGTAATTCTTCTTCATCTTCAAAATTAGTAGAGAAAGAACAAATATCTTCTAAGCGATGTTCATCTAATTTATGAAAAGCAGGAACTTTTGTATAATTGTTAATTATTTCATAATTATATTTATTTTTAAAAGAAATTAAATTATACCCCATAATATCACCTAGAAATCGCTTAAATTATAGCATAAATTTTATATTTTGTCAAAATAATGTCAAATATGGAATGCATCCTTTACTTATTGTAGTTTAATTTATTTTACTTATACTTTCTAAATAAATATTTATATGATATTATAGATATGGTGTGTTTTATGCAAGAGGTTTATATAAGAAATTTTTCAATTATTGCTCATATTGACCATGGGAAAAGTACTTTGGCTGATAGAATTTTAGAAAAAACGGGAGCAGTTTCCAAAAGAGAAATGAAAGAACAGCTCTTAGATAGTATGGATATTGAAAGAGAAAGAGGAATAACCATCAAACTTAATACGGTTAAACTAAAATATCAAGAGCAAAATAAAGAATATATTTTAAATTTAATTGATACTCCCGGGCATGTTGATTTTTCTTATGAAGTTAGTCGTAGTTTAGCAGCTTGTGAAGGTGCTATTTTAGTAGTTGATGCTACGCAGGGAATTGAAGCTCAAACCATCGCCAATTTATATTTAGCTCTTGCTAATGATTTAACTATTATACCAGTTATTAATAAAATCGATTTACCTAATGCTAACATTGAAAAAGTAAGTAATGAATTAGTTAATGTTTTAGGTTTTAAGGAAGAAGAAATTATTTTATGTAGTGGTAAAACTGGTGAAGGTGTCGATGAATTATTGCAAGCAGTAGTAGAGAGAATAAAACCTCCTATTGTAAATGAAAATGCTAATGTACAGGCTTTAATATACGATTCTTATTTTGATAGTTACAAAGGAGTTGTATTATTAATTAAAGTTGTAAATGGTACCATTAATGTTAAAGATAAAATCAAAACATTTGCAACGAATAAAGTATTTGAAGTAACATCACTTGGTTTTAAAACGCCAAAAGAAGAATTGGTTACCTCAATTAAAAGTGGTGAAGTTGGCTTTTTAGCGGCATCTATCAAAGATATTTCAAGTATTCATGTTGGTGATACAATAACAGTTTTAGGAAGAGAAGCATCATCTCCTTTAGAAGGTTATAAACCGATGAAACCAATGGTATTTTGTGGTATTTATCCTATCGATGCTAGTAAATATGATTTACTGAAAGATGCTTTAAATAAATTAAAGTTAAGTGATGCATCTTTAACTTTTGAACCAATTACAAGCGAAGCTTTAGGTTTTGGTTTCCATGCTGGTTTCTTAGGACTTCTTCATTCTGAAATAATTACAACTAGACTAGAGAGAGAATTTAATTTAGAAATTGTTGTTACAAGTCCAACAGTTGTCTATGAAGCTTATCTTACTGATAATGAAAAATTAATTATTGATAATCCCAATAAAATGCCTTCCCGTGAAAAAATTAAAATGATTAAAGAACCATTTATCTATACAAGTATTATTACTCCTTCTAGTTATATTGGTAGCATTATGGAATTATGTCAAAATAAAAGAGGTATTTATAAAAGTATAGATTATATTAATGATACAAGAGTAAATATTCATTATGAACTTCCTTTAGCGGAAATTGTCTATGATTTTTATGATAAACTTAAAAGTAGGACGAATGGCTATGCCTCTTTTGATTATGATTTAATCGGTTATAAAGAAAGTCATTTAGTAAAAATGGATATTTTACTTAATGGGGAAAAAGTTGATGCCTTATCTTTAATTATTCATAAAGATTTTGCTTATGAAAAGGGAAGAAGTATTACCCAAAAATTAAAGGAAGTTATACCAAGACAAATGTTTCAAGTTAGCATTCAAGCAAGTATCGGTTCGAAAGTTATAGCAAGAGAAAATATAAGCGCTATGAAGAAAAATGTTTTAGCTAAATGTTACGGTGGGGATATAACAAGAAAGAGAAAACAACTCGAAGCTCAAAAAGAAGGTAAAAAAAGAATGAAGATGGTTGGGCGGGTTGAAGTTCCAACCGAAGCTTTTTTAAGTATTTTAAGGAGTGATGAAAATGAACAATGAAGAACTAATGAGAATAAGAGAAGATAAAAGATTACAAGAAGTTAAATTATTAACAGAATTATTTCTAAAAACAAGAAAGAGTGATATTGAACTAGCTGAAATGACTGGTATTTCTTCTTCTAATGTTCAAAGAAGATTAAATGATGTGGAAAGAATGAAAGCGGTCTTTGGCATTAATGAAGGAATAGCTAAATATAATGAAATAACAAAATTAAGACAAGAAAATAAATTACATGGAAAGATATTAGGAGGAGAAATTTCAAGAATGAATAATAGTGATAATGGGCAAAGAAAATTACGTTTAGATATATTTTATAGTAAAAGGGAAGAACAAATGAAATTTTTATTACATTTAATGCTTACTTTCCGTCTTAAGTTTAAAACTGTAGAGGAGTTATTTGGTTATAGTAAGGAAGAATTAGATGAGGCATTTAGACCTTTAAATATTCCTAATCGGACCTTTCAATTTCTAGAATTTGAAAATTATAATCAAACTTTAGCTAAAAATCAATTGATTTTTTATTATAAAAATTATTTAGACTCTTCGAATAAAGAAGAAAGAGCTAAACTTATTTATGAAGTTTTAGACGATAAAGTTTTAAAAATATTTAAAGAAAATAGAGTGCCTGGAGAAACCATTTCGGAAGAAGTTTTATCTTCTTTAATTAAATATCAATTAAAATATGGTTTATCTGATAGTAATATTGCTGATATGTTTAATATTCATCGTAGTAATTATACTAAAAAAGCAAATAAATATGTTGAAAATAAAAAAGCTTTACTACAAAGAAGAGAAAATTTAGTCGATTATATTCGCATTATTTCCGTTGATAATTATAATACTATTTTAAAAACAGGCCGTAAAAATGGCTAATGTAGGTCTTTATATTCATATTCCTTTTTGTAAGTCGATTTGTACTTATTGTGATTTTTGTAAAGTTTTATATCATGAAGAGTGGGCTCTTGCTTATTTAAAATGTTTAAAAGAAGAAATACAAGCGCGTTATATGGGAGAGGTAATAAATACTATTTATATTGGGGGTGGAACTCCTTCTTCTTTAACTTATAAGCAAATCGAAGAATTATTATCATTTTTACAAATGTTTGTAAGCCCTTCTTTAGAAGAATTTACTTTTGAATGTAATATTGAAGATATTAATAAAACTCTCCTTAATTTATTAAAAAAGTATGGTGTTAATCGTTTAAGTATTGGGATAGAATCTTTTAATGAAGAAAATCTATTACTAATGCGAAGAAAAAATAATTATGAAGATACAAAAGAAAAGATTAAATTAATAAGAGAAGTAGGTTTTAATAATATTAATTTAGATTTAATATATGCTTTACCTAAAGAAAGTTTAAAAATCTTAAAACAAGATTTAAAATTATTAACTTCTCTAAACCCAGAACATATAAGTACTTATAGTCTAATGATTTTAGATAATACTTTTTTAAATTATCAACAAATCAAAAATATTAATGAAGATGATGATGCAAAAATGTATCAATATATTGGTAAATATTTAGTTAAATTAGGTTATGAACATTATGAAGTTAGTAATTTTGCGAAAAAAGGTTATGAAGCCAAACATAATTTAATTTATTGGCAAAATAAAGAATATTATGGCTTTGGTTGTGGGGCATCAGGTTATATTAATGGCGTTCGTTATGACAATACGAGAAGTCTTTCTAATTATTTAAAGGGTGAGTATAAAAGTAGTGATACTCTTCTTGCTAAAAAAGAAATAATGGAATATGAATTAATTTTAGGTTTAAGATTATTAAAAGGTCTTAATATAAGAGAATTTTATGATAAATATAAAGTTAATATGCAAGATGTTTTTCCCATTAAACCTCTTCTTAAAAATGGGGATTTAATCTATAAAGATGGTTATATTGCTATAAATCCTAATAAAATATATGTAATGGATGAGATTTTACTTAAATTAGTATAAATATATTATTTTGGTTAAAAATAAATATAGTGATATTATGCTAGAAAAGTTAGAAATATTAAATGGGCTCATGGATTATCCGTTTTCTAAATATATTTATGAATATACGATAACGGTGGAAAGTAATATAAATAAGTTAGAGATAAGTTATGAAGTAGAAGAAGGGGCAAGCACTTATTTTACGGATGATTATTTAGAAGCAGGCGAAAATATTCTTTATTTAGATGTTTTTAAAGATAATAAAGAAGAAACTTATACTTTATATGTTTATAAAGAGGTAAGTGAAAATGTTTCAGGAATCGATAATTATAAAAATACTTTGGAAGCTACTAAAGTAGAAGAAGTACCTATTCTAAATGTTCAAATACTAGCCTGTTCACTCTTCCTTTTAATTATTATCATATTTACGTTTTTATTTAAACCAAAAGTTAAATAAGTTTTAAAAATCAGCTATTTAAATAATATTTAATAGGTGATTTTTTTGTATAAGTTAATTAAACACAGGGGTAAGTATACAAGTACAATAAAAGAAAATACATATATGGCTATTAAAGATGCCTTATTAGATAATAATTATGTGGGAGTAGAATTTGATGTAAGAGAAACGAAAGACCATGAATTTGTTATTTATCATGATGCCTTATGGAATGGAATGTTAATTAGTAATTTAAATTTAAAAGATTTACCAAGATTTATTCCTACTTTAAAAATGGTTTTAAATATCAAAAGTGATAAAATATTTTTAATTGAATTAAAAAATATTAGTAGTTTTCCTAAATTTATTAAATTATTAACTAAATATCAAAATAAAAATATTTATGTTATGAGTTTTTCTAACTCTTTAATTGATAAAATAAATGTTGAGAATAAAACGTATAAAGTGGGAATTTTAAATTATGTTTTAAATACTAATAAAGAAAAAAAGCCTTTACAATTTGTGGCTATTTTAAATAGTTTACTTACTAAAAAAATGGTTGATACACTATCAAATCTTGAAATATTTTCGTATGGTCTTTTTGAAAATAAACGTTTTTCAAATGTTTTTTATATCGTCGATTAAGGCTTAAAAAAATATTTCAAAATTTAGTAACAATTCAGACTTAAAAAGATAGAGATTAAAAATTTCTATTTTTTTAAAATGTTGAAAACTAAGAAAAAGATAA
>CANQIY010000044.1 GCA_947624125.1 uncultured Bacilli bacterium | reverse complement strand
TTACCTTCTGCATCATATTCTTCTATATAAATAGCTAAACTATCTTTAGAATTATTTATATCTAATATTACATTATCGAGTACTACTTTATTTTGGGCTATAGCTTTTAATACTACTAATGATAATAAAACAACTACTAATAAAGCTAAAACAATTTTTTTACTCTCTAATCTAATTTTTCTAAGTACATTATTAACCATCACTATATCATCACCTTTTTGTTATTAATATGGCTTTTTTTCTTATAATTAATCATGATACAATTCATCTATTGTAATTAAATTTTACAACACATGAATTCACTTGTCAACTTAAGAGTTGTAAAACATGATATTAGTAGAGATGGTGATATTTATGTATTATAATGAAAAAATTCAATGGGTTAGAGATTGTAAAAATGTAACCCAAAAAGAAATCGCTGCTTATCTTGGTATTAAACAACAACAATATGCCCGCTATGAAAAAGGGGTTAATATTATGCCCGTTACTTATTTACCTAAAATATGTGAATATCTTGGTGTATCAGCTGATTATATTTTAGGATTAGATACCAAAAAATTAGATTTTAAACCACCAAAAGAAATTGTAAAGCAATAAAAAATTTCCCTTAAGAAGTTTTTTATTTTTTTATTCCTTTATTTTTTTGATAATTTTTTAAAATATTAACATCAAAACAAGTTGTTTTTTTATGTTTATTTTTATATTCTTTAATCCCAATAGTTATAAGTTCATCAAGTAATTCTGTATAAGTTTTGCCCATTGGTTCCCATAAGTAAAAGGAAAGTGAACCCGGAATAGTATTTGGTTCATTAACAAATACTTCATTTGTTTTACTATTAATAAGATAATCTATTCGACATACCCCACTTAAATTTAAACATTTAAATACTTCTTTACTGATTTCTTCTATAGTTTTGGTTAATTCTTTTGATAATGGGGCCGGAATTATTCTACTAGTATTAACCATTCCCTTTGTCTTCCCTTTTGTTTTACCATTACCTATATATTTATCTTTATAAGTTAATATATTATTACTACTTATTACTTGTTCAATTAAACTTGTACTTTGGGTTGTACTATTACCAAGAACACTACAATTAACTTCAATTAAATTATCTACCCCTTTTTCAATAATAATTTTTTTATCATAGTTAATAGCGTCTTCAATAGCTTTCTCAATTTCTTTTTTATCTTTAACAAAATTTATGCCAACACTACTACCTAGAGAAGCTGGTTTTACTACAACTGGATAACCTAGCTTCTCTATTCTTTTTAAAATACTTTCTTTATCATTTAAATATTCATAGTCAAAAAACCAAAGATAAGGAACAATTGGAATATTAGAACTAGCAAAGACTTGTTTCATCACAATTTTATCTTGACCTAAAGATGACGCTAAAACATTACTACCTACATAAGGTATGCCTAAGGTTTCAAAAAAGCCAGCTAAAGAACCATCTTCTACATTTTGACCATGCACAATAGGAAAAGCAACATCTATTTTAGCCACAACTTTTCTTAACCATCCAACTTTAACTAGATTATATTCATCTTTATTTTTTTCAATAACAACATGCTCACTATTTTGTTTTAATTTATCTAAGTCTTGATAATTTTCAATATCTAATAAATAATTACCTGTATATAAATCTTTTTCTTTAGATATATAAATTGGCACAATTTCATACTTTTCTTTATTTATATATTCAATCGCTTGTAAAGCGGAAATAACACTAACTTCATGCTCCACACTACTACCCCCAAAAAATATACCTACTCTAATTTTCATTTTCATCACTCCTCATTAAACATATCCGGTAAATCATTTTCTAATAATATATATTTTCTTTCCTTAACTTCTATATTATTAATAATAGGAAAAGCTTCCCTTACATTATTAATAACTTTTACCTTTTCTAAATCATATCCTTCTTTTACAATACCATCATATATATCTTTTGTTTGTTTACTACCTACTAAAATAACATAATCAGCTACTTTACTAATATTTTGGCCAAATTCATAATTAGCATCTTTTTGCATACTACCTAATTCTATCATCCCTGGTGTAACTACTATTTTATAACCCGGCATTAATTTTAAAACATCTAAAGCCATTTTGGCTCCATTAGGATTAGAATTATAAGCATCATCTATAATAACATTATCTTCATAAGCTTTTAATTCTAAACGATGTTCAACTGGTTTTAATAATTTAACTCCTAGTTGTAACTCTTCAATACTCATTTTTAAATAATAACCTAAAGCTACACTTGCTAAAATATTATAAATATTAGCTTTTCCTAATAACTTGGTCTTAAATGGCTCAGTTCTAGCTAATTCTTGAAAATAAATTTGAAAACTCATTCCATTTTCATCTATTTTGATATCTTTGGCATAAATATCAGCTTCTTTATTATCGATTCCTATCCATTTAATTGGACATTTATTCTTTAATTTATAATTAACTTGTTTTTCATCATCTCTATTTAATATACCAAGCCCATCTTTCGGTAATGCTTCGATTAATTCAAATTTTCCTTCACATATATTTTCAATACTACCAAATGTTTCTAAATGAGCAAGCCCTATAATAGTTAATATTCCATACTTAGGTTTAACTAAATCACATAATAATTTAATTCTTCCCTTTTTAAAAGCTCCCATCTCAGCAATAAAATAATCATTAAACTTATCTAAATTATTATTAATAGTCATAATTAAACCATATTGAGTATTAAAATTCTTAGGTGTAGCTAAGGCATTATATTTAACATTTAATATTGTATTTAAAATATTTTTACTACTAGTTTTACCATAACTACCAGTAATACCTATTACTTCTAAATTATTAAAACTTCTTAATTTCTTTACAGCTTTATTTTTATAATAAAGAAAAACACTTTTTTCTATCGGAATATTAATAACATTACTGATATAAACCATTATAAAATTAAAGAAAATCATTATACTTAAAATAAGTATGGTAAGAAAACTATCTTTAAAAATTATAATAGGTAATAAATATAAAACCGTTAAAGTAGTCATTAATCTTTTAATTCGACTTGTTATTTTAAGAGGAATTTTTATAACTACTTTTTTTCTTTTTTGATAATTAATTAGAAATAATACGATATAAAAGATATTAATAATTGTTAAATATTTATTTTTCATAAATAAATTACTTAAATTAATAAGAACAATAATTATTTCTAGAAAATTAAAACTATTTTTTATATTTTTAAAACCCCATCTTAAATAACGATTATTTTCATTATAAAAATTTTGTTGTAACATATGTAAATTATTTTTACTTACTATATATATATAAGGTAATGAAAATATTACTAAATAAATCATTTACTCACCCCCAAAAAACTATTTAAAACTATTACTAATTCATTTAATCTTTCTAAATAAGCATAGTGACTAGCTCCATTATAAATTACAAGACCACTATCTTTAATTAAATTTTTTAACTCATAAGCCCTTTTAATGGGAACAGCCGTATCATTATCACCCCAAACAAGCAAAGTTGGACAACTTATTTTCTTAACATCTTCTTCTAAATTAGTATTAATAGCTTTTACTAGAACTTCTCTCATTATAGGACTAGCATTATTGTAATCAGTTGAGCCTAGTCTTTTTTGCATTATTTTTGCTAACCATTTAAGACCATATATTTTTTTTAACTTTTTATATAATTTCGTTTGCCATGATAACTTCGTTACTTCCGGAACATAAGGGCCCGCTAAAACAACTAATTTTTCACATTTATATAATGATGCATATAATAAAGCTATTCGTCCGCCAAAAGAATGACCTATTAAAATAACTTTCTTAATCTTTAGAGCATTTAAAAAGTCATTAAGAAATTGAACATAATCATTCGTACTAAAAGAACTACTTGGCTCCATACTTTTCCCAAAGCCCGGTAAATCCAGAATTAAATAATTGTAATGTTCTTTAAAATGTTTAGCTAGTGGTTCCATCATTTCAATATTTTGTCCCCACCCATGTAAAAAAACTAAACAAATATCACTACCTATATCATTATATTCATAGTTAATTTTTAAATTATCTATCACTTTTATCATTTAAATCTCTCTCTTTTTAATTAATCACTAAATAATATACCATAAATCTTAAATCTAGACTATTTAATAGTCTTAACTACATTATTTTCACATTCCAATTTAATTAATGGAAGTAAGGTTACTAATAATACCAGTGTTGGATAAATATAGCGAAAATAAGTATTAGCAGGACTTAAGATACAAAACAAAATGGATATTATATTAGGTAACATAAAAATATAACTTTTCTTCTTATTTATTAACATCACAAATATTATTATACTAAGCCAAGATAAAATAGCAATATTTAAAAGTAAACCAACTGGACTAAATTCAACTACTTTTTCATATTTATGTAAAATGTCTCTTCCTAATTCTAACTTTTCAATATAATGATAATCAAAACCAGCATCCGGTAATTTGTGATTTAATTTATGATAAACTTTCCAACTATTTAGATAAGGATAAAAATAACCACTAACATTATTTATTGTTGCATCAATATATATAAATGGTTCTTTGCCTAATCCTTTAAACCAAACCTTAAAATAATTTATTAAATCTTCTTTGGTCGCATATTTATTAAATTTATTTTTAACTGGGTCAGCTAAATCTTTATTGTAATCATTAGCTAAATTGTCATAGTCTAAAATCCGACTTACAATTAAAGCATCTTCCTCACTAAAAGCTTCCCTTTTATATTTATAAAGACGTGCCGTTTGTTGAAAGGGAATTGACAAAGTCTCTCTTATACTAGTTCCAGATACTCCTAAAGTTGGTAATAAATAATTAGTAAAACCAATATATACAATAAAGACAGTACATAAAATACTACTAATTTTAAGAATATTTTCTTTATTAATTACAAATGGTAAACTAAGTAAAACAACAAAAATACCATTATTTCTAAATAGACATACTAGCATACTTACAAGCCATAATAACAAATAATCTTTAAATTCATGTTTATCTTTTTTAACATAGTCATATAACTTAACCGAATATAAAACTAAAAAGGCCGTATATAATGTATCTTTAACCGCAGTAATACTATAAAAACTAAATACGGGAATAAGTCCTAAACTTAAAAGAGCAATAAAAGTAAAAAGGGGATTTACTTTCTTTTTTACAGCATAACTAATCGTATAACTATAAATTAAGATACAAATAAGCATTTGCAAAAAAGTATACATAAATAAACCAAAATTAAAACTACCTAAGTTAACACCTAATTTGACTAAACCACCTAATAAAAGGGTATGAATGATGGGATTAAAATTAGTTAAAGTACTACTACTAACAGGAATAATTGCATCTAAATAACGCGTATGAATATTAAATACTTCTTTGATTTGATTAGCATTATCATAATTAATAATACCCGGATAATAAAAGACTAAGAAAATTCCATAACATATAAGTAAAAAAATAAATGAATAGAAAAAAGGTTTATTACTAAATTTTTGAATTATTTTCTTTTTCGATTTCAAGAATTTTTTTTCCAAAAATAATTTTAGGTAATAAATAATTGTTATAATTAGAAAATAATAACCAATAACTTTTAATGTAGATAGAAAAAAGTTATTGATACTTCCAAAGAATAAACGACCTGTTTCTGTCATTTCATAACTATAACCTAAAACAAAAATAAAACTAATTATAATACTTAAAATATGATATTTTTTACTTAAATTATTTTTTTTATAAAAGCGTTCATAGAAAAGAGCTAAGCATAAAAACAAAACAACATAACAAGCATAAACTACATAAGTATTTTTAATATAGAGTTTAAGATAACTAGCTAAACTTAAGGTTGTTAAGAAACTAAGTAACACTACTAAAATTCTTTTATCGATTTTATTTTTATGAAAAACAAATAATTTTTGAATTAAATAATTAGCTATAAATAAACCAAATTCCACAGGAATTTTAATTAAAGTGGCATTTATACTAAAAATATTATAAAAATTATCAACTAAAAATGCAGAAATAAACATTTGAATTATTACTAAAGTATAATATTTAATAAATGTTTTTTGATTATTTTCTTCACTCTTAAAAACATAAGATTTGTTACATAAATAATTGATAAATGAGGAAATAATTCGAGCAATAATCGTTGCTAAAACAATTGGGAATGATATAACGGTATTAAATAGAGTAAAAAAACTAATATCAATAACAAAACTTAGAATTGCCACCCCTAAATACCGGATAAACATTTTGTATTTATTAAATAATATTTTTATTTTCCCAGTCATAATAATTACCTCGACAACATTATTTTACTAAATTTACTAAATAATGTCTACTTAAGAAAAAAATATTTATTGAAAAAAGGTAGGCAAAAAGAAAAGTTTAGTGTATAATTATAAAGTGAAAAACAAATGCCAAATTAGTTTAATGGTAAAACAAGGCCCTCGTAACGCTTAGCTGTAAGTTCGATTCTTACATTTGGCACCATTATGAAATGAAACTCGAACATATACGAGTTGAATATAAAAACTACTCTCAAAATTAAAAAGAAAGTAGTTTTATTTTGTCAATTTATAAACACACTTACTTATTGCCAAATCATAAACAATATAAGTATACTTTTTTCTAATTATTATGTTACAATATACAAGCAAGAAATGAGATTATTATGAAAAAAAATTTTGAACTATTAAATAGTTGTGAAGAAAGCAAAATAATTAAAACAGAAATCAATAATACTATCAAAACAATAACTAAGAAAGAGGTAACACTATGTGGGGAGCAGTTATAGGAGATTTAGCAGGTTCTATATATGAGTATCAACAAACTAAACATTTTTCAAAACTAAATCCTACGGAACTTATTAATGAAAAAAGTTTTTATAGTGATGATACTATATTAACAATTGCTATTTTAGATGCAATTTTAAATGGCCAAAATTACGAGTATTACTTAAAAAAATACGCCAAAAATTTTTTAACATATAAACCTGAATTTACACCCTATTTTAAAGGCACTTTTTCACCTGGATTTACAAAATGGGCATTAAATCAGGGCAATGGAAAAAGTATTGGTAATGGTGCAATGATGAGAATTTCTGCCGTTGGTTATTTGTTCAACAACGAAAAAGATATAATTAATAATGCTCGTTTGGCCACTATTCCATCTCACAATTCTTTAGAAGCAATAAATTCTGCCACCACAATTGCATTAATTATTTTTCTAGCACGTTTAGGTCTCCCAAAAGAAGAAATAATAAAAGAATTGAATTTAAAATTAAATTATTTTGATTTTAATGGATTTAATACAACGTGTTATAAAACAATTGATAATTGTTTGTATGCATTATTTATCTCAAACAGTTTTGAAGAATCATTGTTAAAAGTTATATCTTTTGGTGGTGATACAGATACAAATGCTTGCATAATTGGTTCAATGGCAGAGGCATTATATGGAATTCCTAATGAATTAATTGAAGAAGCAAAGAAAAAAATTCCTAATGATTTTAATAGTTTATTAGATAAAGGATATTCTAAAGTTTTAAAAAAACAATAATAATTAGCATGCTCCTTTCTTTAAGAAACCATTTTGTTATCAAACTCGGACTTTTTAAATTATTTGATAAGTTCGAGTTTTAATATTCAATAATTTATGATAAAATTATTTTAGTAATTAAGGGGGAAAAATGAAAAAAGAGTTAATTAAAGCAGAAATAAATGTTAATGACAATAAAATAGGTATTTTAAGAATTGGTGATACCGACTATATATCATTAACTGACTTAGCAAAATATTCTAATCCTGAAAATCCTGCTAATGTTATAATACATTGGATGAGTAATAAAGGAACATTTGATTATATAGGATTATGGGAACAATTAAATAACGAAAATTTTAATTTTACGGAATTCCGTGAAATTATTTTGCCAATACAAAATATATTTTGAATTAAAAAGATATGATAAAATTATTTTAGTGATTAAGGGGGAAAATTATGAATAATGAAATAATAAAATCAGAAATTAATGTAAATAACAATAAAATTAATGTAATGAGAATGGGAAATAAGGAATATATTTCTCTTACTGATTTAGCTAGATATGCTAATCCTGAGGAACCAAAAATTCCAATTCAAACTTGGATGAGAAATAGAGACGTAATTGCTTATTTAGGGTTGTGGGAAAAATTAAATAATGAAAATTTCAAAGGTGTCGA
>CANQIY010000043.1 GCA_947624125.1 uncultured Bacilli bacterium | reverse complement strand
GAAGTAGGCGAAGGTATGGAAAAAAGAAATGATAACTTTGCTGAAGAAGTAATGAATCAAGTTAAAGGAAATTAGTTTGAAAAAACTAATTTTTTTGTCAAATAAAAAGCTATTAAAGGTAAATTCTTGACTTAGTTCACTTCTTTATTATATAATTTTGATAGAATAGAAAGTGATATAGATGAAAAATAAAAAAGTGGTATTGAAATCTTTAATTGGCATCTTTATGTGTATTGAAATTATAAGTATATTTTTAATGATGAAAGCTAATCAAAATCGAGAATTATATAAAAAAGAGATAAAAAATAATGAAAATGCTTTAGCTATTTATATTAAATCAGAAGATGGTAGTTATGTTAAAAGTTTTGGTAATACTTGGCCAGGAGAAGGGTATCGTTTAAATGAAAATTATACAAAATGTTTAGATTTAAATAGTGAACTTATTGAAAACGCTTTTTCTTATGCAGATAATACATTTACATTAACAACTACTAAAGTTGCATTTTGTTATTTATTTTTTGACGCTACAGGTGTTCCAGCTGGTTTAGATATCTTTAATAGTAGTCCAAGTGGATTAGAAAAAAGTACATTACTTGGTAATATGTACCGATTTGTAGGTCAACAAAGTAGTGGAGTAAACAATTATGTCTGCTTTGGAACAAGTGACCAAGGTGAATGTACGAGTTATCCTGATAAATATATGTATCGTATTATAGGAATCGAAAATGATACATATCGGTTAAAAGTAATAAAGAAAGATGCTCTCGATAGTACATATAGTTGGGCAAGTGATAATACAACTTATACTCCTTGGTCCGAAAGTCAAATATTTTATGCTTTAAATGGAGATGACTTTTTGAGAACTGATAATTATATTTCGGATGCTTGGCGAAATAAAATCGATAATTATAATTGGTTATATGGAAGTATGATGCATAGTGATACAACTTATGGAGCTAAACAAGGTGCTAATGGTATTTATGATATTGAAAGTGGTAAAACATTAGCTAAATGGTATGAAAAAGCTGAAGCTAATAATAACAATGTATTACAAGAAAAAGTTCATAGTGATAAAGTAAATGCTAAAATTGGTTTGGTCAATTTAAGTGATGTTTATTTTGCTCCAGCAGGTGGTAGTCTTCTTGGTAATGTTAGTTGTCATGGTGAGGTTTCAAGTTCTTCTAATTGTTCAGGAAGTTGGTTAACGTTAGTGCAAAATGATGCGACGGCTCCAAGTAATATTGAATGGTCTATGAGCCGAAATGGTTGGGATACTAATTATTATTATATTAATACCATAACTAATGGTACTATAACTAATAGTTATCAAAGTGATAAATATTCTGTAAGACCTGTCTTTTATATAAATTATGTAAATTTAAAAGGTGGAAATGGTACAATGACTGACCCATTTATTATCGAATAAAATTTCCTTTTTAGGAAATTTTTTTATGCTTACTCTTGAATTTGTCTTTTAAGGTAGGGTATAATTTTTTTATGAGCGTAATTGAAGGAAAAATTAAAAGCAGTATTTTTTATAATGAAACCAATGGCTATTTTGTTGGTCTTTTTCGGGTTTCAAAAGTTTCTGATGATAATTTAAAAGAAAATTTAAAAAAAGTAATAACTATTACAGGTAATATTTTAGATTTAAAATTAGAAACTAAAATTATTTTAGAGGGAGAATTTGTTTTACATGAAAGATTTGGTTGGCAATTTAAATTTGATAGTTATGAAATACCTCTTCCAAATGAAAATGAGGACATTATTGAATTTCTAAGTAGTCCTTTTGTTAAAGGTTGTGGGAAAAAGACTGCTGTGCAAATTGTCGAAATTTATGGCGCTAAAAGTTTAGATATCATAAAAGAAGATATCAATGCTTTAGATAAAATAGAAGGAATGAATGAAAGTAAAAAGAATAAAATTTATGAATCAATTCTTAATTATTCAAAAAGTTCCGATACTATTTTAAGATTAAAAAAATTAGGCTTTTCTATTGAAGAAGCCGGACGTATTTTTAATAAATTTCGGAGTAATATTGATGATATTTTAAATAATAATATCTATTTATTAAATGAGTTAATTGATTTTAAAAGATTAGATAATATTTTTCTTAATAATAGTGAAGATAAATTAGATAAAAGAAGAGTTAAAGCTTGTATTTTAGAAACGATGAAAACAATTTCTAATAATACAGGAGATATATATTATGATGGTAGTATGATATATGAATATTTAGTTAAATTATTTAGTATTAATATTGATTATGAAGTATATCAAGATTATTTACAAGAATTAGAAGATGAATTATTTATTGTAATTCTTGATAATAAATATTATTTACAAGAAAATTATGCATGTGAAGTAGATATTGCCGAGCTTTTATATAAAATAAGTCAAAATAATAGTAGAACTTATAATTATGAAGACAAAATTGAGACTTTAGAAAAGAAATTAGAAATTGAATATAATGCTCAACAAAAATTGGCTATTACAACGGCACTAAACAATAATATCACAATTATATCCGGGGGACCGGGAACAGGAAAAACAACTATTATTAATGCCATTGTTAAATTATATATTGAAAAAAATCATTTAGATAGTTTAGGAATAATTACAGATATTGCACTTTTAGCACCGACAGGAAGAGCATCCAAAAAGATGAGTAATGCAACAGGTATTAATGCTTCGACTATTCATAGATATTTAAAATGGAATAAAGATAGTAACGATTTCATGATAAATGAAAATAATAAAAATCCACAAAAACTTATTATTGTTGATGAAGTGAGTATGATTGATACCTCTTTAATGGCGGCACTTTTAAAAGGTGTTAATAGTAATATTAAATTAATATTAGTAGGGGATTCTTTTCAACTTCCATCAGTTGGTCCAGGTCTTGTCTTAAATGATTTAATTATGAGTGATTTATTTAATTATATTCCTCTAGAATATATTTATAGACAAAGTGAAAATTCTTATATTCCTTTTTTAGCAAGAGAAATAAAAAATAAAGATTTAAGTGAAGAATTTACAATTAAAAGAGATGATTATAATTTTATTAGTGCTAGTAATAAAGATATTAGAAGTATTATTGAAATGATTATAAAAAAGGGGATTGAAAAAGGATACAATGAAAATAATTTACAAGTTTTAGCACCCGTATATAAAGGAGAAAATGGTATTGATAATTTAAATATCATGTTAAGCGAAATATTTAATCCCAAAAAAGAAAAAATGCTTACTTATGGCGATATTATTTATAAAGAAAATGATAAAGTATTACAATTAGTAAATGATGCGGATAACAATGTTTTTAATGGTGATATTGGTTTTATAAAAAGTATAAAAACGATTAATAACCCTTATAAAAAGGAAATAATTACCATTGATTTTGATGGTAATTTAGTAAGTTTAGAAAAGAAAGATTTAAAAAATATTAGACATGCCTATGCCATCACCATTCATAAAAGTCAGGGTAGTGAATTTGACCATGTTATTATGCCCATTACTTACCATTATGGCAGTATGTTATATAATAAAATATTATATACAGGGGTAAGTCGAGCTAAAAAAAGTCTTATTTTAATTGGCGAGCCGATGGCTTTTTATAAAGGGGTATTAAATGATTATGGTAATAAAAGGAAAACAACTTTACAAGAAAGATTAAGAAATACTTTTATACATAAATAAAAAAAATAAATCCATACTAATAATGAGGTGGATTAGATGAAAAAAATGGGTTGTCTTTTCATGGCAGGTTTGATAGGTCTTGGTGCCTATACATTGATGAATAAAAATACCAAAAATAAAGCTGATAAACTTTTAAATAATTTATTAGATAAAGCTAATAATATGTCAAATAATATGAAATAAAAAAATGAAGTTCTCTTACGGGGAACTTTTTTGATTAAAAAAAATTAAAATTAATATAATTTATTAATAGACTTTAGTTAAGTAGTTTGATACAATTATATAAAGGATGTGAGAATATGAAAAAAGATGTCGACAAAAAAGAATTGAATGAAGTCATCTTACTTGTTAAAAAAATCTTAAAAATATTGTATGTTGTCTTTATTGCCTGTTTAATTTTAGCAGGAATAATAGTTTTACAAAAATTAAGAGTTTTAGGTATTATCCAAGATTTTTTAAGTGTTATTAGTCCCTTTTTTATCGGTTTTGTAATTGCGTGGCTTTTAAGACCTTTAGTTGTCAAACTTAACCAAAAGTTAAAAAATAATACTGCTAGTGCGATGCTTGTTTTTACGGCTTTTATCTTAATTATTTTAGTGATTTTATATACCTTTATTCCAACAGTATATAATGAAGTTAATGAAATGGTTGGTCTTTTACCTAAATATGTAGAAATCATTACCAAAGATATTAATCAAATATTTACAAATTTTGCGGAGAATGGTTTAGATTTAAGTGATTTCCAAAATAAATTACTTACAACCATTACGAGTTATAGTGCTGATATAGTAAGTGGTCTTCCTAATACCATTATTAGTATTATTGTATCTTTATTTAGTGGTATAGGAACCTTTATGATGGGTTTAATTATTGGTATTTATTTATTAATTGATTATGAAAGTATTGGTAAATATTTTAAAAAATTATATCCTAAACATATTCAAGAAGATATTCATTATATTACTTCAAGAGTAAGTAGTGAAGTAAGAAAATGTGTGAATGGAACTTTTTTAGTGGCTTTGATGGTCTTAGTTTGTGATTCAGTTGGTTTTGCCCTTGTAGGTTTAAATGCTCCAATCTTGTTTGGTCTTATTTGTGGAATTACCGATTTAATTCCGTTTATTGGTCCATATATTGGTGGTGCTATTGCCGTTATTGTTGGTCTTACCCAAGCACCTTTAGTTGGAATTGGTGTCCTTATTATTTGTGTTATTGTCCAAATTGTCGAAAATTATATTTTACAACCAATTGTTATGAGTAAAGCTAGTCAAACGCATCCGGTAGTGATTATTATTGCTTTATTAGTTTTCGGTCATTTTTTCGGTATTTTAGGAATGATTTTAGCAACACCAACTTTAGCAATTTTACGTGTCTTATTTGAATTTGCGAAAGAAAAATTAGAAAGACGTTAAAAAAGATTTCAAAAGCACCATTTTTGTGGTATATTAAAGAAGTGATTAGGTATATTTATGATACTTTAATCCTTCTTTTTTAGTTTAGAAAGGTGATTTTATGAGAATATTTTTAATTGCTGGTAAAGCAGGAAGTGGTAAAGGAGAAGTTGCCAAAATAATTAAAGAATATTATATTTATAAATTAGAAAAATGTATTATTACAGAATATAGTAAATCTTTGAAAAATTTTGCGAAAGAACTTACAGACTGGGATGGTTTAGCTAGTACGAAACCAAGAGGATATTTACAAGAACTTGGAGATAAAATAAGAAATTTGGAGCATGATTTTTTTGTAAAGAGAATGCTTGAAGATTTAAAAATTTATGAGTCTTTAGTTGATAATGTCGTTATTAGTGATGTTCGTTTTCCTAATGAAATAGATGAAATAAAATTAAATTATGACCATGTTTATGCTATATATGTTGAGAACCAATTTAGTCAAAGTCCTCTTACTTTAGAAGAACAATCTCACATTACAGAAACAGCATTAGAAACATATCAAGACTTTGACTATATTTTAGCTAATGATACAAAAGAATCTTTAAAAGATAAAGTATTCAAATATTTAGAAGGAATTGAGTAAGATGCCAAAAGTAGAAATTAATGAACTTCGTCAAAAATATTTAGAATATTTTCATGCTCATGGACATCAAATAATATCATCATCATCAATTATTCCTGAAAATGACCCGACTGTTTTATTTACAACAGCTGGAATGCACCCTTTAGTGCCTTATTTACTTGGTACAAATCATCCAAGTGGTAAACGTCTTACAGACTGTCAAAAATGTATTCGGACAAGTGATATCGATGAAGTTGGGGATGCATCGCATTTAACATTCTTTGAAATGTTAGGAAATTGGAGTTTAGGCGATTATTTTAAAGAAGATGCCATCAAATTTAGTTATGAATTTTTAACTAGTGAAAAATATTTAGGAATTCCGAAAGAAAAATTATATTTTACTGTTTTTGCGGGAGATAAAGATACACCAAGAGATACCGAATCTTATAATATATGGCGTAGTTTAGGTGTTAGTGAAGACCATTTATTCTTCTTACCAAAGGAAAATAATTTTTGGATTTTAGGTAGTGGTATTGGGCCATGTGGACCGGATACGGAAATGTTTTATGATACGGGCAAAGAAAAATGTAGTGATAATTGTAATCCATCCTGTGACTGTGGTAAATATTTAGAAATATGGAATGACGTTTTTATGGAATATTATAAAGATGAAAATGGTCATTTAGATAAATTAAAACAACAAAACGTTGATACAGGAATGGGCTTAGAACGAACAATTGCGGTTTTAAATGGTTATAAAAGTGTTTATGAAGCTAGTGTTTTTACTAAAGTTAAGGAAAGACTAGAAGAATTATCTAATTTAAAATATGAAGATAATTTACAAAGTTTTAGAATTATTATGGACCATGTTAGAACGAGTACCTTTATTTTAGCTGATATTCATGGTATTACGCCAAGTAATATTGGAGCAGGTTATGTTTTAAGAAGATTAATTCGTCGTTCAATTCGTCATTTAAGAAAATTAGGAATAAACGAAGATGTATTAAGTGATTTAGCTAATTTATATATTTTAGAATATAAAGATATATATGAAGAATTAGTTCGTAATAAAGAAAAAGTTTTTGCAGAATTACAAAAAGAATATAATAAATTTAGTAGGACAATAAAAGATGGGGAAAAATTATTTTATAAAGCCATTAAAAATGTTAAAGATAATACTTTAGGTGGAGAAGATGCTTTTAAATTATTTGATACTTTTGGTTTTCCCCTAGAAATGACTATTGAGCTTGCCAAAGAAAATAACATTAAAGTTGATGTTGAAGGATTTAATAATTGTTTTAAGGAACATCAACAAAAATCAAGAACAATTGATGCGGGGACTTTTAAAGGTGGACTTGCCGATAATTCCGAGACATCTATTAAATATCATACGCTTGCCCATTTATTACTTGCTACATTACAAGAAATGTTTGGTAAAGATGTATATCAAAAGGGTTGCAATATAACAACGGAAAGAATTAGATTTGATTTTAATTGTGACCATAAATTAACGGAAGAAGAAAAGACGAAAATCGAAAACCGAGTTAATGAAATGATTAAGAGTAATACCCCTGTTACTTTTGAAGAAATACCTTATGAAAAAGCCAAAGAAGAAGGAGCACATGGAACTTTTGAAAATAAATATGGTGAAATTGTTAAAGTCTATACAATTGGCAATTTGTCCAAAGAAATTTGTGGTGGTCCTCATGTTAAAAATACAGGTGAACTTGGACATTTTAAAATTATTAAAGAAGAATCTTCTAGTGCGGGAGTAAGAAGAATTAAAGGAATATTAGAATAAGTACTTAGCTCAAAATAAGTACTTTTTTTGTCAAATGGTGTAGGAACATTTTTTATTAATTGCTAAATGAGTAATTATAGTTTATAATGAATAATAGGGAGTGAGTACATGAATAAAAGAGGTTTTGTTTTTGTCGAGACTATATTAGCTGTAGTAGTATTATCTACTTCATTATTATTACTATATACAACGTTTAATAATATTTTACAATCCGAAAAAACAAGAGTATATTTTGATGATGCTAGTTTTATTTTTCGAACTTATTATTTAAAAGACCGGGTATCACATTTAAATTTAGCAAATATTTTGAGTGAACTTACCGATAATGACGATAAATATTTTGTAACTGTTGGTTTGGAAAACGATAAATTATTTGAAAATTATGAAAATGTCAAAGATTTTATGCAAATCATGATTAATAATTTTGAAGTATCTCAAATGATAATATTAAAAGAAAATAAAATAGATAATATTAGAAATTGTACAGAAGATGGTCGTGAAAATGTTGATGGAGCTTTAGTTAATTCTCCAGCATGTAATGAAGTATATTTGAATTTAACAAGAGAAATGATTGATTATATTAAGTCAATTTATATAGATATTTCTACTTCCTATATTTTTATAACTGAATATGCTGTATGTGATAAAAATACAGGTAATTGTCGTAGTTATTATAGTTGGGTAGGTGTGTAGTCTGAAAAGAAAAAAACAAAATTTATTTTAAAAATAGTTAAAAAAGGGCAGACTTCCCCTTACCCCAAAGAAAG
>CANQIY010000042.1 GCA_947624125.1 uncultured Bacilli bacterium | reverse complement strand
TAATAACATTTTATTCAATTAAAAGAGAGCCTTTTTAAAAAGCCCTCGTTTTAGTGTGTCTTAGTCTGAATTGTTACGAAATTTCGATAAAATTTTGAAAAAGCCATTGCAAAAATAAGGTAAATAAGATAGAATTAATAATAGAGGTAAAGGGGCTAGATGTTAAGTGGATGGTACGCAAAAAGACAACTTACAAGTTTTAAATGTGCCTATTGAAGATATAATTCCTAATCGATTTCAACCGCGATTAAGTTTTGACGAAAATGCTTTAAAAGAGCTTGCAACTTCAATAAAAGAACATGGGATTATTCAACCCCTAGTTTTAAGACGTCTTGGAGAAAAGTACGAAATAATTGCTGGTGAAAGAAGATATAAAGCCGCAAAAATGGCTGGTCTTACTAAAGTTCCTGCGATTATTTCTAATATGGACGATAAGAGTAGTGCTGAAGTTGCCATAGTAGAAAATGTGCAAAGAAAAGATTTAACTTCAATTGAAGAAGCTAAATCATATAAAGCTCTTCTTGACAAAGGTTATTTAACTCAAGAAGAATTAGCCAAAAAAATGGGATTAAGTCAATCAAACATCGCTAATAAATTACGGTTATTATCCTTAAGCAAAAATGTGCAAGATGCTATCATTGAAGGCAAAATATCCGAAAGACATGCTAGAAGTTTATTACAATTACCAAATGAAGAAGAGCAAGATAAATGGTTAAATAAAATAATAGAGGAAAGACTAACTGTAAAAGAGTTAGATATGAGAATAAAGAATATGGATAAAGAAAAAGATAATAAGACAATTGAAAACAATGACGTTAATGAGAAAGCAAAAGAAGAAACTACGCCAAAAGTAGATTCAGAAAAACAATATGAAGATATAATTCCTAAGTTTTTTAAAAAGCAAAATGAGACAAATATTCCAAATAAATTTTTTAACTTTTTAGAAGATGAAGAAGCTAATATGAGTATGTCTGAAGATGGGGAAGAAGAGAAAAAAGCCCCGGAACCAGAGGAAGAAATAGAATTACTTGATTTTGATATTTCTTCAGTAAATAATCCAACTTTAGAAGTAGTAGAAATACCTAATCAAGACAAGCCAATAATTGATTTAGCAAAAGCAAAAGATATTGTCAAAGATGCCGAGAATAATTTAAAAAATAATAATTTTATAGTAAATATCGAATCAGAAGAAAATGCTAATGAATTAAAATATTCAATAACAATAAAAACTGGCCAAGAATAAATTTAACTTTATTTTGGTCAGTTTTTATAAGATTAATACTTTTTATTACTTAATGCTTTATGATATATTTTTAATACTTCGGAAGCAAATACTTCTTTAGAATAAACATAAACACTATTTTTAGCATTATTACACATTTCTTTATAGACATCTTCATTATTTTGAAGATAGATAATATCTTTTACAAATTCATCATGATTATTAAAAATAAGACCATTATAATTATTTTCAACCATACTTTTAAAAGATATATCATTAATACATACAACTGGTAAAGAAGAAGCAAGTGCTTCAATAATCGTAAGACCCTGAGTTTCTGTTAATGAAAAAGAAGTCATGACATTAAATAAGTGATAGAAAATAGGTACTTTTTCATAAGGAATACGGCCAGTAAAAATAACATTTTTTTGTATTTTTAATTTATCAACAAGTTGTTTTAAATTGGGAAGTTCGGGTCCATCTCCCCCAATAATAAGTTTAAAATTTTTATTATAAGTAAGTAATTTTTTAAAAGCTATAATTTCTTGGTCTAAGCTTTTTTCTTCGCCAACTCGCCCAATTGTTCCCACAATAAAATCATTATCGTTAATTTTATATTTATTTTTTAATTTTGTTATTTCTTTGGTCATTTCTTTATTTAAAACAAATTTTTGAGTATCGATACCGGATGGTATAACATGAATTTCTTTTGTTATCTGATATTTATTAATAAATAAATCTTTTATTTTATCAGTTGGAACAATTAATTCATCACAATTATGACAAGCTGTTTTGGTAATTTTGATAGCTATTTTTTTAGCAAGAGCATTAAAATGACCATGGGTAATATAGTGAACATAATCTTCGTATAATGTATGATATGTATAAACAATGGGAATATTTAATTTTTTTCCCACATTTCTAGCAAAATTTCCAACACCAAATTCCGTTTGAGCATGAATAATATCAAGATGCCAGTCTTTAATTATCTTTAATGCTTTTTTCGACCGGGATATTGTAAGTCTAGTTTCATACATTCCCGTTTTAATACCGGGTAAATACATAACCTTTTTTTTATCATCATACTTAAATTTAGCTCGTTCTAAGTTAGCTGTGACTATATACACTGTGTGATGCATATTTTCTAAAGCTTTTTTTAACATCATAACACTTGTTGAAACGCCTGATACATATGGGTCATAAACTTCTGTAAAAATACCTACTCTCATAATTACCTCTTTAATTAATTATATTACATAAAGGGTTATTATTGCAATTAGATAAAAAAATTTAATTTATAAATTGTAAACAATTAATTCTCTTCTTCATTTTTAACGACAATTTGGGCATTTGTAATATTTGGTTCACTACCTTTTAAATAATAATACATGACGGCTTTAGTGGAGTCATTAGTAAGTTCGCCTGTTACAGAATCTAAGATAAGTCCAACAACATCAGGTGGAGTTTGATACCAATTTTTTTCTTGACCAGTTTGGATTTCTTCCATTGTATCAGCCCAAATATTTTTCGGAATATAGCTATAACTTTTAGAGAAAGCTTGATTATTATCATAACCAATCCAAACCAACATTAAGTCATCTTTATTATAGCCAACAGTCCAATAATCAGTATCAGTTGACCCGGTTTTAATTGCATATTTGCGACTTAATTTACCCGCAATAGTTGAGGCAGTAGCATTTGTGTAATCTCTAAATGCCAAACTAGTAGTATTAGCTAATAACTCATTTAAAATATAAACATAATTAGGATTAAGGACAAGTGATTTTTTATTATCTTTTGTAAAAATAACATTGCCATCCCGGTCTTCAATTTTTCTTATTAAATATAAATCTTTTTGATATCCTCCACTAGCTAAAGTTGCATAACCTCTAGCATAATCTAGAATATTAATTTCTTCCGTTCCTAAAGCAAGAGATGGAATAGCCTCTAAAGTTTCTCTAATTCCAACTTTTTTAGCTGTTTCTACCAAAGCATCACATCCTAAAAATAAATTAGTTTTAACAGCAAATACATTATCTGAGAAAGCTATCGCCGCAGCCATGGTAATTTCTTTATTAGCATATTTATTCCCATAATTAGTCGGAGCATATGTTTCTTTATTATTAATATTAAAAGTTGTATATTCACTGGTAAATTTTGATGAAGATACTAAATTATTTTCTAAAGCAGTATAATATAAGAAGGCTTTCATCGTTGACCCAACTTGTCTTTTCGATTCAGTAGCTCTATTATAAGGACTTTTTCGATAATCTTTTCCACCTGTTAAGGCTTCAATTTTACCACTTTCGGGGTCAACAATAACACTAGCTACTTGAATATCTTCGGCATCAGTCATATTTTTTAAAATATTATTTTCTAAACTAGTTTGTTTGGCAATATCTAGATTAGTATATATTTTAAGACCACCAGATTCTAATATTTTTTTATTAATACCTAAGTTTTCTAATTCTTTATAAACAGCATCTTGATAATACATAAGCATTTGTAAGTTAATTTCACTACTTTTACCATAAATAGCTACATTTTCAAAATCTAAATTATTAAGTTCTTCTTCATTAAGAAAGCCATTATGAACCATAGTTTTTGCGACAATATTTGCTCTATTTAAGGCTTCTTCTTTATTACTTACCGGATTAAATTTATTAGGACTTTTCGGTATACCCGCTAAAATAATGGCTTCTTCCATTGTTAAATCTTTAACACTTTTATTAAAATAATAAGCTGCGGCATTACTAACTCCATAATTTCCATTACCATAATTAATTGTATTTAAATACGATTCTAAAATATCTTCTTTATCATATTGAAGTTCTGCTACAACGGTTAAAAAAGCTTCTTCAATTTTTCTTTTCCATGTTTTATCAAAATCGAGATATAAATTTTTAACTAATTGTTGAGTAATCGTCGATGCTCCTTCCACAATATGACCTTTTTGAATATTATTAAGCATCGCTTTGCCAATTCTTAAAATATCAAATCCTTTATGTGTATAAAAATTTTTATCTTCAATAGCAATTACGGCATTAATAAGATTAGGTGATATATCTTCATAATTAACCCAAGATGAAGTACTACTTCCCTGATAAACTAGTTTATCTTGATTATCATATAAATAATAAGTTCCATTATTAGATAAATTTAATTTAGGCGTAATTAAAGCATAAATGTTGATACCGATGTATGCTATAATAGAGGAAATAAAAACAAAAGTAAAAAATTTAAGAGTATATTTAATAATTCGCAAAATAACCACCTTTCTTTATTATGTAAATAATTTTTAAAATTATGTTGAATTTACATACATGTTATGTTATAGTTTTTAAGACAACGAGGTGATTATATAAAAAAACATATCGACTGGATATTATTTAATAATAAAAAAAAGATTTTAGAATATAAAAATGTTGTTTGTGAAATAAATAATAATTGTTGGCATTTTAATGAAGATGGTAACATTATAAATATTATTGATTTAAATAAAAATATTTATCAAAGAGAATCAGATGATTATATATTACAAGTAGATTTTAAGAAAAAGAAATATTATTTAACTTTAAGAGGAAAAGAAAAAAATACTTTATTTACGATGAATTTAGAGTGTGCTTCAATTGAAAAAGAAGAAGATATTCATCTAAAATATAAAATAGATGATGAAGAAAAAGAAATTTTAATACATTTATTATAGTAATAAAGTTATACTATTGCATATAATGATTTGAAGAAGGAGAAGAAATAATGAACTTAAAAGATATATCAAAAGAAGAATTACAAAGTATGAGTTATGATGAAATAGCTTGTCTAGTTCTTGAAAATAATGGTAAAAAAATGAAAATTATTGATTTATTTAAAAAGGTTTGTGAGATATTAGAATTACCTGAAAATACTGTTGAAGATAGAATTGCTGATTTTTTTGAATTATTATCAACTAATAAAAAATTTGTCTTATTAAAAAATGGTTATTGGGATTTATCTATTAATCATTTACAAGATATGGTTATAGAAGATGAAGATGACTTAGATGAAGGCGTTGATGAAGATGAAGAAGATAGTGAAAATTTAGATGATAATATAAATGATGAAGAAGATGAAAATGAAGATATTTTCTATGATAATGATTTAGATAATGATGATGAAGATGAAGACGATTTAAAAGATTTAGTAATCATTGATGATGATAGTGAAGTATAAAATAAATTATAAAATTTAGATTAAAGTTAAATGTGAGACCTAAAGTTTCACATTTTTAAACGTTAGAAATAGCTTGATTAGAAAGGAGATTTATATGAAAAAATTATTAACTAATGAAGGAATAAAAGTATCTATAATAACAGTTGTTATCAACTTTTTATTATTTTTAATGAAAATAATTATTGGTTTTATATGTTATTCTAATGCTTTAATTTCTGATGCTGTTCATTCTTTATCGGATGTTATAACAACTTTTGCTGTCATATTTGGTTTAATAATTGCTATGAAAGATGCTGATAAAAATCATCCTTATGGTCATGAAAAAATAGAACCTATTTTTGGGATTATTTTAGCTTTCTTTTTATTTATTACAGGTATTGGTATTGGTTTTGTTGGAATAAAAAGTATTCTTAATAAAGATACCATTGTAATTCCCGGTGCTCTTGCTTTAGTCGCTGCAATAATTTCTATAATAGTAAAAGAAGGCATGTATCATTACACAATGTATACAGCTAAAAAAATTAAATCAACGAGTATGGAAGCCGATGCTTGGCATCATCGTAGTGATGCTTTATCATCTATTGGTAGTTTCTTTGGTATTTTAGGAGCACGTTTAGGTTTTCCCATATTAGACCCTATATGTAGTGTTATTATTGCGCTAGTTATTGTGAAGACCGCAATTGATATTTTTTTAAGTGGGGTAACTGAGTTAGTTGATACATCTTGTGATGAAGAAACTTTAAAAGATATTAAGAAAACAATTATGAAATGTGGCCAAAATATTATTATAAATGATATAAAAACTCGTAAATTTGGTAGTAGAATATACATCGATTTAGAAATTGCTGTCGATGGGAATTTAACAGTTAAAGAATCTTCTCTTATGAGTGATAAAATCCATGATAAAGTCGAAGAACAATTTGCAGATGTTAAACATTGTAATATTCATATAGTACCGAAAAACTAGCAATTTCTTGCGTGGTATGGCTCGGTATGTTATAATTTTTTTGAGAGAAAAGGTGATATTATGTTTGAAAGACTTGAAAGTATAAAAGAAAAATATGATACATTAAAAATGGAATTAACCAAGCCGGAAGTATTAAATGATTATAATAAATTAAAAACATTATCAAAAGAACAAAGTGATTTAGAAGAAATAGTTAACAAATATAATGAATATCAAGAAACAGATAAGTCTTTACAAGAAGCTTATTTATTGGTAAATGATGAAGAAATGAAAGAAATGGCTTTACAAGAAGTCGAAACATTAAAAGAAAAATTAGAAACTTTAAAAAAAGAATTAGAAATATTATTAGTTCCTAAAGATGAAAATGATGGCAAGAATGTTATTATGGAAATTAGGGGTGCTGCTGGTGGGGATGAAGCTAATATTTTTGCTGGTGATTTATTTAGAATGTATACTTATTATGCGGAAGCTAATGGGTGGAAAATTGAAGTTTTAAATGCTATTGAAGGAACTAGCGGTGGTTATTCCCAAATTGAATGTATGATTAAAGGAAATAATGTTTATTCCAAATTAAAATATGAAAGTGGTTCGCATCGAGTTCAAAGAGTACCTTTAACAGAAACCCAAGGAAGAGTTCATACGTCAACAGCAACAGTATTAGTTATGCCAGAAGTAACTGATGTTGATATCGAAATAAAAGAAAGTGACTTAAAAATTGATGTATATCATTCAAGCGGCGCAGGTGGACAATCCGTTAATACCTCAAATTCCGCGGTAAGAATTACGCATATTCCAACCGGAGTAGCTGTAGCTTGTCAAACGGAGAGAAGTCAATTAAAAAACAAAGAAAATGCTATGCGTCTTTTAAAAATTAAATTACATGATGAATTAAAACAAAAGCAAGAACAAGAATTAGGTAGTGAACGAAAAAGTAAAATAGGAACTGGTGACCGTTCTGAAAAAATAAGAACATATAATTATCCTCAAAATAGAGTAACTGACCATCGTATCAATTTTTCGATTATGGAACTTGATAGAGTAATGGATGGAGGATTAGAACCTATTATTGAGGCTTTAATCAATGAAGATATGCGTTTAAAATTAGCGGGAGAAACTCTAGACAATAAATGAGTGACGAAGAATTAATAAAAAAATATGTAGCAAAAGATGAACAAAAAGAAGCTTTAGCTAAATTACAAGAAGGTTATCCTGTTCAATATCTAATAGGTAATGTTGAATTTTATCATAATATAATTATGGTTAATGAAAATGTTTTAATTCCTCGTTTTGAAACTGAATATTTAGTGGAAAAAACTATTAATTTTATAAAAAAATTATTTCCTAACCATATTAATATTTTAGAAGTAGGTACGGGTAGTGGTTGTATAAGTATTTCTTTAAAGAAAAATTTAAATTGCGACATTGATGCTTTTGATAATAACGAAAAAGCTTTAGAAGTTGCCAAAAAAAATGCTTTAAATAATAATGTTACTATTAATTTTTTTCAAAAAGATATTTATAAATTTACTAGTAATAAAAAATATGATGTATTAATTAGTAATCCCCCTTATGTAGCAATAGATAGTGAAATAGATGAAAAAATTAAGTATGAACCGCAAAATGCTATTTATGCTAAAGATAATGGTTTAGAATTTTATCAAATAATTATGCAAAAATGTTGTCATAATTTAGCAGAAGATTATCTTATTGCTTTTGAAATTGGGGATAAAGAAGGAAAATACATAAGAAAAATTATCGAAGATGTGTTACCAAAAGCTTATATTCATTTAGAAAAAGATTATAATAATTATGAAAGATACCTTTTTATAAGTAATAAAAATATATTTTAAGGGGTTCTTAAACATTAAGGAGTGATGAATAAAAAAACATCACTCTTTTTTGATGTATAATTGAATGCAAAAAAAATAG
>CANQIY010000041.1 GCA_947624125.1 uncultured Bacilli bacterium | reverse complement strand
TAATAAAATTTTTTCAATTCAATTTGTGCCTTTCAGAGGACTGAAAGGACGATAGAAAGGAATGTTAGTTAATTATGTTAATAAGTTATAAATGTAAAAAGGAGGATAAGTGAAGTAAAAATTAAATTTATTGATAAAGTAAGCATAACTTTATAATAAATAATTATGAATTATTAATATTAATTTTAAGGAGGTATAAAGATGAAGAAAATTAGTATGGTATTTTTAAGTTTATTAGTTATATTTTTAATGGCTGGTTGTGGTGCAACTGAAGAAAAAGAAGTAAAAGAACAAACTTTGGTATGTAAAACTACTGAAAGTGATGAAGATATGGATATTGAGCAAGTAATTTCCATGACTTACAAAAATGATAAACTAAAACAAATGAAAATGGAAGTTAACACTAAAATTAATAATGAGGACATAAGAGAAAATTGGGAAGAATTTAAAAACTCTATGGATGAAAATAATGAAGAATTTGAAAAAGAAGGAATAACTTCTAAAGTTGTTATAAACGACCAAAATTATGAATACAATACAATTTTAGATATTGATTTTGATAAGGCCAGTGAAGAAGACTTAAAAGAAATAGGATTTGATGGCTTAAAAGATGAAGAAGGTACTTTAGAAGAAAGTAAAAAAGAAGCCGAACAAGATGGTGCTGTTTGCGAAATAAGATAAAATTAATAGTTTAATTTTTACCTTTTGCTAAATTATTATAAGTGTTATAATGAAGATAGTTAGGAGAATGGAAATGAAAAAAATATTTATAACTTTTTTGTTATTATTAAGTTGTTTAACACTAGGTGGTTGTGGTAAAAATGATAATACGGGAAATGAAAATGAATTTGGTGTTGTCGAACAAATAACTATAGCTAGTTTAGTTGATAAGTTTAATAGTGAAATTACCGATAATAGTGAGTTAGAATATTTATATGATGAAAACATGACAGTTGAAGAAGACCGATATTGGTATGATATTGATGAAGGACTTTATTTAGTTATTGACCCAACTACTTTTTCTAATGATGTTAATGAAGATATAGTCGATATGTCAAGATTATATGTTGATAAAGAAACAGCTAATATGGAAAATGCAACGACTTATTTAGAATTTTTATTAATGGCTAATAACGATAGTTTAACAAAAGAAGAAATTACTAGTTTAGTTACAGATGCTAAAGAAGTGTCTAAGGAAAGTAGTACTGCCAATAATGGTAAAGGTCTTTCTTTAGGATATTTAGAAACTGATGACCATATTGAATATCAAATTATAAGACTATATAAATAATGAAAAAGCAAAGAGAAATAATTTTCCTCTTTGTTTTTTTATAATCAAAATTTTTAGTTAGTTTTCCTAAGTTTATTTATAAGTTTTAATAATCTTTAAATTTTGATAGGCAATTTAGATAATATATAGTATAATCTTTATTAAGAAAAGAAGATTTTTATGAATTTATTTAAAAAGCACCCTAAAGAAATAACTCCTTCCGAGCTTGATTATTGGGAAAAAGAATCTTTTATGATGATTATTCCTAAAAATGCTGAAGATATATTAAATTTAGATTTAATTATTAAAAGATTAGAAGAAGCAAAATCTTTTAAATTAACAAGTTATGATTTTAAAGAAAAAGAAGGTCTTTTAGAACTTAAGATAAGTTATGAAAAAGAAGAATATGTAGCAAATATGTTTCTTAGTGATTTTCAATTTGATGCATCTTATATTGGCACTTCCTTTTATGTTCCGGATGAAGAAATAACATCTTTAAAAAATGCGCATTTTTGTTTAACGATGTCTATGAAGTTTAATGAAAACCCTTTTAAATCATTTCATTTACAATTAAAAATAGCTACAACAGTTGTACCTGATTTTATTAGTTTAATAGATGAAAGTGCCGAAAGAATTTTACCATATAAATGGGTTTCTTTGACGGGAGCTTCCCATGTCCTTCCTTCTGTTGGTGATTTATACAATACACAAATTGTCTATAATAAAAAGGGCGAAATGTGGCTCCATACGCATGGTTTATGTCGGTGTGGTTTTTCGGAATTAGAAATATTAAAATCTAACCAAGATATTGTGAAATATCATCTTGATGTTTTAAATGCCTATGCATCTCTTTATATTGAACATGGCCCTAATTTTAATCTTTATAAAGAAAGCCTTGAAGTAGGAATGTTACCAAATGGTAAAATTATAACAATTATTAGTAAACCATGGTATGAAGCTTTAAAAGATTATGATAAATTATCCATTGGTAATTTAGCTGATAGACAAAATTCCCATAATTCAAAAAGAAGTGTATTATTTTTAGAAGAAGATGACGATAAACATATTATTAAATTAAGTGATAAAAAAGATTTATTTAAAGAAGAACCAGTTTTCTTTATAAGTAATGAAGAAACAGCTAAAATGAGAGCTTTAGCACAAGAAAGATTTATATATTTAAAGAAAGCTTTTAAAACGCAAAATAAAAAAATTTTAGTAAAACTCGGTTTGCCACTTGATTATAATAAAGAAGAAAAAGAATATATTTGGTTTGAAGTTACCAAAATAGTCGGTGATAATATAACGACAGTTTTAACGCAAGAACCATATAATGTTTCTTCCATGCATAAAAATGATATTTATGTTGCTTCTAAAGAGCAAATTGTTGATTTCATTATATTCACTCCTAAATATAAAATTACCCCCAATACAGTATATTTATTAGAGGAAGAATTAAAATTAAAAACACTCGATTATGGTCTTATAAGTATCGACTAAATAGAAAAGAGGTAAAGATGAGAAAAAATGTTAAACAAAAAAAGGAAGAGGAAAAAATTAACAAGCTCAATTTTGCAACCCTTAATTTTTTCCCTTTAACTGGTTTTTGGGATTTAGAAATATTAGATAATAAAGAAGAATTAACGGAAGATAATTTTGCTTGTAATTTAAATAATAATTATTGGCTTGCCCAAATGTTTCATAAGAATGAAGAGCTTTTTTCTATACCATTTTCAGAAATTCTTAATTATGTTACTAATTCCACATTTTTTGCTAATCATAAACATGAATATGCTTTAAAAATTGTTAAATGGCAAATTATGTGGCTTATGAATGGTGGAAGTAATTATTTAAAAATATATAGTGATAGTATAGTTAAAGCTTTTCTTAATTCATCAGAATGTGATTTATATTTTCGGTGGTGGATTATTGAAACATTAAAACAACTTGATTTACCGGTTGAAATAATTCAAGAAGGATTAGAGAAGAATGCTTACCTTTGGCGTAATCAAGTAATGGAAAAGACCTTTTTTAATATTTATAAATATAATACTAAAGAATTACAAATGAATAAAGAAAAATGGTTATGTTTAAGACAATATAAATATTATCAAAATAATCAAGAATGGGTGGATAAGTATGGAAAAAAAGAAGGTGGCATGCTTATACCTCAGGAAGAAATAAAGAAAAGAATATTAGAAAAAAGAAAGTAAGAAAGGAAAATTATGCAAAGATGTTCATGGTGTAATCTTAAAAATCCTATATATGTTAAATATCATGATGAAGAATGGGGACAATTAAATTTAAATGATGATTATCTTTTAGAAATGCTTATTTTAGAAATATGTGAAGCTGGTTTAAGTTTTGAATGTGTGCTTAATAAAAGAGAACATATAAGGTTAGCATTTGCTAACTATTCTTTATCTTCCTTAATTAAATATGATGAAGAAAAAGAACAAGAATTATTACAAAATAAAAATATTATTCGTAATAAATTAAAAATTAAAGCTATAATCAATAATGCTAAAATATTTAATAATATTAAAGAAGAATTTGCATCTTTTCATAATTATTTAAAAACTTTTACTAATGATGAAGTAATAATTGAAACAAATAAAACAACAAATAAATTAGCCCAAGCTTTAGCTAAAGATTTAAAAAGACGAGGTATGAAGTTTATTGGTGATAAAATTATTTATGCTTATTTGCAAGCCATTGGTATTATTTATTCCCATGAAAAAGAATGCTTCTTATATAAGGATGAACATGAATGAATTAGAGAAAATATTAAAAAATAAAAAAATAAATTATTCTAAATTAATTAAGTATGGTTTTAAGAAAGTTGAAGATAATTATATTTATGAGAAAATTCTTTTAAATAAATTTAATTGTATAATTGATATAAATAATGATAAAGTAACAAGTAAAATAATTGATTTAAAAACAAGTGAAGAATATTTACCTTTTAATATTCCTTTTATAACGGGAGAATACGTTGGTTTAATTAGAAATGAATATCAAAAAGTTTTAATGGATATAGTAGAAAAATGTTGTGATGAAGAAGTATTTAGAAATAAACAAACTTTAGAAGTTATTAATTATGTTAATGATAAATATCAAGAAAAATTAGAATTTTTATGGAAAGATGAAGATAAATGTGCGGTTTTTAGACATCAAAATCCAAAAAAATGGTATGGGGTTGTAATGAGTATTTCAGGGGAAAAATTGGGTGTAAAAGATAAAAAAGAAATAGAAATCATTGTTCTAAAAATAGAGCCACTAGTCTTAGAACAATTAGTAGATAATGACAAATATTTTCGGGGATATCATATGAATAAAAAACATTGGTTAACTATTATTTTAGATGGAAGAATACCTCTTTCTAAAGTCTTGCAATTTGTAAATAATAGTTATAATATAACGAAATAAAGAAGGAATGAAAATGAAATTTTTAGCTAAAATAGGAACTTATGAAGCTTGTGGTATCTTTAGCTTAGGACATTTATTAATTGCTTTTTTTACTTTTCTAGCAGTAATAATGGCTCTTTTTATATCAATAAAAAAGAAAGTTAATGTTAAGAAGGCTATAAGAATAGCTACCATAACAATGCTTATTTGGGAAGTAATTATGATTATATTTAAAATAAATAGAAATGGTTATCTTAGTGTTAATAGTTATTTACCTTTTTATTTTTGTAGCATTTTTTTATATGCGGGAATACTTAGTTCGTTTGGCAAAGGCAAAGTAAAAAGAATAGGAGATGTCTTTTTAAGTACTGGGACCATTATAGGTAGTGTGATTTATATTATTTATCCATCAACATCTCTTCCTGATTATCCTTTATGGCATTTAGTTACTTTGCATGGCTTTATGTATCATGGTGTAATGCTATACATTGGCATTTTAATTAATTTAACGGGTTATATAAAATTAGAGTTAAAAGATATTATTTATTATGCTTTCCTAGTTGGTTTAATTTGTTTAATATCGCTTATTATAAATTATATTTTTGGAAGTAATCTTATGTTTATATCGGAAAAGTTTTCCGTTACCCCCATGCAAGAAATTTATGATTTAACCGGACGCTTTTATCCTCTTTTTATTGGTTTGGTGCAAATGTTTGGTCCTTTTTATACAATTTATGGTATAATTAAACTATTGGATGGTGGTAAAAAATGTGTACGGCAGTAACGTATAAAACAAAAAAATATTATTTTGGACGCAATTTAGATTTAGAGTATTCTTATTATGAAACAGTCACAATAACGCCCAGAAAATTCCCTTTTCATTTTCGAAATGGTAAAAAATTAGATGAACATTACGCTATGATAGGGATGGCTTATGTCAATGATAATTATCCGCTATATTATGACGCCATTAATGAAAAAGGGGTAGGAATGGCTGGTCTAAATTTTCCTAAAAATGCTTATTATCATGAAATAGATGAAAATAAGGAAAATGTTGCTCCTTTTGAATTCATTCCTTATATTTTATCTTGTTGTGCTAATATGGATGAAGTAAGAGATTTATTAAACCGTATTAATTTAGCTCAAATCGATTTTAGTGAACAACTTAAAGCATCTCCTCTTCATTATATAATTACTTATAAAGATGAATCAATAACAGTTGAAAGTGTTAAAGAAGGTTTAAAGGTTTATGATAATCCGGTTGGCGTTTTAACTAATAATCCTCCTTTTCCGATGCAAATGTTTAACTTAAATAATTATATGAGTTTATCAGTAGAAGAGCCGGTTAATAATTTTGCTAAAGCACTTGATTTAGATATCTATAGTCGGGGTATGGGAGCTTTATTCTTACCCGGTGATTTATCTAGTGCCTCTCGTTTTGTCAAAGCAACATTTACAAAGATGAATTCCCTTTCTAATCCTGATGAACTTTCTAGTATAAGTCAATTTTTCCATATTTTAGAGTCTGTTTATCAACAAAGAGGTTGTGTTCATATGAAAAATGACCTTTATGAAATAACAATTTATAGTTCTTGTTGTAATCTTGATGATGGAATTTATTATTATAAAACTTATGATAATAGTCAAATAACCAAAATAGATATTCATAAAGAAAATTTAGATAGTGATGAGTTAAAGAGTTATGAATTAGTTAAAGAAGAACAAATATATGAACAAAATTAAAGGGCAACTAAAGTCCTTTTTAATTGACTTTTAAAATTCATCATGATAACATAAATAACAATTATTAAAAGGAGTTTTATAATGAAATTAGATTTTAAAATGATAAATACGATGAGTGATGAAGATATTTTAATACTTGTAAATCCTTTAATTAATAATTATATAAAAAGATATAATTTTTTAGAAATAGATAGTGAGTTTATTGTAAATATATTTTTAGAAGAAATTCATAAAATTAAAATGTCTTATGAAAAGAATGAAGATTTTACTTCTTATATAAATAAAAAAATAGAATATATTTTACTAAATAAAATAAAAGAATTATTAAATGATGAGAAGGAAAGTTTAAATTTAATAAATAGTTATATAAATAATAAATGGGTTAATACAAATAATTATAATAGTGCTCTAGAAGATATTAAAGGCCTATCATTATTCTTTAAAAAACTTCATTTTATACCTGATATTGATTTAGTAATTAAACTTGTAAGTAGTAATAAAATGTTTAAAAATAGAATAGCTATTATTTATAATAAAAATAAAGAATTAATAGACCATGACCAAGCAGAGTTACTTTTTACGGATGAATTTTTATTATTATCAATAAATATATATTGTATGGAAGAGAATGTTAACGAGAAAACTAATTTAGATAACCACTTTATAAGTACCGAAGATAATTATTATGATAATAGTGTTGACCAATATTATTATGAAATTAGTCAAGAAAGATTATTGACTGCTGAAGAAGAACAAGATTTATCTATGAAAGTATTAAATGGGGATAAGAATGCGAAAGATATTTTAATTCAAAGAAATTTACGATTAGTTGTTAATGTTGCAAAAAAATTTAGTAATTTTGGAATGCCTATTTTAGACTTAATTCAAGAAGGCAATTTAGGGTTGATGAGGGCTGCTGAAAAGTATGATGCCAAATTAGGTTTTCGTTTTTCGACTTATGCAACATGGTGGATTAGGCAAGCTATAACAAGAGCAATAGCTAATCAAGCTAGGGTAATAAGAATGCCTGTATATTTAACTATTATTCTTAATAAAATAGCTAAATGTAAACGAGAATTAATTCAAAAATTAAATAGAGAACCAAATGATGAAGAATTAGCAGATGCTTTAGGAATAACAGTTGAAAAATTAGAAACAATTATGGAAAAAGTTAATTTAGAACCTATATCATTAGAAACTACTATAGGTAAAGATGAAGATGAAGAAATAAAAAACTTTTTACCAAGTGAAGAACCTTTAACCGAAGAAATTGTTATTGATAGAAATTTATCAGATGTGGTAAAAAAACTTTTACAAGAAGCTAATTTAAATAAAAAAGAACAAATTGTTATTTTGCTTAGAAATGGTTTTTATAATAATAAGATTTATTCATTAGAAGAAATTGGGAAGATGTATCATGTAACAAGAGAGCGAATTAGACAAATTGAAGCAAGAGCATTAAAAAAGTTAAGAATTTCAGCTGAAATAAATCATGTCATTGATTTATCTTATAATCCTAGTATAGCTCAAAATAATTTAGCTTATTTTCGTGAACAATATGCTCTTAATCCAAAAAATGTTAATAAAAAATTAACAAAGTAAATGAGTTTGAACTCATTTTTTTTGCTCAAAACTTGACTCCGGGGGGGGGTATTATATAATACAAATATAAAAATAAAGGGAGAAAAAGTAATGCAAGTTATTAACAAAATAAAGGAAATAAATATTAATAAAAAGTTAATATTTTTGTTAGTGTTATTTTTTGTAATATTATTTATGTATAAAGTAAAAACTCCGATAGTAAAAGAGAATAAGAAAGATAATTTTAATAATAAACAGTTTGCTATATATGTAAAAGAAAATAAAGAAGGAGAATATACAGAGTATAAAGGAAATACATTATTTCCAATAGGTTATTATTTAAATGAAGAAAGTTATTGTAAAGA
>CANQIY010000040.1 GCA_947624125.1 uncultured Bacilli bacterium | reverse complement strand
AAAGGTATATTCTACCATACTTAAAAAACTGACATTTTCAAAAAATATAATACTGACATTTTCAAAAAGGTTTAACACCATTCGGTATAATACTTGCCATTATTGAAAAATATGATATAATACTTAAGAACGAAAGTTACTATACTTAAAAATGTAAGTATGGCGGAAGGAGAGAAAAATGAAAGCAAACATTCATCCAGAAGTAAAAGATGCTGTTGTAAAATGTGCTTGTGGTGCTACTTTTAAAACCAAATCAGTTAAGGAAGAAATTCATGTTGAAGTTTGTAGTGAATGTCATCCATTCTATACTGGGGCACAAGGAAAAGCAAAAAAGACTGGTAATATCGAAAAATTTAATAAAAAATATGGCTTTAGTAAAGAAGCTTAAGAGAGCAAAATTTTTTTGTTCTTTTTATTTATAAAAAAATTATCGAATAATAAGAATATTTGATATAATAAAAGAGGAGATGATATAATTGACCATATTTATTGCAGCAGACCATTTAGGTGTTGAAGTTAAAAAAGAATTAATAAAGTATTTACAAAAAAATAATATAAATGTTAAAGAAATTGGTATTCCAAACCAAGAACTTGATGATTATCCGGATTTTGCTTTTAAATTAGGAAGACTCGTAAATGAAACGGAAAATGCTTTAGGAATTTTAATTTGTGGTAATGGTGTTGGTATGTCCATCGCTGCGAATAAAGTTAAAGGTATTAGATGTGTAAGAGCTACTTCGGTTGATGATGCTTTTAAAGGTAAAAATCATAATGGCGCTAATGTCATTGCTATTGGTTCTAGTTTAGGTATGGCTCTTACCAAAGAAATAATTGATACATTTATTTCTACAAAATCAGCATCTCTAGACCGTTATGTTAATCGAATAAATAAAATCATAAAATATGAAAATGGAGAATATAATGAATTATAAAGTATGTTTATATGCGATTTTTACTTTTTTAAGTATTTATATGTTATCAGGTGTTAATTTTGAATACTTTATGAGGAAAAATCGTGTTTTAGAGGCTCGGTTTTTAATAATGGCTTTAAGTTTAGCCTTAAGTTATTTATTAACAAATTTTGTTGCTGATATCATAAATTTATAAGGAGAAATATGAAAAATAGAATACTTTTATTAGTAGTCTTAATTCTTAGTTTAGTTCTTAGTATTATAAGTAGTAATGAAAAAAATACTACTTTTTTTATTACGGCGAAAGAAAAATTAAGAGAGGAATTAAGTAGCAAAAAGCAAAGTAAGGATATAGCGGTATTAAATACGACAACTAATGAAATAAATAAGATGAAATTAGAAGAATATATTGTTGGTGTAGTCGCGGCAGAAATGCCAGCATCATTCCATGAAGAAGCTCTAAAAGCGCAAGCCATCGCGGCAAGAACTTATGCAGTCTATAAAATGAGTACTAGTGGTGGTAATTATGATATAGTAACAGATGTTTCTAATCAAAGTTTTATAACAGAAGAAGAAATGCATAATAAATGGCAAACTAATTTTGATAAATATTATAATAAAGTAAAACAAGCAGTCTTAGATACTCAAAATTTAATTATGACTTATAATGGTCAAGTTATCGAAGCATATTATTTTGCCATGAGTAATGGTTATACAGAAAAAGCTAGTGCTGTTTTTGCGTCTGACCGTGATTATTTGCAAAGTGTAGTATCTGCTTATGATAATGAATCACTAAAAAATTATGAAGTAACAAAAACAATTAATAAAGAAGAATTTTGTCAAAAACTAAATATTAAATGTGATAATATTGTTATTCAAGATATAAGTAGAAGTGAAACTAACCGGATAAATACTATAACGATTAATGATACAACTTTTAAAGGAACAACATTTCGTAGTAAATTATCACTACGTTCCACCGATTTTGATATTTCTATAAATAATGATAACATAGTAATTACAACAAGAGGTTTTGGTCATGGGGTGGGAATGAGTCAATATGGCGCAAATGGTATGGCGGAAGCTGGTTCTTCTTATGCTCAAATATTAAAATATTTTTATAAAAATATCGAAATAGAAACTATTTAAGTATAACTTTTCAAAATACGTCAATACTTTAAGTAGGACGGTGAAGAAATGAAAAGAAAAAAATTAAGAGGATTTGTCTTACCAACATTATATCTATTAATAACAATAAGTATCTTTACAGGTATTATTTTACTCGGAAGAAATACGGAATTACAAGACATTGATTACGATTATAGTATGGATGTAGAAGTTGACAATGTTGAAAGTGTTGTGGTTGAAGCTCCAGTTACAACAAGTAATATAAGTAGTCCAGTTTCCGATAGTAAAGCCCAAATAAGTATTCATTTTTATAGCAAAGATAGTGATGAAGAAACCCAACAAAGTAGTTTAATTTATTATCAAAATACTTATTTACCTAATACAGGTATTTTATATACTGGTGATGATACCTTTGAGATAAAAACAGTTTTTCCTGGTAAAGTAAGTGATATCTTAGATGATGAATTCTTTGGTAAATGTGTAGTTATTTCTCATAATTCTAATTTAAGAACTTATTATTATGGTTTAAGTGATATTGAAGTTAAAGTTGGTGACGAACTTACAAATGGTGCAGTTATTGGAATGGCTAATAATAATGAAATCATGAATACAAAGAAATCCTTTTTATTAGAAGTTTATTATAACAATAAGCTTCTTAATCCGGAAACCTTTATTGGGACAAAAATAACTGATTATAATTAAAAAATAAAGGCCCTTAAAAAGGTTTTTTTTAATAAAGAAAGGGATTATTTATGGAAAATATTTTATATTTAGATGATTATATAAATTTATATGTTAAAAAAGAGAATAAAATAATAATATTTAAACCTTATAAGAAAACACTTTGGGAAGGTAAAATAATTGATAGAGAAAAATTTATGAAAATCTATTTGAAGTTATTAGAAAGTAATCATTTAAAAAATAATATCTTAGCAAGTAGAATAAGTGTTATTATTAATCCAAGTTATAAAGAAGAAGATAAAAAATTATTACAAAGTATTTTAGAAGATTTAAATTATAAGAAAATTACTTTTTTAGAAGAAATAAATTATTTAAAAATAGGAAACAAATGTATTTATTGTCATTTTGCCAATACTTATTTTTATTTTTATTATAAAGATAATTTGGGTAAATTAAAAATGAAGATTTATGAAAATGATGAAATAAATAAAGAATTAATCAGCGAAATAATAAAGTTAATAGGGAAAAATAATATTTTTATTTATGGTAAAAATTATCAAGAATTAGCTTTGATATGTGAGAAAAACGATTATGAGTATTATTATTTTGAAGATGCTTCGAACTTTATAATTACGCAAATTCTTAAATGTGTCAAGTAAACATAAAAGGTTTAAAAAGTCCTTTCAATAGTGGTAATTATTTGATATTATTATCTAGGTCTATTTTTTGTGTGTCGAATTTTGTCGCACGATTTTTGTTGCAATTGTTACTCCACTTATGACATAATTAAATTACTAGGAAAGAGGTGGAGGAGTAATGCATGGCAAAGTAAAGTGGTTCAATAATGATAAGGGTTATGGCTTTATTGAGTATGAGAATTTAGAAGACATTTTTGTTCATTATTCAGCAATTATTAAAGAGGGCTATAAAACTTTAAGTGAAGGAGCACTTGTTAACTTCAAACTTGTCGAAACTTCTAAAGGATTACAAGCAGTCGATGTAGTTGAAGAACAGAAGACTATTGTGTAATTGGTCTTTGCCAAGTAGTACGTTGTAATATTTAAAAGAGAAGATATTTCTCTTTTATTTTGGCTTAAAATTTGATAAACTTATCTTAAGGAGAGTGATTTAATTGAAATATAATATTCGTGGTGACAAATTAGTTGTGACAAAAGCCATAAAAAGTTATATTGAAGAAAAGTTAGGAAGGCTAGATAAGTATTATGAAAATAATAAAGAAATTGAATGCAAAGTATTAGTTAATTGTAAGAATAATTTGCAAACAATTGAAGTAACAATTCCTCTAAATAAATTTATTTTAAGAGCTGAAGTTTCCGATAAAGATTTATATGCCGCGATTGATTTAGTCGTTGATAAATTAGAAGGACAAATCAGAAAAAATAAAACGAAATTAAAAAAGAGATATGAGAAAAAAGATATTCCTGAATTATTTTTAGATTTTGATGTAGTAGAGGAAGAAGAAGAAAATATTGTTAAAAGAAAAGATATCGATTCCAAGCCAATGGATGAAGAGGAAGCTATCTTACAAATGAATTTATTAAATCATGATTTCTTTGTTTTTAAAAATGTAGAAGAAGAATGTGTTTCGGTTTTATATCAGCGCAAAGATGGTAAATTTGGTATTATAAATGTGAAATAGACTTTTTTAAGTCTTTTTTCTTGTGCCAAAAAAAATAACAAAGCATAAATTATGTTAGGGATAAATATGCAAGAGCCTTTAAGATATCAATTTACAGAATATGACTGTGCACCAATTACATTATTAAATGCCTTTAGTTATTTATATAAAAGAGAAGAAATACCGGCGATAATAGTAAAAGCGGTGTGTCGTTTTACGCTTGACTGTGATAAAGATGGCAAGTTAGGTAGTGGTGGAACAAGTAAAAAAGCAATGCAAAGATTTACAAAATGGTTTATTAATTATGCTAAATTAAATGATTATCATATTTATTTAAAAAGATTAGTTGGAAAAGATGTTAATATAAATTCTTTAAAAGATGTTTTAAAACAAAATGGTGTTACCATCGCACGTTGTTGGCAAAGTGAGGAACATTATGTTTTAATTACGAAAATGACAAAAAAATATGTTTATTTATTTGACCCTTATTATATTAAGAAAAAAGTGAGAGATAAAGCTTTAAAAATCATTAATAATAAACCTATGCAGTATAATAGAAAAGTTAGTTTAAAAAGATTATTTGCTGAAACAAAAGAAGATTTTGCTTTAGGAAAAATAGATGCAAGAGAATGTATTATTATGAAAAGTAAATAAAATAAGATAGTTGCAATAATTAATAGTTATGTTAAAATAAATATTCAGGTGGTAAATATGACTAAAATGAACAAATATAAATTTATGTTAAAAGAAATTAAATTAGCAGATAAAAGACAAGAAAAAACGAAAAAAGAACTTATTAAGGCAGTTGAAGTAGGTTCTATTAATGCATCCGATGCACTACAAAAGATGGCTTTATTAAACTTAGAGCTTCTTAATCATTATGCTCATTTATTTTTAGAATTACATGAAGATGTTTTAGATATTTATGATAAGGGAGAATTAGTAACGACTTTAAATACACTTGGTTATAATGTTAGAGATTTTAGTGAAGATTATGTTGATGTTTACTACAATTATTTAAGATTATTATATATTTTAGGAAAATGTCAATGTCATGGTACAAATTTAAAAAATATGCTTCAATATATAAATTATGTTCAAGATAAGACAGAGGAAGGGGTTAATTATTATCCAGTTTTTCTAGTGCCTTTTAATAAAGATAACGTTGATATTAGAAATTTGCCTAGGGAAGAATTAAATAAAATAGATGAAAATCATACGGAATATATGGATTGTGAAATAAATCCTTTTATTAACAATAATAAAGAATCTAATGAAAATATAGTTATCTTAGCAAGAAAATTATCTTTAGAATAATATAAATATAAGCCTACTTTACTTGAAAATCTTTGTGTTTATAAGCTAGTCATGGTATAATTAATAATGAGGTGGATTATGGATTTTTTCAAACGATTATTAAATAGTGAGTATAAAGAATTAAAAAGATTTCAAGGACTAGCAGACAAAATTGTAGCATTAGATGAAGAAATGCAAAAATTAAAAGATAGTGATTTTAAAAAGAAAACAGAAGAATTTAAAGCTAGATTAAAAAATGGTGAAACTCTAGAAGACATTTTAGTCGAAGCTTTTGCTTTAGCAAGAGAAGCAACAAGTAGAACAATTGGTGAAAAAGCTTATTATGTGCAAATTTTAGGTGGACTTGCGATTCATTATGGTAATATTGCAGAGATGAAGACAGGAGAAGGAAAAACTTTAACAACAGTTTTACCTGCTTATTTAAATTCCCTTACAGGTGAAGGTGTTCATGTTGTAACAACCAATGAATATTTGTCTAGTCGTAATGCCGAATGGATGAGACCTGCTTATGAATTATTAGGAGTATCAGTTGGTGTTAATTTGAATTCTTTAGTTATGAGTACAGAAGAAAAAAGAGATGCTTATAGTAAAGATATAACTTATTCAACTAATAATGAAATTGGTTTTGACTATTTAAGAGATAATATGGTAGTAAGAGTAGAAGACCGGGTACAAAGACCTCTTAATTATTGTATTGTGGATGAAGTTGACTCGATTTTAATTGATGAAGCACGAACTCCACTTATTATTAGTGCAGGGCAAATTAATTCGAAAAATTTATATATCGATGCTGATAGAGCAGTTAAAAAATTAAAAGATGTTGAAGATTACGATATCGATGTTAAAACAAAAAATGTTTCTTTAACCGAAGAAGGAAGCAAAAAAATTGAAAAAATGTTTAATTTAAAAAATTTATATGACTTAGATAATGCTGCTTTAGTTCATCATTTAACCCAAGCTCTAAAAGCTAATTATGGTTTTAAAAAAGATGTCGATTATGTTGTTCAAGATGATACCGTTATTATAGTTGACCCTTTTACCGGTCGGTTAATGCATGGACGTCAATTTAGTGAAGGACTTCACCAAGCTATTGAAGCTAAAGAAAACGTTACTATTAATACTGAAACAAAAACGATGGCAACAATTACGTTCCAAAATTTATTTCGGATGTATAAAAAATTATCCGGTATGACAGGTACAGCAAAGACAGAAGAAGAAGAATTTCGTAATATTTATAACATGTATGTTATTGAAATTCCTACTAATAAACCAGTTATAAGAGAAGATTATGCGGACCTCGTTTACGCTACTAGTAAAGGAAAATATGATGCCATCATTAATTACGTTAAAGAAATTCATAAGACTGGTGAACCTATTTTAATTGGTACAATTTCTGTTGAGGCAAATGAATATTTAAGTGGTTTATTAAAAAAAGCGGGTCTTAAGCATGAAGTTTTAAATGCAAAAAATCATGAAAGAGAAGCAGAAATAATTGCGAAAGCAGGAGAAAAGGATGCAATTACTCTTGCTACTAATATGGCTGGTCGTGGTACAGATATTAAATTAGGCGAAGGTGTAAAAGAATTAGGTGGTCTTTGTGTTATTGGAACAGAACGGCATGAAAGTAGACGGATAGATAACCAACTTCGTGGTCGGGCCGGAAGACAAGGAGACCCTGGTAAAAGTCAATTTTTCGTTTCTTTTGAAGATGATTTAATGCGTCGTTTTGGAACAGAAAGAATAAAAACAATGTTAACAAGTTTAGGAATTGAAGAAGGACAAGCCATTCGTTCGAAGGTTCTAACTAAAAGTATTGAAACAGCTCAAAAGAAGGTTGAAGGTAATAACTATGACATTAGAAAGACTTTACTTGATTATGATAATGTTTTAAATGAACAAAGAGAAATTATTTATAATCGTCGGAATGAAATATTAGAAAATGAAAATATTCATGAAAGTATTTTAGGAGTCTTTAAAAGTACTATAACTAATTTAGTTGAAAGTCATTATTCAAGTGATGGTAGTATGAGTGATGAAAATAAAAAAGAATTAGTAGAGTATGTTAATGCCAATTATTTAAAACAAAATAGTTTAAAATTGAAAGATATTGAAAAATTAAATGATGAAGAATTAAGAGATAAACTATATGAATTAATAATTAAAGATTATGAAAAGAAAATGGTTGATACACCAATTATGAATGAGTTTGAGAAAGCTATATCTCTTCGTATTATTGATTCCAATTGGGTTGACCATATGAGTGCAATGGAGCATTTGAAAGAAGGAATTGGCCTTCGCGGTTATAGTCAAACAAATCCGGTTCAAGCTTATACAATGGAAGGTTTTGAAATGTTTGATAATCTATTAGTAAAAATAGAAGATTTAACAGCCCAATTCTTGTTAAAAGCGGAAGTAAGACAAAATACCGAAAGAAAACAAACTTTAAATGGAGTAGCTAATGATGGTAAAGAAAAATTAAAAGGTAAACCTAAGAAGGTTGTAAAAGTTGGGCGAAATGACCCATGTCCATGTGGTTCGGGCAAAAAGTATAAGAACTGTTGCGGAAAATGATTGTAAAATAAGGATTTACAAGTAATTTTAAAAAAATAAAATATTTGCAAATTTGTAATTTGTTTGCAAAAAAATTAAAAAAACTAAAAAATCATTTGAAATTAAAGGAAATGTTAACGAATAAATTATGTTAACATTTTTTAATTTTTAGGAAAAAAGCAAAAAGTATGTTCCTTTTAACATACATATATGATATAATGTAT
>CANQIY010000039.1 GCA_947624125.1 uncultured Bacilli bacterium | reverse complement strand
AATAAATTTTGTTCAAGTTTTCATGACTATGTGTGCCTTGAACGAAGTGAAAGGAATGTGAGGTTAACATGAAAAATAAAATATTTATATAAATAGTAAATAAGTGCTAATTTAATAAGAGTAAAAGAACCATTTATGAACCAATTACGATAAGGGATAAAGGTTAATAATAAAGTAGGAACTTCTTGAAATAAACTGATTATGATTGGGATTTCATAATGGGAATTTAAAGATAAATAAGTAAATAAAAGATTTTGACCAATAAGAGGAATGATAATAGAAACAATATATTGAAAGAAAATAATATTATGGGAAAGAAAGAGAGCTTTAAAATTAATTTCACTAATGATAATAATAAAAGTAATTAAAGCTCGAATTATATATGTTTCATTGTTTTTAATAAGTTGATAACGCATTATTTCTATCCCACAAATGGGTAAAATAACTTTAACTATATTTTGAAAAATATTTATTAAAGAATGATTATAATAAGTGTTAGTAAAGCCTAGCATAAAACCAGTAGTAATATAGATAATAAAAAAGATAATTGCTATAATTAAAGTTTGATTAAGATATTTTTTCTTTAAAATATTTTTATCGGGAGAATAAAAAAGAATGATAAAAATTAACCAAAATAAAGGGTTTAAATAATTTAAATAAAAACTATTATGAGCTAAAAAAATATGACTTAGAGTATAAATAAGTAAAATAAAAAATAATTTTTTGCATTTAATCTTCTTTTTGAACATATTGAATTATCCCCGTTAATGTTTTCGTTTTAACATCAGGAATACTTTCGGTTCCTTTTACATAAGTAACGATAATATTAAAAGTTGTAATATCTCCAACATTTAAATCTTTTTTTAATTCGGAAGTAGTGTAATTAATTTCTTCAATTCCATCTATTTCTTCCGTAAATATTATTGTTTGTAAAGATGCATCAATGGTTCCTAAATTTTCAATAGTAACTTCATAAATTATTTCATCACCAGGTTTATTTAATTTAGCACTAAAAGTAGCTGAATCTTTGGTAAAAGTTGGCGTCCCAGCATCACAACCTTCGGGAACTCTAATAGCGGTAATATTTGTTATACGAACATCCCAAGTTCCAGTAATTTCTGTTGTGCCATTAATCATGAAGTCGGTAGCAAAACTAGAATAACCAATGGACATTAAAATAATCGTTACAAGAAAGGCAATAAGAATTATCATTTTATTATTATGCATATCATCTTTTCCTTTCTATTTAGCATTTGGAAATAGTTTTATACTATCCCACTCATAATGTATGCGAAATTAAATATTTTGTATGGTTAAGTTGCCTAAATTAGAAAAATATAAAAATTTAATAGCAAATAATAAACAAGTCTAAAATGTTTGCTTTTTATGGTTTTAAATTATATTTATAAAAAATGAAAAACGTTTTAAAATGATTGTCGAAAAGTTAAATAAATTATATAATAATATTAAAAGAATTGAGGTGTTAAAATGAAGCCATTCATAAAATGGGCAGGTGGCAAAGAAAAAGAATTGCCTATAATATTAGAGCATTTGCCCAAAAAATTTGACCGTTATATTGAACCCTTTGTGGGTGGTGGTGCTGTATATTTTGCTTTAAATAAACCTAATTCTATTATAAATGATAAATCTGATGAGTTAATTAGTTTGTACAATTTTATTAAAAGTGGAAATAAAGAATTTTTATCGAAACTTAATGAGTTGTTTTATAATTGGTCTTTATTAGAAAAAGTAATAGAAAATAATGCTAAAGAGTTACTTGATTTATATAAAAATTATTGTAATGAAATAGTAAAAGATAATAATTTAAAAATAAAGTATAGTGATAAAATTTGTGAATTTGTAATATCTCATTCAGAAGAATTTAATGGTGTTTTAACTAATAATTTTAATATAAGAATTGATAATTTTATTCATGAAATTCAAAAAAATTTATTTTCAAAAATAAGACGTATGTGTAAAATATCAAAAAATAAAGGAAAACTTACAGATAGTAATATACTTGAAAATATGGAATCATCATTAAAGAGTGCCTTTTATATGCATTTTAGATATTTATATAATAATAGAAATGAACTAGATATATCACCGGAATTTTCATCAGCAATGTTTTATTTTATAAGAGAGTATTGTTATGCTTCGATGTTTAGATACAATAAACAAGGAAAATTTAATGTTCCCTATGGTGGAATAAGTTATAATAGAAAAGATTTTAATAAAAAAATAGATTATATAAGTTCAAATGCTATAAAAAAGTATATGCATAAAACTAAAATATATAATATGGATTTTGAAAATTTTTGTGATACTATAAATTTAACAGAAAAAGATTTCCTTTTTCTAGACCCACCTTATGATACAGAATTTTCTACTTATGCCAAAAATGATTTTAATAAAAATGACCAAATAAGATTGGCAAATTTTTTAAAAAATACTAAAGCTCAGTTTATGTTAATAATAAAAAATACAGATTTTATTTATAATTTATATAATAATAGTGGTTTTTATATTAAATCTTTTGATAAAAAATATTTAGTTAGTTTTCAAAATAGAAATAGTAAAGATGTTAAACATCTTATAATAACAAATTATGAAATGGGGGAAAATAATGAATAATGATATTATAAGAAAACAAAAAATTGAAGCAATTAAAATTATAGTAGATTCTAATATAAAAAGTTTTGCAGAAGGTTTTGAGGCTAGATATACATCGGAAGTAAATGACCCGAATGGTGTAATTAATGCCAAAAAGAATAATGTTTTTATGGCTGAATTAGGTAAAGAATTTATGTTTTATTCAGCCTTTGTTCGTTCTTTTGATTCAAGTTTTGGAAAAGTTTTAGAAAATATTGGTAATTCTATTGCTAAGTTATCATATGAAGTACGGGGAAGAATAGATTCTTATCTTTTACCTCAACAAAGTCAACATATTGATTATTTACTTCAAGAATATGATAAACATGTTAAGCCAATGGTTAATGATTATTCTGATTTTACATGGGTAAAACCTAGTAATGTTGAAAGTTACATGAAGAATCATGAAACAGATAATTATTTTTATAATGAAGAGAAGAAAGAACATTATATTATAGAACTAAAAGCTGGAGGTGATTTAGATAACAAAAAGGCTAAAGCTGAAAAAACAGAATTACTTCAAGAATATTTTTTGTTAAAAAATAAAATTATGGGTACAAATGAAGAAATCAGTATATTTTTAGGAACAGCTTATAATAAATTTGGTGAGGGTAATGATTGGAAGCAAGAAAGAGTACAACAATATTTTGCTGAAGAAGAGTTGCTTATTGGTTATAATTATTGGAACTTTGTTTGTAATGATGATGAGGGATTTAATATTGTGTTTGAACAATATAAAATTAGTTGTCAATATATAAAAGATTCCTTAGAAAGAATTAAAGAACTTTATTTTTTAGATGTTGATAATAAATAAAAAGACAATTTAGTTTATAAATTTCTAGAATTGTCTTTTTCTTTGACTAAATTTTATTAAAATGATTAAAAGTATTTTAATAGTGTTACTATTTATTTTGTTTTAATCCATAGTAAAATATCTGCACAAATGAAAAATATAAAAAATATACCAAAAATTAAATATGCTGTTTTTTCATCAACATTATTAATATATAAGATTGCTTCCAAACTAAATAGTAACAAAGATATTATTATTCCTAATATAAATGTTACAATCCGAACTTTTTTTTGTTTCTTTTTAGAATAATCAATAGTTTTAAGTAAAATTTCTTCACTTTTTAAAGCAACATCATCTTTATTAACACGTTCTCCATTTAAAATTTCGGTTACTGTTACACCTAATATGTTACTTAATGGTTTTAATAAAGATATATCCATAAGTCCTAATCCTCGTTCCCATTTACTGACAGCATTTTTAGTGATTCCTAATTTTTCAGCAAGTTGTTCTTGAGTTAAATTTTTTTCTTTTCTTGTCATTGCAATAAATTTGCCTATTTTTTCTTGTTCCATAATTTTTTACTCCTTCCAAGAAAAAGTATATATTATTTTGCTAAATTATTACACATACCAAAAGTTCACTTGACATAAATTATATATTTACAAACGAAGTATATCTATTATTTAGAATAATGAAGAATTTTTTCATAGAATGAAGTCTTAAGGAAGGAGTATTTAAATCATTTTCATTGAATTATAGAAAATATTGTTCTAATATAGTATAATTTTATTAGAAATTATAGATTTAAAGTCAAAAATAGTAGGTAAAGTATTAAATATAATAAAAGAAAATGGTATCTAATAAATAAAATGGAGGTTTCATATGAAAGTATTAAGTATAACAGAACCTTATGCTACTTTAATAAAGGAAAATAAAAAATTAATTGAAACACGAAGTTGGAAAACAAATTACCGAGGTGAATTATATATTCATGCCAGTGCTATTAAAGTCTCTAAAGAATGTCTTGAAAATAAAGAATTAATGAAGTTAGTAGAAAATACATTATTAAATTATGGAAATATTATTTGTAAATGTAATTTAGTTGACTGCATATACATGACAAAAGATTATGTAGAAAATATGAAGAAAAATAATTATCAAGAATATATTTGTGGTTTATATGAAGAAGGAAGATATGCTTGGGTGTTAAAAGATATTACACCATTAAATGCTCCAATAAAAGCTAAAGGACAATTAAATATTTGGAATTATTATAATGAATTAGAAGTTATGAATTTAATGAATGATATAGAATATGGTTGGTTAGATAATGATAATAAGAAACATAATTTGGTAAATGAAGAATTTTCTACTAATTATATATTGCAGTCGCCTAAGGAAGTAATAAAAAATAAAATTGGAGTATGTTGGGACCAAGTAGAACTAGAAAGATATTATTTTAAAGGAAATGATTGGCATCTAAAAACTTATTTTATAGTGCATTATGATGGCAATGAATGTCCAACACATACATTTTTAACTTATAAAAAGAATGATAAATATTATTGGTTTGAACATTCATGGGTAGTATTTAGAGGAATACATGAATATAGTACAGAAAAAAGTCTATTATTAGATATTAAAAATAAATTTATTAAATATGAATTAAATAATATGTATGAAAATGAAAATTTAGTATTATATGAATATAAAAAACCAAAGTATCATATTTCAATAGATGAATTTTTTAATCATTGTGAAAAAGGAAAAAGAATTGATTTTTAATATTAGAAATATAAATATATACATCATTTTCTTTTTTGAATTTATTGGCATTTTGATAAAGATGTGAAAGAACTTAATATTGAAAGAGAATTAACTACTAATATCACTAAGTTATTATTAGAATTAGGTAATGGATTTGCGTTTGGGGGAAGACAATATCATTTAGAAATAGAAAATGAAGATTATTATATTGATTTATTATTTTATAATTTGAAAGTTAGAAGCTATGTGGTTATATAATTAAAGACAACTGAATTTAAATGTTATCTTTTGGATAGAAATAAAGCCAAATAATGTTTTAATATTTCTTTAATTTTTATAATATATAATTTTAAGTTGAGGTGGTAGGATGAGAATTTTAGTTATTGAAGATGAAGAAGCAATCGCCGATGTTAATCACAAGATTACTTGATTTATCCAAAACGGAATATTTAAAATGTGAAAATTTTAGTAAAAATAATCTTTCTATGATAGTAGAAAAAAGAGCATTAACATTTGAAAGTTTAGCCTACGAAAAAGATATAACTATTGAAACTAATATAGAAGAAAAAATAAACTTTATGTGCCATAAAGAAAGCATCGATGAGTTAGTATCAATTTTAATTGATAATGCTATTAGTCACGGAAAAGAAAAAAGTAATATTAGAATTAACTTAACGAGTGATAGAGCGGAAATAAAATTGGAAGTAATTAATAAAGGTGAAGCTATAGCACCCGATGAATGTGAAAAAATATTTGAAAGATTTTATCGTAATGATAAAAGTCATAATCGAAAAAGTGGAAGATATGGTTTAGGATTAGCTATAGCTAAAAATATTGTAAATGCTCATAAGGGTAATATTAGAGCTTATTCTAAAGATGGCTATACTACTTTTGAAGTTAAATTTAAAATAAATTAACATTAACGAAAAAAAGTTAATGTTTTTTAATGTTTCTTTAATATTTACATCATAAAATGATATTGTATTAAAGGAGGAATATTATGTATATATTAAAAAATGCATGGATTTCAATAAAAAGAAATAAAGGGAGAAACATTTTAATAGGAATTATTATTTTAATTATTGCTTGTACTTGTACCATAACACTAGCAATTAAAAACACCGCTGGTTATTTAATAGATTCTTATAAAAATGCTTATGACAAAGAAGTAACAATTAGTTTTGATAGAGCTAATATGATGAAAGATTTTGACCCATCCCAAACTGAAGGAAGGGAAAGTGCAAGAGAAAAATTTGATAATATTGAAAATTTCACAATTAGTGATGTTGAGTCTTTTGCAGATAGTGATTACATAGAAAGTTATTATTATACTTTTTTTTTCATAAAGAATACTTTTTATAATTCTGTATGTTTTGCTTGCTAATTTACTATAACCCTCTTTCCAACCTAATTTTATTTAAGGTTAAATGTTGTCAAAAAAGCATAGAAAGCTTTAAAAATAAGTATTACTTCGGTTATAATATAACTAATAGAAATTGAGGTAGTACATGATTGAAGAATTAAACTTTATATTAAATAATATGAATTGTGATGAATTACGGAAAGTAGCTTCTAATTTAAAATTAGATAGAAATGGACGCAAACTGGAATTAATGGAACGAATCATAGAGTTTTATAATCAACCTGATTTTGTTATTAATACCTATAATGAACTTAATGATTATGAAAAAGAATATATTGATACCATTGTTAAACAAAGATACAATCCTTTAGAAAAAAGTCTTAATGAAATTACCCAAAAATATAAGTATAGTGGTCAATTTCTTAAGAAAGTTAATTATTTTTTTATTGGCAAAAAGATTCCTAAATTTATAAGAGAAGTTCTTGATGAAATAGTTCCTCCATATGAAATAAGCTATACTAAGACTAAGGATACTATTAATCTTACTGACCATTATGGTAATATTGAAATAGAAGATGAAAGTGTTTTCTATTTTGATGAATTTATTAAATATGTTAATGAGTTTAAAATAAAATTATCGGATAAAAAAAAGGAAATACTTAAAAAAGATTGCTTAAGATTTATCAGTATTTTTAACATTCAAGAAATAAGTAAAAGAGTTGATGAAGACTTTAAAACGACAGATGATACGGTTATTATGAAAGGACTTATTGATTTATTAGTAAGTGCTAAAGTTATTAATAATACTAAAGAGGTTATTATCTTAGGAAGCAATTATAAAAAATATTTAAGACTAAATAAAATTGAAAAGATTCAATTATTATTAGATAGTTATATTGATTCTGATGAAATTAACGAAATAGAAAGAATGCGTTCAGGAGTTTATAAATATAATTTTAAGAATTTTTATCCTATAAGAAATTTCCTTGTAGAAGCCATAAAAAAATTACCTATCGATGAATGGGTTGATATTAATGAATTCAGAGAACAAATTCGAATGAAAAATGGCAACTTTATTAGAAATGCTTTAGGAACTGTTTTGAAAAAAAGTGATTATGATAATTGGTATTATGGATGTTCATATGATGAATTTGACTATCCATTAATAGATGTATGTTTAATGCAATATTTTGCTACCTTAGGTATTATAGATGTAGTAATAGATAGTGAATATGATGATTATGGGTATCGAGAATATTTAGTAAATAGTTATGTTAAATTAACAGATTTTGGAGCTCAAGTATTAGGATTAGCAGAATACACTAATGAATTAATTATTAATAATATTCCTTTAAAAATTGTTGATGATAAAATTATGGTTTTTGATGATATGAGTAATATGGAACATATATTATTCTTTGATTGTTTCTTAACCAAAGAAAAAGATAATGATTATATAGTATATAATCTTAACTTTAAAGGTATTGCTAAAGCTCTTGATTTAGGAATAACCCTTGATGAAATATTTAATTATTTAAAAGATAATACAAGTAATATACCATCTAAAATTGTTGATGATTTTAATTACTACAAAAGCATTTTAAATAAAGTTAAAATTAAAGAAGTAACCATATTAGAGTATCCGAAAGAATTTGCAAGTATAATTAAAGATATCAAAAAAGTACAAAGTGCTTCATGTAAAACAGATGAAATACTAGTAATAAATAAAAAAGAGCAAAAAGAAGTTAAAAAAGCCTTGGAAAGTAAAAAAATTTTCTGTAATATAGAAAATAAATAGTTTTTTCTTTACATATTAGCAAACAAATGTTATTATATCTTTAAAAAAAGGAGTATATATGTATAATTTACTTAATCAAATAAAATCCCATATTAATACTTTTCATTTTGCCAGAGCTAAAGAATACACGAGTAAAGATATCCGATTATTAATAAAAGAAGAGCATAGCAATCTTATTGGTTATTCATTTAATGTTAAAAGAAAAGATAGTAGTATATCTGATACATCAGTGGTTAAA
>CANQIY010000038.1 GCA_947624125.1 uncultured Bacilli bacterium | reverse complement strand
ATGTTAGGGCCTTATAGGCCATGTTAAAACCACGCCTTTTAGACGTGGTTTTTATTTCTTGACTCCGGGGGGGTATTATATAATAACAAATATAAAATAAAGGGAGAAAAAGTAATGCAAGTTATTAACAAAAAGATAATCGTTATTTTTATATGTTTAATTATTTTTATATTTGGTTTATTTAAATTATTTAATAAAAAAGAAATTGTATTAGATGATGTTATATTAGATATGCAAAAACATGATAATACATTTGCTATCTACGTAGAAGAAGGTAAGAACAATTATAATGAAAAAGAAATATTTCCTGAAGAAGGGTATGTTTTTAATGAAGAAAAATCTCAATGTATGAGTATCGATGGAAATATAATAGATGGTATATTAAGTTATGATTATGATAATAAAAAGTTAATTGTTGATACTACTGATAGTATAAATTGTTATTTATATTTTGATAAAGGTGCAGGTTTAGAAATAATGGATATGCAACCTAAACCAAATGGTTTAAATTTAGAAACAACCAATAGTAGTGCAGACTGGACCGGGATGTATCGTTTTCAGGGACAACAAGAAGATGAAATAGAAAACTATATCTGTTTTGGCACAAGTGATAGTAATGAATGTAAGTCATATCCTGAAAAATATATGTATCGAATAATAGGAATTGAAGAAAGTGGAAGAGTCAAAGTAATCAAAAAGGAAGCCTTAGAAGAAACAGACCAATGGTGGACAGATTATAATACCAATGTATATTGGAATGAGTCATTAATTTTTAAGCATATAAATGATACTACATTTTTAAAAAATACAGAATTAGTTCCAAAAGGTTGGGAAGATAAAATAGACAATAATAATTGGTTATTTGGAAGTATGCATAGTAATAATACAACTAATGGAGCAAGACAAACAGGAATAGAAGTATATAAAATAGAAAGTGGACAAAAAGAAGCTCAATGGGATGAAAAAGCAGAAAATGAAAATGAAGAATACAAAGGAGTAAAGGCTGAAGCATGTCAAGCAACTTTGGGTCAAAATATAGGAAAAACATATTATTATATAAGACATACTGAAAAATGGACTGAAACAGAACGAACTTATGAAGTAGATGCTAAAATAGGTTTAATGTATATTAGTGATTATTATTTATCCGTAAATAATGAAGCCAATTGTCAAGCAACTAATCATACATATGATGAATGTCTTACTGGCTGGATACACTTATCCAAAAATGATAGTACACCTCCTCAAAAACACGAGTGGACTATGACACGTTTTGGTTGGAACGTGGAATTCGGTACTTTCGATGTACTTCATGTTCGTGACGTTGGATGGGTTAATACATGGAATTTGGCTGGTGGATTATCTGTTCGTCCTGTATTCTTCTTAAAAAATAATATTTCATTAATAGATGGCAAAGGAACAATAGATGAACCTTTTATAATTGAATAAAAATGTGGAAAAAAGACTAATTTTCCACATTTTTTCCTTGATAAGTATCTCTTTTAACCATTTCTTTATCAATATCATTTAAAACAACAAATTTTTTTAATAACCATTCGGGTGCAATTAAATCTTCTTTTAAAGGGTCACCAGTTATTCTTTCAATAACAATTTTAGGATTTAATAATTCTAATTGTTTAATAACGATATCAATATATTCATCCTTTGTTAAAAGATGAAATTTATTTTTTTGATAAAGTTCAGCAATTTCAGTATCTTTTTCAATATATAACATATGAATTTTTATACCATCAATTCCTAAATTATTTAAATATTTAACAGTCTCTAACATATCTTTTTCTGTTTCATAGGGAAGGCCATTAATAATGTGAGCTACAACAAAAATATTATGTTTTTTAAGCCTTTTTACAGCGTTAGTAAAGCATTCTTTATCATGGCCTCTTTTAATAAGTTTTAATGTTTCATCATTACTACTTTGTAAACCTAATTCAATAGTTAAAAAAGTTTTTTGATTTAATAAAGAAAGATAATTAATAATATCATCATTTAAAGCATCCGGTCTTGTTGCAATAGAAAGACCTACAACATTTTGATAACTTAAAACACTTTCATAAAGTTCTTTTAAATTTTGAAGGGAAGCATAAGTATTAGTGCCGGCTTGAAAATAAGGAATATATAAACTATTAGGCCATTTCTTTTCTAAAATTTGACAATTTTTCCAAAATTGTTTTTCAATACTTAAGTTTTCATCTGTAATATTTGCTCGACTTTTATTTTTACAAAAAATACAACCACCGTCATTTAATTTATTTGGACATTCAAAATGAGCATCAAGAGGAACTTTAAAAACTTTTTGCTTAAATTTAGTTCGATAAAAGTAATTTAAAGTATGATATCTTTTATTATCATTTGTATATAAAAACATCAAAAACACCTCTAAATTACTATAACGAAAAAAGAATTATTATGCAAGCTTTAAAATTTATGATACAATTAAGAAGGTGATGCACATGCTTGTTTATGGGAAAAATGTTTTAAAAGAAGTTAATAAAAAACAAATAAAAAATATATTCGTAAGCAGTAAAGAAATAATTCCCATCTTACAAAAAGAAAAACTTAAATATACCGTTGTTCCCAAACAAAAATTAGATAAAATGGTAAGTGGTAATCATCAGGGAATAGTAATGGAAATACATGATTATAATTATTATACAATGGATGATATTGACAGTGATTTTGTTGTAATGTTAGACCATTTAGAAGACCCGCATAATTTCGGAGCAATTATTAGAACTTGTGAATGTGCCGGAATCACTAATATTATTATTCCAAGTAAAAGAAGTGTAATGGTAAATGACACAGTTGTTAAAGTATCATCCGGCGCTATTATGCATGTAAAAATAATTATGGTAAGTAATTTAGTTAATGCCCTAAATGAATTAAAGCAAAAAAATTATTTTGTTTATACTGCTGATATGGATGGAGTTGATTATCGCACTCTAGATTATACCGGCAAAAAAGTGTTAGTAATTGGTAGTGAAGGCAGTGGCGTTAGTAAAATTATCAAAGATAATAGTGATTTTATAATCAAAATACCAATGAAAGGAAAAATAAATAGTTTAAATGCGAGTACTTCAGCAGGAATACTAATTTATGGTATGCTTAAATAATGAAAGAAGATTTAAAACTTAAAGAAACAAATGATTATGAATTAATAATGTTATATCGGGAAGATGATGAAAATGCGAAAAACATTCTTTATTATAAATACCGATATATAATTGATATATTAATTAAAAAATATAGTGAATTTTTAAGTGAGTTAAATATTGATTATCAAGAGATTTATAGTGAATGTGCTGTTGGTTTTAGTGATGCCCTACGTTCTTATCAAGACGATAAAGATGCCACTCTTCTAACTTTTTTAAATCTTTGTATTGAAAGAAGAATAAGAGGGATGATAAGAAAATATAGTAGAGATAAATATAAAACTTTAAAAGACGCTTATTCTTTAGATTTTCCCTATAAAGATGGGAAACCTTTAATGGAAGTTATTAGTGATGAAGGGGTATTTGACCCATTAAATAATGTAGTAAATAATGAAGATTATGTTTCTTTATTAAAGAGAATTGAAAAGAAGTTAACAAGTCAAGAATATGAAGTATTTTTATTAATGGTTAATGGAATGAATTATCAAGAAATAGCCAAAATTTTACAAAAAACACCAAAACAAGTAGATAATACCATGCAAAGAATTAAAAATAAAATAAAAAGAATAATAAATAAAGAAGAAGACGAGTGAAAAATTCGTCTTTTTAGTTTACAAATAGAAAGAGTTTTGATATAATTTATTCATAATAAGAGGGAGTGATTCTAATATGAAGATGTTGACTTCAGAGATAACAAAATTATTAGATAGATTATATAACCTAAGAGGAAGTGAAAGTGTTGTTCTTGCCAAAATGGAAAAAGAAAAAATAACAGCTACAGAAACAAAAGAAAGAACAACAAGTGAAAAAGCCACATTACAAAGTGAAATTGAAAATTTAACGGAAGAAGAAAGAGTATTAGCGGAAGAAGGAGAAAAATTATTAACAACTTTAAGTCGCATTAAAACAGAAGATTTTAAAACAGTTTTAACAAAATTAAATGTTGATTTTAATCCGGAGAGATTAAGTGAAGATGTAAATAGAATGCTTCCTAAGACAATTGAAAGAGTTCAAAATGAAAAAGATGCAGCGAGTAAAAAATTAGTACAAGTTGAAACTGATTTAAATACCGCAATTGCCACAATTGAAGAACTTGGTATTAGAAAAGATGAAGCTTTAGAAGACCAAAGAAGATTAAATGAATATTTTGATTTAGCTTTAAGTGGCAATATCAATATTACAAGAGATTCCATTACTTCCCTATTAGAAAAATTTGATTTTAATGAAGATGAACAAAGAGAAGCCGCTAAACTTATGATGTTCCCTGAAGATGCTTTATTTGAATATGAAAATAGATTAAAAAATCAAAGTGGTAAGAGTATTTCTGAGGTATTTGCTGAAGCTAAAGATGCTTATCAAAATAATGATGAAGGAGAAGAAAAGAGTTCTTTATCACCAAAAGATAATTTAATTAATTTATTAACTGAATTAGGTTTTGATTATTTAGATTTTACAGCTAATGATATCGATAAGATATTAGCTAATTATAATGAAACTGATTTAAGAAAGAATGTTGAGATAGCTCATAGTCATGATATGAAATTAGACTTTTTCGTTGATAATGTAGAATTATTATATGATAAAGAGTTAGATGAAAAAATTAAGAAGTTAATTGAAATTGGTAAAGAGCCATTTGATATTTATTTAAATCCTAATATTTTAATGAAATATGATATAAATGGTTTAGACGAAGCGGTAATGCGTTTACAAAATAGTGGCCTTGACCCTAAAATAGTACCATTAATTGCGTATTAGGAGGAAACATAATGGAATTTGTAGATATAAATAAAACATTAGATAGATTAAATTTTAATGAAGAAGAAAGAAAAAGAACTATTGAAAAATTTTATGTTACTTTACAACACGTTGATTTAGAGGTTTTAGATTATATAACTAATAAAGGTGTTGATATTAAAAGAGGACATGAATTAAAAGCTTTAACAATGCCTCTTAGTGATATTAAAAAAGATTTTGATTTTATCGAAGCTATTCATGAAGCTGGTTTATATGTAGAAAAACCTTTACGTTTATGTTTAAATCCTGTTGATATTTATAAAAGAATAGGTTATTGTAATGCTAATGGTATTCAATATAAAGATGAAAATGGTAAATATGAATTATTTTTGTTTAATAGAAACTTATGGCAAGAAGTTTTAAAAAATCGTGGTTTAGGGGAAGAAGTTAGTAGTCCTACTCCAGCTGAAGATTTTAATTTAGAGCCTTTTGTTCCGAGTGACTTACCAAAAGAAGAACCTGTTTTAGAAGAAGTAGCTCCTAGCAGTGAAAGTCATGAAGAAGAAGTAAAAGAAGAGCCAAAAGTTATAGAAAATGATTTATATAGTCCTGATGTTGTACCGGAAATAGATGGTTTAAAAGAGATAAATATTGGTGATGCTCATCATGATAATACTCTTCTTGACCATAGTCTTACAGATATTGGTGCTGAACCAACTGTTGATGAAGTAATGAATGAATATAGTAAAGTTGAAGCAGCTACCACTGATTTTCAAAGCATTAGAGCTGATTTAGAAAAACAATTAAATGCTTTAAATGATTTAGGTCATGATATTGATTTTTCTAAATATGATGATATGAATCCAAGTGTATATGAAGCTGAAAGTAGAGGGAGATAAGTGTGAAATTTTTGGAAAAATATGGATTTAATAAAGATGATATTGCTGATTTCTTAAATAATTCTCCCAAAAAGTTAATTGATGAAATTAAAAAAAGTAAGAAATTAGTGGGTGAAAATATTAATTATTTAAAAGAATTAGGAGTAACTAATTATCAAGAAATTTTTTTAGAATATTATGATATGTTTTTAATGGACCATAGTAATTTCGTTAATATTTTTGCTAAATATGAACCTCAAGATTTAATTGAAAAATTAAATAAAAATATTAGAGTTATTGAATATTTATAAGATGCTTAAAGGCATCTTTTTTGTAGCTAGTAAATTAAATACATTTATGCTATAATCTTTCTAAGAGGTATGTATGAAAGTATTAATTTTGATAATATTTAGTTTATTTTTTACAGGGTGTGGTAATAATAATAATTTAGAAGAAGTAATTGAAGATAAAGATAATAATTATTTTCTTTTAACAACTAATACAGTTGAGGTATATAGTGATGTTAAATTATCAGATATTGTTATAAAAAATGATGATATTGATACTAGTAAAGTAAATATGATTAGTGAAGATTATAGTCTTGATACTACTTTATTAGGAGAAAAAGAATATGAATTATATTATGAAATAGATAATCAAAGATATGTATATAAATATAAAATTAATGTTATTGATAGTATTCCTCCTTTAGTTTTTGGGGGAACTAGTAAATCAGTTACTCTTAATTATGATGGTGATTTATGTAATTTAATAACATTTGGTGATAATTATACTGGTGATGTTGGTTGTGTAATTAGTGGGGATTATGATTTAACAAAAGCAGGAACTTATAAGTTAGTTTATACTTTATCTGATAGTAGTAATAATACCAAAGAAGTTAATGTTACATTAAGTGTTGTTAAACCAAATAATAATACTGGTGGTGGTAGTAGTGGTGGTGGAAGTGCTAAAAAGACACAGTTTGCCGATATTGTAAAAGCTCATAAAAATGATAATACTGAAATAGGTATTGATGTTTCGAAATGGCAGGGAGATATCGATTTTAATAAAGTTAAAGAAGCTGGAGCTAGTTTTGTTTTAATGAGAATTGGCGTTGAAGGAAGTTCAACTAGGAAAATTGCGAAAGATGAATATTTTGAACAAAACTATCAAAAAGCTAAAGATGCTGGTTTAAAGGTTGGGGTATATCTTTATAGTATAGCTACAAGTGAAGAAGAAGCAATTGCTCATGCTAATTGGGTTTTGGATACTCTAGATGGTCGAAGTCTTGATTTACCAATTGTATTTGACTGGGAAAGTTGGTCTAATTGGAATAGTTATAAAATTAGTTTTTATGAAATCAATAATTTAGCTAATCATTTTATGACTACGGTTAAAAATAAAGGTTATGAAGGAATGCTTTATAGTAGTAAATTTTATTTAGAAACTATTTGGACTAATAAATTAAATTTTCCTGTTTGGTTAGCTCATTATACTAGTAAAACTAATTATGAAGGTGATTATGAGATTTGGCAACTTTGTAATAATGGTAAAATAGATGGTATTAATGGTGATGTTGATATCGATGTAATGTATAAAAATTAAGAAAAGTAAACTCCATGTTTTACATAATGGAGTTTTTGTTTGCAAAATTATGTGTCAAGTAAATGGCAATTCAATTTATAAAATGTCTAGTAAATGGTATAATAACTATGAAAGATAGGGAGGATATTTATGAAATGTGTTGCTATAAAAGGGGTTAAAGAATTTACTATAAAAGAAATAGAAGAACCAACCAAAGAAGAAGGTAAAGTTTTAATAGATGTAAAAAGAACAGGAATATGTGGTTCAGATATTCATTATTGGGAATTAGGTGGACCAGTTGGTTTAGTTATGGGTCATGAATACTGTGGAACAGTTATTGATAATGGCGGAAGAGAAGATTTAAAAGTAGGAGATAAAGTTACAGCGTTACCTATTTCTCCATGTGGTGAGTGTGATGCTTGTGTTAAAGGTAATATTCATTATTGTGCTGATACATGGACGCATGCTAGTGGTTTGTCTTTAGATAATCCGGGTGGTCTTGCCCCGATGTTAAAGGTTCGAAGTGATATGGTTTTAAAAGTACCGGAGAATATGACTTTTGAAGAAGGGGCTTTAGTTGAACCAACCGCTGTTGGTTATCATGCAGTTAATTTAGCTAATCCAAATGTTGGTGATAATGTTTTAGTTGTTGGGGGTGGCATCATTGGTTTAGTATCAGCCATGTTTGCTAAGAAAAGTGGAGCTAGTAAAGTCGTAGTATCAGAAACTAATCCCAAAAGAGGAGAAGCAGCGGTTAAATTAGGTGTTGCTGATGAATGGTTAGATGCTTTAAATGAAGATGAAGTAAATAAAAATATTGGCAAATATGATATTGTAATTGAATGTTGTGGTAATAGTCCCGCAGTTAATAGTGCTTTTAGTTTAGTAAAAAGTGGTGGTACTGTTATTTTAGTCGGGGTATCAATGGTACCAATTAATTTTGCTACAACTTCTATTGTTATGAAAGAAGTTAAAGCTATCGGGGCTATTGCTTATACAAAAGAAGAATTTGCTAAATGTATAAGTATGATAGCGAATAAAGAAATAGATGTTGATAGATTTATAAGTAAAACTGTTACTTTAGAAGAAGTTGGAGAATCTTATGAAGAACTTTATAGTGGTAAGTCTAGTTCGATTAAAATATTAGTTGACCCTCATAAATAGAGGAAAATAGTTAGAATAGAAAGAGAAATCTTTCTTTTTTTGTTGATTTCGATTATAATTAATTAGTAAGAAAGAAGGCAAATTATGAAATTAAAAGGAAGTTACTTTTATACTTTAAGAGAAGATG